>NZ_LT629778.1:3352708-3657500 GCF_900105485.1 Pseudomonas granadensis | reverse complement strand
TGTATAATGGGTCAGCGACTTATTTTCAGTGGCGAGCTTAACCGAATAGGGGAGGCGTAGCGAAAGCGAGTCTTAATAGGGCGTCTAGTCGCTGGGAATAGACCCGAAACCGGGCGATCTATCCATGGGCAGGTTGAAGGTTAGGTAACACTGACTGGAGGACCGAACCGACTACCGTTGAAAAGTTAGCGGATGACCTGTGGATCGGAGTGAAAGGCTAATCAAGCTCGGAGATAGCTGGTTCTCCTCGAAAGCTATTTAGGTAGCGCCTCATGTATCACTGTAGGGGGTAGAGCACTGTTTCGGCTAGGGGGTCATCCCGACTTACCAAACCGATGCAAACTCCGAATACCTACAAGTGCCGAGCATGGGAGACACACGGCGGGTGCTAACGTCCGTCGTGAAAAGGGAAACAACCCAGACCGTCAGCTAAGGTCCCAAAGTTATGGTTAAGTGGGAAACGATGTGGGAAGGCTTAGACAGCTAGGAGGTTGGCTTAGAAGCAGCCACCCTTTAAAGAAAGCGTAATAGCTCACTAGTCGAGTCGGCCTGCGCGGAAGATGTAACGGGGCTCAAACCATACACCGAAGCTACGGGTATCATCTTAGGATGATGCGGTAGAGGAGCGTTCTGTAAGCCTGTGAAGGTGAGTTGAGAAGCTTGCTGGAGGTATCAGAAGTGCGAATGCTGACATGAGTAACGACAATGGGTGTGAAAAACACCCACGCCGAAAGACCAAGGTTTCCTGCGCAACGTTAATCGACGCAGGGTTAGTCGGTCCCTAAGGCGAGGCTGAAAAGCGTAGTCGATGGAAAACAGGTTAATATTCCTGTACTTCTGGTTATTGCGATGGAGGGACGGAGAAGGCTAGGCCAGCTTGGCGTTGGTTGTCCAAGTTTAAGGTGGTAGGCTGAGATCTTAGGTAAATCCGGGATCTTAAGGCCGAGAGCTGATGACGAGTTACCCTTTGGGTGACGAAGTGGTTGATGCCATGCTTCCAAGAAAAGCTTCTAAGCTTCAGGTAACCAGGAACCGTACCCCAAACCGACACAGGTGGTTGGGTAGAGAATACCAAGGCGCTTGAGAGAACTCGGGTGAAGGAACTAGGCAAAATGGCACCGTAACTTCGGGAGAAGGTGCGCCGGTGAGGGTGAAGGACTTGCTCCGTAAGCTCATGCCGGTCGAAGATACCAGGCCGCTGCGACTGTTTATTAAAAACACAGCACTCTGCAAACACGAAAGTGGACGTATAGGGTGTGACGCCTGCCCGGTGCCGGAAGGTTAATTGATGGGGTTAGCTAACGCGAAGCTCTTGATCGAAGCCCCGGTAAACGGCGGCCGTAACTATAACGGTCCTAAGGTAGCGAAATTCCTTGTCGGGTAAGTTCCGACCTGCACGAATGGCGTAACGATGGCGGCGCTGTCTCCACCCGAGACTCAGTGAAATTGAAATCGCTGTGAAGATGCAGTGTATCCGCGGCTAGACGGAAAGACCCCGTGAACCTTTACTATAGCTTTGCACTGGACTTTGAATTTGCTTGTGTAGGATAGGTGGGAGGCTTTGAAGCGTGGACGCCAGTTCGCGTGGAGCCATCCTTGAAATACCACCCTGGCAACTTTGAGGTTCTAACTCAGGTCCGTTATCCGGATCGAGGACAGTGTATGGTGGGTAGTTTGACTGGGGCGGTCTCCTCCTAAAGAGTAACGGAGGAGTACGAAGGTGCGCTCAGACCGGTCGGAAATCGGTCGTAGAGTATAAAGGCAAAAGCGCGCTTGACTGCGAGACAGACACGTCGAGCAGGTACGAAAGTAGGTCTTAGTGATCCGGTGGTTCTGTATGGAAGGGCCATCGCTCAACGGATAAAAGGTACTCCGGGGATAACAGGCTGATACCGCCCAAGAGTTCATATCGACGGCGGTGTTTGGCACCTCGATGTCGGCTCATCACATCCTGGGGCTGAAGCCGGTCCCAAGGGTATGGCTGTTCGCCATTTAAAGTGGTACGCGAGCTGGGTTTAGAACGTCGTGAGACAGTTCGGTCCCTATCTGCCGTGGACGTTTGAGATTTGAGAGGGGCTGCTCCTAGTACGAGAGGACCGGAGTGGACGAACCTCTGGTGTTCCGGTTGTCACGCCAGTGGCATTGCCGGGTAGCTATGTTCGGGAAAGATAACCGCTGAAAGCATCTAAGCGGGAAACTTGCCTCAAGATGAGATCTCACTGGAACCTTGAGTTCCCTGAAGGGCCGTCGAAGACTACGACGTTGATAGGTTGGGTGTGTAAGCGCTGTGAGGCGTTGAGCTAACCAATACTAATTGCCCGTGAGGCTTGACCATATAACACCCAAGCAATTTGCGTCGAAGAGACCAGATTGCGGTGTGTGAAGACGAAACGAACCGAAAGTTCGAAACGCACAAACACCGAAAGCTGTCACATACCCAATTTGCTGAAGCGAGGCCATCTGGTCACGAGTCAGTACCCGAATTTCTTGACGACCATAGAGCGTTGGAACCACCTGATCCCATCCCGAACTCAGCAGTGAAACGATGCATCGCCGATGGTAGTGTGGGGTTTCCCCATGTGAGAGTAGGTCATCGTCAAGATTAAATTCCGAAACCCCAATTGCGAAAGCAGTTGGGGTTTTGTTTTGCCTGCGGGAAAGTTTCGCCGATGCATCAATTCGCTTCAACCGTCGTCATTAAAAAAACGTCCTGAAGTGACCGGGCAGTTTTTGGTATGGTGCAGCTCGTTTTTACGGACTGCTGCCATGCCCACGGATTCGGCATTCATTCATGTTAAAGAGTTGCTGTAGAAATGCCTGAAGCCATCCCGATCAAGGACCACGAAAAAGAGACGCGTCTGGTCAACAAACGGTTGATTGCCTGCGCCTTGTTCGTCTTTGCCATCAGCTGCGCCCTTGTCGTGCGCCTGTACATCCTGCAAGTAGTGGAGTTCGACTACCACTCGACCATCTCGGAAAACAACCGCGTTCACGTCTTGCCAATCCCGCCGACGCGCGGTCTGATCTACGACCGCAACGGCGTGGTACTCGCTGATAACCGTCCCAGCTTCAACCTGACAATCACCCGCGAACGCGCCAGCGACGTCAATCAAGAGCTGGACGAGGTCATCAATCTCTTGCATCTGCCCGCGGAGGATCGCGCGGTTTTCGACAAGGCGATGAAGCAATCCCGTCATCCGTTTACCCCGGTGACGCTGTTCTACGAGCTGACCGAAGAGCAAATCGCCGTATTGGCCGTCAACGAGTTTCATTTGCCGGGCATTGATGTCGAGCCGCAATTTGTCCGCGATTATCCGCTCGGGGCGCATTTTGCCCATTCAATCGGCTACGTTGGCCGAATCAACGAAAAAGAAGCCAAAACCCTGGATTCGGTCGAATACCGCGGCACTCAATCCATTGGTAAAACCGGCATTGAGCGATTCTACGAAGCGCAGTTACATGGCCATGTCGGTTATGAGGAAGTCGAAACCAACGCTCAGGGTCGGGTACTTCGGGTGCTTAAGCACACCGATCCGGTGCCGGGTAAAAACATCGTGCTCAGCCTCGACGTCAAACTGCAGGAAGCGGCAGAGGCCGCCCTGGGCGATCGCCGTGGTTCAGTGGTAGCGCTTGATCCGTCGACAGGCGAAGTATTGGCGATGGTCAGTAATCCGAGCTTCGATCCGAACCTGTTCGTCACTGGTATTAGTTCCAGGGAATACTCGGCACTGCGTGACTCGATCGACCGACCGTTGTTTAACCGTGTCCTGCGCGGGCTCTACGCACCGGGATCAACCATCAAGCCGGAAGTGGCGATCGCTGGCCTCGACGCCGGAGTCGTGACCCCGCAGACCCGTGTGTTCGACCCCGGTTACTACCAGCTCCCTGATTTCGATCACAAGTATCGCAACTGGAACCACAGCGGCGATGGGTGGGTGGACATGGATGCAGCAATCATGCGTTCCAACGACACTTACTTCTATGATCTGGCCCACAAGCTCGGTATCGATCGCTTGCACGATTACATGGCGATGTTCGGCCTCGGTGAGAAAGTCTCGCTGGACATGTTTGAAGAGTCACCCGGCCTCATGCCGTCGCAAGCCTGGAAGCGTGCCACACGGCGCCAGGCCTGGTTCCCGGGCGAAACGGTAATTCTCGGTATCGGTCAGGGTTATATGCAGGTCACGCCGCTGCAACTGGCTCAGGCCACGGCGTTGATCGCGAACAAAGGAGTGTGGAACCGTCCGCACCTGGCCAAAACCGTCGATGGCGTCGCGCCGGTCGATGAGCACCCGATGCCGAACATCCTGCTCAAGGATCCGCGCGATTGGGAACAGGTCAACCATGGCATGCAGATGGTCATGCACGACGCCCGAGGTATCGCCCGCGCGGCGGCGGCGGGTGCGCAATACCGAATCGCCGGCAAGAGCGGTACGGCACAAGTGGTGGCGATCAAGCAGGGCGAGCGCTACAACCGCGAGAAAACCCTTGAGCGCCACCGCGACAACGCCTTGTTCGTCGGTTTCGCCCCGGCCGAACATCCGAAGATTGCCATTTCGGTAATGATCGAAAACGGCGAGGCCGGCGGTCGTGTCGCCGGGCCAGTGGTGCGGCAGATCATGGATGCCTGGTTGCTTGATCAGGACGGTCATCTCAAGCCGCAGTACGCGGTGCCGAGCAAGGCGCCGGGGGATCCGCACGTTTGATCGTTCAGTGGTAAGTGTCTGGCTGACAGCTTCGCGAGCAGGCTCGCTCCCACGAGTGGAAGCCTTTCAACTGGGGAGCGGGTCTGTGGTTCAGAGCTGTGTCAGGCGCCCGGCACCGGGCAGCTCATGTCACCTTCTTCGCACTTCAGATACTGTTTCAACGATTCAACCCGGGTTTTCGTCATGCTGGTCATGCAGTTGCTGTAAATCAGCGGATAGACGCTTCCACCCGCGACGCCCGAGGCGGAGAACTTGCACTCGGTATCGCGAAACCCGATCCACGCGCGCTGCGCGCTGATTAACAGTTTCTTGCCATCCGGGTTGTCCTTCAACCGTGCCGTGATCTGCTGATACACCGTGTTCAGTTCGTTGTCCGCCGCTTTGAAATCCTGGCCTGCACACTGATTCATTGTCGCCTGATCGCTGGCATTCGCGCAGTCAACGGCGGCATGGAGGAGCGGGGAGAACAGAAACGGCGACAGAGCCAAAAGCAGGCGCGGGGACATGGTCAGATCTCGCTGTATTGAAGGTCAGGTGCCGAGCAGTGTAGCGTTTGCGCTGCGTTTATTCAGTCGGGCGCATTCGGGCAGCTGCGAGCAAACGGTCGGCTATAGCCGCAATCTCTGCACCGTCGTGCAGGGTAGCGAGCCAATGCGCAGGAATGCCTTGTACGCCGTAATAGGCGCCGGCCAACTGACCGGTAATCGCAGCAGTGGTATCGGCGTCATCGCCCAGATTGGCCGCTTGCAATATCGCTGCTGCAAAGCTGTTCGTACGCTGAAAGCACCACAGCGCTGCTTCCAGCGACTGCACGCTGTAGCCGCTGCCTTTGATATCTGCCTCGGACAGGCTGAAGTAATCGCCACGGGCAATGGCCGCGACCTTGGGCTGTGAGAAGCTGGCGGATGACAGCCGGCGCAGCTCTGCTTTGCTTGCGCCTGCAAGGGCTTTGGCGATCAAGCCAGCCAGCAACTGGCAACACTCGATGGCTTCCGGGGCGGCGTGGGTAGTTCGCGAACTGTCGGCGGCAAAGGTGTGGATCTGCTGGAGATCGGGAAAGTAAAACAGCACCACCGGAGCCAGGCGCATCAGCGAACCGTTACCAGCGCTGTATGGGTCGGTCGAGCCGGCAAAAGGGTCAGCGGTTTGCTGATAGTGTGCCAGCGCCTGACTGACGGTCGTGCCGATATCGAAACACTCACCAGTCGAGCTGAGATAACCCCACTGCCGCCAATTGAGATAGCGGCCCATCTGATCAACCGCATTGAAGCCATTTTTGGTCAGCAGACTTTCCGCCAGACACAACGCCATCGAGGTGTCATCGGTCCATTGCCCGGGTTCGAGGTGGAAGGGGCCACCACCAACCATGTCGGTCAACGGTTGGAATGATCCGCGTGGTTTGAACTCAACCGTAGTACCTACGGCGTCGCCGCACGCCAGACCGAGAAGGGCACCGCGATAACGATCGGCAAGGGATGGCAGCATGACGCAATCCTTTTCATTCATGTCGCTGGCAAAGGTACCAGCTTCGCTGCGTGAGGGGTTCGGCATCCATCGTGGCACCGGCAAAAAATGGCAGCAGGATGTTTCCTTTCGGAAGTGGCTGCACCGCTTTGATACAACTTCACATTGGACATGTGGTCATACAAGCCTAGTGTTCAGAACAGGAGGTGACGTATGAAGCCAGTACCCAATAGTTTCGAACGCAAGATCACGCTCAAGGCGCCGCGTTCGCATGTCTGGCGTGCCTTGGTTGATGCCGAGGCGTTTGGCCAGTGGTTTGGCGTGGCGCTGGAGGGCCGTCGGTTCATTGCCGGAGAATGGACGCAAGGGCAAGTCACTTATCCGGGTTATGAACACGTTTTATGGAATGTGCTGATCGAGCGGGTCGAGCCGCAGCAGTTGTTTTCGTTCCGCTGGCATCCGTATGCAGTCAACCCGAAGATCGATTACTCACAGGAGCCGACCACGCTGGTCAGGTTTGAGCTGCAGGATTTCGAGGATGGCACCCTCTTGAAAGTCTCTGAATCCGGATTTGCCCATATTCCCGATATTCGCCAGAAAGAGGCCTATTACATGGACAGTCGTGGCTGGGAAGAGCAACTGAGCAGACTCGAGCATTTCCTTGCCGAAAGCGCCAAGGCCCGTGAAAGCGGTGGTGCCTGACGCGACTAAGGGTTTTCGGAAGGGCTCCTATGGCGAATGTCTTACACGCTCTGGTAGCTTTTACGACTATTACCGATTGGATCCACTGGGTAATCTACACACATCAACTGAGACACAGGGAGTGTTTCAGGATCAAGGACGATCGACCATTGCAAGGATCGCTGCCGACAGGGAGTCGATAATGGTCTTGGGAAAAACCCGCTTCGGCGGGTTTTTTTTCGCCTGTGGAAAAGTGCTGCGCGCAAAGGGAAACACCGCCAGATGGCGGTGTTTCTGTTTCTGCAAATATTACGAAGCAATCAACTGCCGCAATACGTAATGCAGAATCCCGCCAGCCTTGAAGTACTCCACCTCATTCAAGGTATCGATGCGGCACAACACCTCGATCTTCTCCTGACGCCCATCCTCACGAGTGATCAGCAGCGGCAGATTCATCCGTGGCGTCAGCTCCACACCGGTCAGTCCTTGGATTTCAAACGTTTCCTTGCCGGTCAGATTCAGGCTCTTGCGATTCTGGTCGAGCTTGAATTGCAGCGGCAGCACGCCCATGCCCACCAGGTTTGAGCGGTGTATCCGCTCGAAGCTTTCCGCAATTACTGCTTTGACGCCGAGCAGGTTGGTGCCCTTGGCCGCCCAGTCCCGACTGGAGCCGGTGCCGTATTCCTGACCGGCAATCACCACCAGCGGTGTACCCGATGCCTGGTATTTCATGGCCGCGTCGTAGATCGCCAGTTTCTCACCGGTCGGAATGTAGATCGTGTTGCCGCCTTCCTCGCCGCCAAGCATTTCGTTGCGGATCCGGATGTTGGCAAACGTGCCGCGCATCATCACTTCGTGGTTACCGCGCCGTGAGCCGTAGGAGTTGAAGTCGCGCGGCTCCACGCCTTTCTCGCGCAGGTAACGCCCCGCAGGGCTGTCAGCCTTGATGTTGCCGGCAGGGGAAATGTGGTCGGTGGTCACCGAATCGCCGAGCAGTGCCAGTACGCGCGCACCTTTGACATCCTCGATTTGCGGCAGCGGGCCGGAGATATCGTCGAAGAACGGCGGATGTTGAATGTAGGTAGAGTCGTCCTGCCACACGTACGTGGCCGCTTGCGGCACTTCGATCGCTTGCCACTGCTCGTCGCCGGCGAACACCTCCGCGTATTCCTTGTGAAACATGGCGGTGTTGACCTGATTCACCGCGTCGGCGATTTCCTGGCTGCTCGGCCAGATGTCGCGCAGGTACACCGGATTGCCTTGTTGGTCTTGCCCCAGCGGTTCGCTGCTGATGTCGCTGCGCACGCTGCCAGCCAGTGCATAGGCGACGACCAGCGGCGGTGAGGCCAGCCAATTGGTTTTTACCAGCGGATGCACGCGGCCCTCGAAGTTGCGATTTCCGGACAACACCGAGGCCACGGTGAGGTCGGCTTTCTGGATGGCTTTCTCGATCGGCTCAGGTAGCGGCCCGGAGTTGCCGATGCAGGTGGTGCAGCCGTAGCCGACCAGGGAAAACCCGAGCTGATCGAGATATTGCGTCAGACCGGCGGCCTTGTAGTAGTCGGTAACCACTTTCGAACCCGGCGCCAGCGAACTCTTCACCCACGGTTTGCGGGTCAGGCCTTTCTCTACGGCTTTTTTCGCCAGCAACCCGGCAGCCATCATTACGCTCGGGTTGGAGGTGTTGGTGCACGAGGTGATCGCTGCGATGACCACGGCGCCATTTTTCAGCCGATAGGTGTGGCCCTCGTATTCGTAATCCGCTTCACCGACCAGATCGGCATTGCCCACCGCAACACCACCGCCGCCCTCGCTTTCCAGGCGGCCTTCTTCCTTGCTGGTAGGTTTGAACTGCAGATCGAGAAAATCACTGAACGCCTGCGCAACATTGGGCAGCGAAACGCGGTCCTGCGGCCGTTTCGGCCCGGCGAGGCTGGCTTCGACGCTGCCCATGTCCAGCGCCAGGCTGTCAGTGAACAGCGGCTCCTGACCGGGCAGACGCCACAGGCCCTGCGCTTTGGTATACGCCTCGACCAGTTTGACCACGGCCGGCGGCCGCCCGGACAGGCGCAGGTAGTCCAGCGTGACCTCATCGACCGGGAAGAACCCGCACGTCGCCCCATATTCCGGGGCCATGTTGGCGATGGTCGCACGGTCGGCCAGCGGCAGGTCAGCGAGGCCATCACCGTAAAATTCAACAAACTTGCCCACCACGCCTTTCTTGCGCAGCATCTGCGTGACGGTCAGTACCAGGTCAGTGGCGGTGATGCCTTCCTTGAGCTTGCCAGTGAGTTTGAAACCGATCACTTCCGGAATCAGCATCGACACCGGTTGCCCGAGCATTGCCGCTTCCGCTTCGATCCCGCCAACGCCCCAGCCGAGCACGCCGAGGCCGTTGATCATGGTCGTGTGCGAGTCAGTGCCGACCAACGTATCGGGAAAGGCATAGGTGCGCCCGTCTTCGTCCTTGGTCCACACCGTGCGCCCGAGGTATTCAAGGTTGACCTGGTGACAGATCCCGGTTCCCGGCGGCACCACGCTGAAATTATCGAAAGCGCTCTGGCCCCAGCGCAGAAAGGCGTAACGCTCGCCGTTGCGCTGCATTTCGATATCGACGTTTTGTTCGAACGCGCTGGCCGAGGCGAATTTGTCGACCATCACCGAGTGGTCGATCACCAGATCCACCGGCGACAACGGATTGATCCGCTGCGGATCGCCGCCGGCCTTGGCCATCGCCGCGCGCATGGCGGCGAGGTCGACCACAGCGGGTACTCCTGTAAAATCCTGCATCAGTACGCGGGCCGGGCGGTACTGGATTTCGCGGTCGGAGCGGCGTTCCCTGAGCCATGCGGCGATGGCCTTGAGATCAGCGCCAGTGACGGTTTTTTCGTCTTCCCAGCGCAGCAGGTTTTCCAGCAGCACTTTCAGCGACATTGGCAGTTTGTCGAGGTCGCCCAGGCTCTTGGCGGCGTCCGGCAGGCTGAAGTAGTGGTAGGTCTGGTCGTCGATTTGTAGGGTTTTGAGCGTTTTCAGGCTATCAAGGGACGGCATTACGATCACTCCTTTGAGTCCGCACGGCTACGGACTGAGGAAACGGACAGAGCATTAAACCTAGCCCTGTTTTGAATAGCTGGCTATTAACTGGACTGTGTCGCGAGAACCAAGGTTCCAACATCGGCTATCATGCGCCGGTTTTCGTGACAGGCTTTGCTGTGAAGCAAGGCTTGAGCAGCGCGCAGGGGACCAATCCTCGTCCTTTGCCCAGGAGTAACAATGAACACCCTATTCATGCATTGCCGACCAGGCTTCGAAGGCGAAGTCTGTTCGGAGATTTCCGACCTTGCCGCCCAACTGAACGTGGCCGGTTACGCCAAGGCCAAAGCGGCTACAGCGTACGCCGAGTTTGTCTGCACCGAAGCAGACGGCGCCGAACGCCTGATGCGCGGTCAGCGTTTCGCCGAGCTGATTTTTCCGCGGCAATGGGCGCGCGGCGTCTTCATCGATTTGCCGGAAACCGACCGTATCAGCGTGATCCTCGCGCACATGGCCGAATTCCCTGTCTGTGGCAGCCTGTGGCTGGAAGTGGTCGACACCAATGATGGCAAGGAACTGTCGAACTTCTGCAAGAAGTTCGAAGGCCCGCTGCGCAAAGCCCTGACTGCCGCCGGCAAACTGGTGGACGACGCCAGCAAACCGCGCCTGCTGCTGACCTTCAAAAGTGGTCGCGAAGTGTTTCTCGGCATGGCCGATGCCGGTAACTCGGCGATGTGGCCGATGGGCATTCCACGCCTGAAGTTCCCCCGCGAGGCGCCGAGCCGTTCAACGCTGAAACTGGAAGAAGCTTGGCACCACTTCATTCCGCGTGATCAATGGGAAGACCGTCTGCACAGCGACATGACCGGCGTCGACCTGGGCGCCGCACCCGGCGGCTGGACCTGGCAACTGGTCAATCGCGGCATGCTGGTGACCGCCATCGATAATGGCCCGATGGCCGAGAGCCTGATGGACACGGGGCTGGTTCAGCACCTGATGGCTGACGGCTTTACCTTCAAGCCCAAGCAACCGGTGGACTGGATGGTCTGTGACATCGTCGAAAAGCCGGCGCGTAACGCGGCAATGCTCGAAGAGTGGATCGGCGAAGGTCATTGCCGCGAGGCGGTGGTCAATCTGAAGCTGCCGATGAAACAGCGCTATGCCGAGGTGAAGCGTTTGCTTGAACGCATCGCCGACGGCTTCAAGGCGCGCGGGATCAAAGTCGATATTGGCTGCAAGCAGCTGTATCACGACCGCGAAGAAGTGACCTGCCATTTGCGCCGGCATGACACAAAGAAAGCCAGATCCCGCTGACACAATACGAAACCCTGTGGGAGCGAGCCTGCTCGCGAAGGCTATCTGTCAGTCAACACATCATTGGCTGACCCAGCGCTTTCGCGAGCAGGCTCGCTTGGAGTGTGGCGTAACACCGCAGGTGACCGAACACCCGGCAATGCGCGACAATGCCGGCCAGTTTCAGGAGTAAACCATGAGTGAAATGATCGATACCCCGGTCGACGGCACCCTCGACGCCACCGGCCTCAATTGCCCTGAGCCGGTGATGATGCTGCACCAGCACATCCGTGATCTGGCGCCTGGCGGCCTGCTCAAGGTCATCGCCACCGATCCGTCGACCCAGCGCGATATCCCCAAATTCTGCGTGTTCCTCGACCATGAACTGGTCGGCAAGCACAAAGAGGCCGGTACTTACCTGTACTGGATTCGCAAGAAAGACGCCTGAGCCCGGGGCCAACGCTAAAACAAATGTGGGAGCCAGCCTGCTGGCGATGACGGCAAATCAGTCGATATCTCCGTGACTGATTTGCCGCGATCGCCAGCAGGCTGGCTCCCATTTTTTTTGTTGCGGTAGAAAGTGCTCAGCCAGCCGAGCGACTGATGCGGATGCGTTTGCGCGCGCTGCGGGTCAGGCGGATCGACAGCATCAGTGCCGCACAGCTCAAGCCGACAATCAGACCCTGCCACAGACCGCTCGGACCGCGTGGTTCGCCGAGCCAGTCGGTCAGGCCGAGGGCGTAACCCACCGGCAAGCCGATGCCCCAATAGGCGAACAGGGTCAGAATCATCGTCACCCGCGTGTCCTGATAACCACGCAGGGCGCCGGCGGCGGTGACCTGGATCGCGTCGGAGAACTGGAACAACGCCGAATAGACGATCAGCATCGCGGCAATGTGGATCACTGTCGGATCGGCGGTGTAGATCGCCGCAATCGGTTCGCGCAGTGCCAGCATCATGCTCGCCGACAGACAGGCATAGGCCAGTGCCGTGGCCATGCCGACACCCGCAGCAAAACGCGCTTCGCGCGGCTCCTCACGGCCGAGCGCCTGACCGACGCGCACGGTGACGGCCATGCCCAGCGAGTAGGGGATCATGAACACCAGCGAACTGACGTTGAGGGCGATCTGATGCCCGGCGACCACCGTGGCGCCGAGGCTGCCGATCAGCAGGGCGATCACCGCAAAAATGCTCGACTCGGCAAACACCGCGATGCCGATTGGCAGACCAATCGCCAGCAGCCGCTTGATCACCGCCCACTGTGGCCAGTCGAAACGGCTGAACAGTTCGCTCGAACGATACGCAGGGGCCCAACGTTCGTAGCCGGCCATGCCGAGGGCCATCACCCACATCACGATCGCCGTGGCCCAACCGCAGCCGACGCCGCCCATGGCTGGCACGCCGAAATGACCATAAATGAAGATGTAGTTCAGTGGAATATTCAGCGCCAGACCGCACAGACCCAACACCATCGCCGGCCGCGTGCGGCCCAGGCCGTCACTGAAGCAACGGAGCACATGGTAGAACGCCACCGCTGGCAGCCCGCTGGCGATGCCGTGCAGATATTGCATGCACGGGCCGATCAGTTCCGGATCGACGTTCATCAGGTGCAGAACGGGCTCGGCGGCGATCAGCATCGCCGTCGCGATCAGGCCCACCACCAGCGCCAGCCATAGGGCCTGACGGACAATCGGGCCGATCTCGCTGTGCGTACCGGCGCCAAAGCGCTGTGCGACTTTCGGTGTGGTTGCCAGCAGTGTGCCGGTCATCAGCAGAAACACCGGCACCCAGATCGAGTTGCCCAGCGCCACTGCCGCCAGGTCCTTCGGCCCGACACGCCCGGCCATCACCGCATCGACAAAGCCCATGGCGGTGGTCGCCAGTTGCGCGATGATGATCGGCACGGCCAGGGCGAGCAGGGTCTTCAGCTCCAGGCGAATCCGCGCGGGGCGAGAAAGGCTAACGGCGACAGGTTGATCAGTAACGGAATTCACAGGCAAAACGTCCACAGGTGTTGATGCGCAAGGCGCCGCATTCTACGCCGCTGACATTGCAGTCAGGAAAAATCCTCGTAGCGGATTTGTAAGCGCAAAGGCTGCTGGCCCGGGAAGCGATCTGCACCTAAACTGCCGATCCGCCCAAGGAGCCCGCCATGCTGATTGTTGCCGACGAAAATATCCCGCTGCTCGATGCCTTTTTTGCCGGGTTCGGCGAGATCCGCCGAGTGCCTGGCCGTGCCATCGACCGTGCGACGGTCGAGCAGGCCGACGTACTGCTCGTACGCTCGGTGACCCAGGTCAACCGAGCGCTGCTGGAGGGCAGCAAGGTGCGCTTTGTCGGCACCTGCACGATTGGCACCGATCATCTGGATCTGGATTATTTCAACCAGGCCGGAATCACTTGGTCGAGCGCGCCGGGCTGTAATGCACGCGGTGTGGTCGATTATGTGCTGGGCAGTCTGATGACCCTCGCTGAAATCGAAGGCGTCGATCTGGCCCAGCGCACCTACGGTGTCGTCGGCGCAGGCGAAGTCGGTGGGCGCTTGATCAGCGTGCTCAGAGGCTTGGGTTGGGATGTAAAAGTCTGCGACCCGCCGCGTCAGGCAGCCGAAGGCGGCGATTACGTTAGCCTCGACCAAATCATCGAGCAGTGCGATGTGATCAGCCTGCACACACCGCTGACCCGCAGCGGTGACGGGGCGACCTGGCATCTGTTTGATGAGCAACGTTTGCGCCAGCTCAAGCCCGGCGCATGGCTGATCAACGCGGCGCGCGGCCCGGTGGTAGATAACGCCGCGCTGCGTCAGGTGCTGCTGGAGCGGGAAGATCTGCAGGCCGTGCTCGATGTCTGGGAGGCTGAACCCGAAGTCGACGTCGCCTTGGCTGAGCTCTGCGTGCTGGCGACCCCACACATCGCCGGTTACAGCCTTGATGGCAAGCAGCGCGGCACGGCGCAGATCTATCAGGCGTTTTGCGCCTTTATCGGCCAACCCGCGAGCATTCAGCTCGCGGAGCTGCTGCCGGCGCCGTGGTTGTCGCAAGTGACGCTGCACGCCGACAGCGATCCGGCGTGGGCGCTGGCCATGTTGTGTCGTGGCGTATATGACCCACGCCGTGACGATGCGGATTTTCGCCGCAGCCTTGTAGGCAGTGTCGCTGAGCAGCGTGTGGCGTTTGATGTGCTGCGCAAGCAGTATCCGGTGCGACGCGAGATTGAAGGTCTGCAAGTGCGGGTTGACGGGGAGGCGCCGGCATTGGCGCAGATCGTAGCGGCGCTTGGGGCTGTGGCAGTCTAGAAAATCGCGGCGACGCTTTCGCGAGCAGGCTCGCTCCCACAGGTTCTGCGTACGCCGTAGACCCTCTATGGGAGCGAGCCTGCTCGCGAAGGTTGCAATACAGATCCAGAATTGCACCCATAAAAAACCCGGCAAACAGGGCCGGGTCAGGAAGACGGTGGTTATATCACTCTTGTTCGGCAGGCTTGACCAATCGCTTGTCCAGTTCGCGGCAGGCGTTCTGGATCATGTCTTCAGTGATGGGTACTTCGCGGCCCTGCTCATCGATAATCGAGCAACCCAGAGACTGGTCGGGTTGGGTGCGAATCACTTGAATCTTGTCTTCGCTGGTGTGTTGCAAGGACATGGCCTGTCTCCTCATCAGGTTGTGCGCCTAGATTAAAACCGCCGCGTGACCGGGCTGTGACAACTCCCTGTGGTCCGTCGGCGAACAGCATCTTTACTCAAACAGAATTGGCCGTTCGTCTCAACCGCAACCTTAGACCAATCGTTTCTAGCATCCAGTGATCACGGGCATATTTAACCTGACTCATTGTGATTTACAGAGTTCCACCCCATCTGAGTCAACAGGCAGGCCCTATTCACCCAGCACAGACGTGAATTCCATGATTTCGATGCTTTCTTCCCGGCACCGGCGCGCTCTGCGTCTGACCAGTCATTTTCTCCTGCCGTATCGCTGGCACGCCTTCGGCGCGCTGCTCGCACTGATCGTTACCGCCGGCATTACCTTGTCGATGGGGCAGGGCATCAAATTACTGGTGGATCAGGGCTTCATGACCCGATCGCCGCATCTGCTCAACCAGTCCATCGCGCTGTTCATGCTGCTGGTGCTCGGGCTGGCGGTGGGTACCTTCGCGCGTTTTTATCTGGTGTCGTGGATTGGCGAGCGCGTGGTCGCCGACATTCGCCGCCAGGTGTTCAACCACCTGGTGTATCTGCATCCGGGTTTTTACGAGGACAACCGCAGCTCGGAAATCCAGTCGCGCCTCACCGCCGACACCACGCTGCTGCAATCGGTGATCGGCTCTTCGCTGTCGCTGTTTTTGCGCAACTTGCTGATGGTGATCGGCGGCGTTGTGCTGCTGTTCATTACCAACCCCAAGCTCACCAGCATCGTGGTGATCGCACTGCCGCTGGTGATCGCGCCGATCCTGCTGTTCGGCCGACGCGTGCGCAATCTGTCGCGCCAGAGTCAGGACCGTATCGCTGACATCGGCAGCTACGTTTCCGAAACTCTCGGTCAGATCAAAACCGTGCAGGCCTATAACCATCAAGTCCAGGACGAGCAGCGCTTTGCCTTGACGGTTGAGCAGGCGTTCGACACCGCGCGCAAACGGATTTTTCAGCGCGCGTGGCTGATCACACTGGTGATCGTGTTGGTGCTTGGCGCGGTGGCGGTGATGTTGTGGGTCGGCGGCATGGACGTCATGGCCGGGCGAATTTCTGCAGGGGAACTGGCGGCATTCGTTTTCTATAGCCTGATCGTCGGCAGCGCCTTCGGCACATTGAGCGAAGTCATCGGTGAACTGCAACGCGCGGCCGGTGCTGCTGAACGTATTGCCGAATTGCTGCGCTCGGAAAACAGCATCCAGCCGCCCACGGCGGGGCTGGTGACTTTGCCGGCGCGGGTCAAAGGTGAACTCGAACTCAAGGATGTGCGTTTTTCCTACCCGTCGCGTCCAGAAAGCTATGCGGTCGACGGCTTGAGTCTGACGGTGAAAGCCGGTGAAACCCTTGCATTGGTAGGGCCGTCCGGTGCAGGCAAGTCCACGGTTTATGACCTGTTGCTGCGTTTCTACGATCCGCTGGCGGGGCAGATCCTGCTCGACGGCGTGCCACTGACATGTCTTGATCCGCTGGATCTGCGCCGTTGCTTTGCCCTTGTCTCGCAAACGCCTGCGCTGTTTTTCGGCAGCGTCGAAGAGAATATCCGCTACGGTTGCCCGACGGCGACGCTGGAACAGGTCAAGGAAGCCGCCCGCATCGCCCACGCCCACGACTTTATCGAGCAAATGCCTGACGGCTACCAGACACACCTGGGCGATGGCGGCCTCGGACTCTCCGGCGGCCAGCGCCAGCGTCTCGCCATCGCCCGGGCGCTGCTGGTCGACGCGCCGATCCTGTTGCTGGACGAAGCCACCAGCGCCCTCGACGCGCAGAGCGAGCACCTGATCCAGCAAGCCCTGCCCAGCCTGATGCACAACCGCACCACGCTGGTGATCGCCCATCGTCTGGCCACGGTCAAGAATGCCGATCGGATTGCCGTAATGGATCAGGGCAGGCTTGTGGCGATAGGTACGCATCAGGAACTGATTGCCAGTAACCCGTTGTATGCGCGGTTGGCGGCGTTGCAGTTCAATGATGGGAAAGGAATCGCTGATCAACTGTGATCAACGGTGCGTGTATCGGGCATTATGGCGGCCTGTTTGAATGCCTGGATGGACAAATGAGTCGTTATCAACCGCCGTTGACTCTCACCGCCCGAATGATCGCGCTGATTGCGGATATCAGCGAACAAATCGGTCAGCTCTCGGCTGTGGACGACAACAGGCAGACGCCGCAACTGCGCCGCAGCAATCGTATTCGAACGATCCAGGCTTCTCTGGCGATTGAAAACAATACGTTGAGCATCGAGCAGGTCACCGCCGTTCTTGCAGGACGTCGAGTGCTTGGGTTGCCGAAAGAAATCCAGGAGGTGCGCAATGCTTTCGCGGCTTATGAGGCCATGCCGCAGTGGCAACCAGCCACCCGGGCCGACTTGCTTCGAGCCCATGAGTTACTGATGCAAGGGTTAATTGATGAGTGCGGACGCCTGCGTCGGGCGGGCGTAGGGATTTATCGCGGTGATCAATTGGTTCATATGGCCCCGCCGCCGAGCCGGATTTCTGCGTTGATCGACGATTTGCTGGCATGGCTAGACAAGTCGGACTGGCATCCATTGATCACCAGTTGTGTTTTTCACTATGAATTCGAATTCATCCATCCGTTTGCAGATGGAAACGGGCGAATGGGGCGGTTGTGGCAAACGTTGATACTCAGTCAGTGGCGACCGGTGCTGGCTTATCTGCCTGTTGAGGCGGTCATACGCGAGGAGCAGGATGCCTATTACGCAGCGCTGTCGGCGGCTGACCGGATGGACGAGGCCACGCCCTTCGTTGAATACATGCTGCAGGCATTGAACATTTCGCTGCGTGAGGCGATTGATTCCGAGTCGGTGACCGACCCAGTAACCGACCCAGTAACCGACCCAGTAGAGAGGCTGCTGCCGATACTCGCAAACCGATCCATGAGAACCAGCGAACTGATGGTCGAGATCGGGCTGACACATAGAGCGACTTTCAGAGCCAATTATCTCAAGCCAGCCTTGGCGGCCGGTTTGATCGAAATGTCTGACCCGGAAAATCCGAAGAGCCCGACTCAGCGATATCGCCTGACTGACCTCGGAACAGCCGCCGCCAGATCGAAACGAAAATAAGGCTTCGAGCGTTTCAACAAAAATGCCCGTATCTAACGATACGGGCATTTTTTATGACTCGGCGTCAGCTCGTTCTCACTGATCGTCGAAATACCGCTCATGCCAATCCACCAGCGGCTGTGGCGAGTTGAGCTTCTGGCCGTAAATCACTGAGTACGACAGCACGTTCTGCACGTACTGGCGGGTTTCGTCGAACGGAATGCTTTCCACCCAGACGTCGAAACTCAGGTGATCGGCGCCGCGCAGCCATTGGCGCACGCGGCCTGGGCCGGCGTTGTAGGCGGCGGAGGCGAGGACGCGGTTGCCGTTGAACTGGCTGTGCACCTGGCTCAGGTAAGCGGCGCCGAGCTGGATGTTCTTGTCCGGGTCGAGCACCTGCTGCGGCGAGGCCAGCGGGATGCTGAACTTGCGCGCGGTTTCCTTGGCGGTGCCGGGCATCAGTTGCATCAGGCCGCTGGCGCCGACGCCGGAGCGGGCGTCGTCCATGAAAGCGCTTTCCTGACGGGTGATGGCAAACACCCAGCTCGAGTGCAGGCCACGCACCTTGGCTTCGCGCACCAGCGTGTCGCGGTGGGCCATCGGGAAGCGAATGTCGAGATCGTCCCAATACTGCGCCTGGCTGATGGTGCGGATGGCCGGGAAATACCATTTCAGGTCGTAGGCGAGTTTGGCCTGGGCGACCATTTCGTCACGGTTGAAATGCCGGCTGACGTGATACCACTCGCGGCGACCGTCGACGATCTGCCCGCGAGCGTGGAATTCCAGCGCGCGACGCACGCCCGGCGTGTTGCGTACCTTGTTGATCAAGGCCTGGCTGAGCACCAGCGGCTTGTTGTTCAGCGAGTACGGCGATTGCGAGCGGTCGGCGGCGAGGAAGCCATAGAAGTCACGCTCCCGCGCAAGGTTCTTGTAAAGCGTCTGGGCTTGTGGATTCTGCGGCTGGGCCAGTTCGAGGCTGCGCGCCTGCCAGTAGCGCCAGCGGTTGGTGGTGGCCAGATCCTGCGGCAGACGTTTGGTCAGTTCATAAGCGTCATCCCAGCGGGCCAGGCGCAGCAGCAGGCGCAAGCGCCATTCGGAAACGGTGTTGTCGCGCAGCTCCGGGTCGTACTTGGTCATTACATCGAGGGCGCGGCTGTCGAAGCGGCGGGCCAGGGTCAGGCCGATTTCGCGGGCGATCGCGACTTTTTCATCACGGGAGAAATGCATGCTGCTGGCGTAACCGTCGAGCAGGGCCATGGCCTTGTCCGGGTCCTGACGGGCGAGGCGGCGCAGGCCAAGGCTGACCACGTCGGACATCGGTTCATCCGCCGGGGTAAAGCGCGACGGCTGATTGAGCAGCTCGGGTTTTTGCGCAACATCGACCAGCAAACGACCGCGCGGGGCGAGGGTGGTCAAGCCGTTGATCAGGCTGTTCGCCAGCGGATAATTACGCGCTTGCGCGGCGAGTTTGGTGCGTTCCCAGCGTTTCTGTTCGGTGAGCTGGCCGTCAGCCGCCCAAATGCCGAACAGCGCGTCACACGCCGCCGGTTGCGATTTGCCGGTCAGCCAGAGTTTTTCCGCGTTGGCGTAACCCTCGGCCTTCTTGTCGTGGCTGATCTGGTACTGCGCGTTCAGGCAGTCGAGTTCGGTGAAATTGAGTTTCGGGTCGTAATACTTGACGAAGGTTGTCCAGTCGCCGCGGTCAGCGAGCCAACGCAACCAGCGCAGTTTCATCCAGTTGGCCTGGGGTAGATCGCCGTGCTCGGCGAGAAATTTCTCGATCTCGATGTTGCTCGCCGATTTCAGGCGCGCGGTCAGCTCGTCGTAGGCCAGATACGGCTCCAGTGGATAGTCGGCCAGCGCCTGGCTGTAACGGAAATACGGGCCGGTATCGCCCTTGGCCAGTGCGCGCTTGGCTTCATCGTAATACTGGCGTTGAGTGGACAGGTCCACCGCCTGGGCGGATTGAGCGGCAGCGGCGGTGAAAAACAAACAGGACAAAACACTGAAAAGGCGACTGCGCATGAGACATCCGGGCAGAGAAATCATGACAAGTGCCGACCTCGGTCGGCACTGAATTGCCTGTAGCTTAGCCTTTTGCCAGCAAGCGGCGAAAGCTTTGCAGGGCTCACGGCACAAGTTCGCAACAAATGTTGTGCAGAGTGCTTCCACAGACAAATTGCCGGCCTGCGCGAGCGCTGATTCAGGTAGAATACGCGCCCGGTTTTTGGAGAAGCTCATGACCCTGCTCAAATTCAGCGATGTGTCCCTTGCGTTCGGCGCTATGCCGTTGTTGGACAAGGTGTCCTGGCAGATCGCCCGTGGTGAGCGGGTGTGCATCATCGGCCGCAACGGCACTGGCAAGTCCAGCATGATGAAACTGGTCAAGGGCGACCAGAAGCCCGATGACGGCTCGGTGTGGCGTGCCCCCGGTCTGAAAATCGGCGAATTGCCGCAAGAATTGCCGGTGGCCGACGAGCGGACCGTTTTCGACGTGGTTGCCGAAGGCCTCGATGGCGTCGGTGCATTGCTCGCCGAATATCATCACCTGAGCCAGAACATCGTCACCGACGCCGATCTGGACAAGCTCATGCATGTCCAGCACGACCTCGAAGCCCGCGATGGCTGGCGCTTGCAGACTTTGGTCGACAGCACCCTCAGCCGCCTGCAGCTGCCGGCCGACAAGACCCTCGCCGAATTGTCCGGCGGCTGGCGTCGTCGCGTGCTGCTGGCACAGGCGCTGGTTTCCGAGCCGGATCTGCTGCTGCTCGACGAACCGACCAACCACCTGGATATCGGGGCGATTGCCTGGCTCGAAGAAGCGCTGAAGGATTTCCAGGGCGCCGTGCTGTTCATCACGCACGACCGTTCCTTCCTGCAGAACCTTGCCACGCGCATTCTCGAACTGGACCGCGGCGGCCTGATCGACTGGAACGGCGATTACGCCAGTTTCCTCGTGCACAAAGAAGCTGCACTGGCCGCTGAAGAAACCGCCAACGCGCTGTTCGACAAGCGTCTGGCTCAGGAAGAGGTGTGGATCCGTCAGGGCATCAAGGCCCGTCGCACCCGTAACGAAGGCCGCGTACGTGCGCTGAAAGCCTTGCGTGTGGAGCGCAGCGAACGTCGCGAGCGTACCGGCAAAGCCAACATTCAGCTGGAAACCGCCGACAAGTCCGGCAAGCAGGTGATGGTCCTCGAGAATGTGAGTTTTGCTCACCCGGGCGGGCCGTTCCTGATCAAGGATTTCTCGATGGTGTTGCAGCGTGGCGACCGTATTGGTCTGCTTGGCGCCAACGGTACCGGCAAGACCACCCTGCTGAAGTTGATGCTCAGCGGTCTGCAACCGACCAGCGGCAAAGTGGAAGAGGGCACGCGCATCGATGTGGCCTATTTCGACCAGTTGCGCCATCAGCTGGATCTGGAAAAGACCGTGATCGACAACGTTGCCGAAGGCCGCGACTTCATCGATATCGATGGCCAGAGCCGGCATGTCCTGAGTTACCTCGGTGACTTCCTGTTCAGCCCGCAGCGTGCGCGCACGCCGGTCAAGGCGCTGTCGGGTGGTGAGCGTGCGCGTCTGTTGCTGGCCAAGCTGTTCAGCAAGCCGGCGAACCTGCTGGTGCTCGACGAACCGACCAACGACCTCGACGTCGAAACCCTCGAACTGCTCGAAGAAGTGCTGTTGACCTTCAACGGCACGGTCCTCATGGTCAGCCACGACCGGGCATTCCTCGACAACGTGGTCACCAGCACCCTGGTCTTCGAAGGTGAAGGCAAGGTGCGTGAATACGTCGGTGGCTATCAGGACTGGATCCGTCAGGGTGGCTCGCCACGTCTGCTGGGCGTGACCGAAAGCAAATCGGGCAAGGCTGACTTGAACTCGGCGGTGGTCACCGCTGAGCCGGCACCGGTGGCGGCGCCTGCCGCTGCGGCTCCGGTGGCGAAGAAGAAGCTCAGCTACAAGCTGCAACGTGAGCTGGAAGCCTTGCCGGGCGACATCGACGCCAAGGAACAGCAGATCGCGGCGGTCGAAGCGGAAATGGCCGAGGCCGGTTTCTATCAGCGTCCGCCGGCAGAGACGGCCAAGGTCATCGCTTCGCTGGAGCAGTTGCAGGCCGAGCTGGATGCGCTGGTAGAGCGTTGGGCCGAGCTGGATGCCTGATTGATCCGGATGTGAAAAAGCCCGGCGCTCAGTGATGAGCGCCGGGCTTTTCATATGTAAGCGCAGTTCCCATGTAGGAGTGAGCCTGCTCGCGATAGCGTCCTGTCAGCGACGAAGGTGTCGAATTCCAGGACGCTATCGCGAGCAGGCTCACTCCTGCATGGGACCGTATTTCAGCGCTTCGTCAGGTGCACCGCCAGCACATCGCACGGCGCGCCGTGCAGTACGTCGTTGGCCGTCGAGCCAAGCAACAGCGCCAGACCGTGGCGGCCATGGCTGCCCACTACGATCAGATCGCAGGTTTGCTCCTTGGCGAAGTGGTGGATTTCCTGGCGCGGCTGGCCGTAGGTCAAATGACAGTTGGCGCCCTCGAGTTCGGTGTATTTGAGCTTCAAACGCTCCAGGCGCTCCTTGGCTTGATCGAACTGCTGTTGTTGCAGTTGTGACAGATCCATCGGCACGTCGCCGCCGAACGCCATGGCCATCGGTTCGACGATGTGTACCAGCGACAGTTTGGCGCCGTTGTTGACCGAAAGCTCGCGGGCACGGTGGATGACAGGGTCGCACTCTTCGGTCAGGTCTACGGCGACCAGGATGTGGTGGTAGGGCATGAGGTGCTCTCCTGAGGTTTCAATAGTGGTAAGTATGGCTGGTTTCGAGCGCAATGGTTCCAAAGTGACACATGGCGCTCACCGAGAATGGGGAATAGAGATATGACGGTCTGGTTGGTGGTGTCAATCCTGCTGGTGGTTTTAAGTCCGCTGGCCTGGCTGCGCCCGTCGCGCGCGCAAAGCGGGCGCATCGCACTGCGCACAGAGGCGCGACGCATCGGTCTGGCCATGCAGCTGGCACCTCAGGAATGGCCGCACTGGCTGACGCAGCAGCCGCCAAACCCTTGTGCGCAATACTACCGGCCGCGCAGAAGCAATCATTCGGCCTGCTGGACGTACTGGCAGAAATCGCCGGGGGTGTGGGTCAATCAATGGCAGGAAGTCTGCGAGGACCGTGCACTGCTCGATCATTTCGAAAAATTGCCGGGCAATGTTTACAAGGTCGACGCCGACAAGCAGTTGATCGCCCTGTATTGGGGCGAGAAGGGCGACGCTGCGGTTTTGCAGGATATTGACGCAACACTGAAAGCGCTGGCATGACTTGCGGACTTTTCGCACTGCAACGGTGTGAAACGTCCGGCAGACGCGCATTAAAAAGCCCGACATGATTCATCGGGCGGGGTTGGCCAGGCAGGCCGGAAAGCTTTTTGCTGCCGGCGCGGTATCAAGCGCGCTGTGCATTTCCCTGTAGTCCCACCAGCGTAGCCCTTTAAACAAAGGCTGTGACGGATTAGGGCGACTTTTCTAAATATTGATTCTATGAATGGCTGGACATGCAGGCGCTTGTTGCAGGTCTTCGTCCTACGGAAATGACCGCAAAGTCGCATTTCAACCGGTATTTTGGGCGATTGACAATTGCCGGGAATTCCGAGAAGGTGACGTACCCAAATCAAACGGGCGTATGAATTGAGCGTTTGTCTTACAGACTGCTCCTACAGAATCCCGACTATCGCGTTGGCGGGTGTGCCGGGTGGATTGGCGTTAGCATTGACGAAAAAGCGTCCTGCCGAGCCATTCGCCTGCGTCCGACGTGTACTGTTCAGCTTCCATATCGTGGAGATCAGTTGATGATTTACGAAGGTAAAGCCATCACGGTTAAAGCTCTTGAAAGTGGCATCGTCGAATTGAAATTCGACCTCAAGGGTGAGTCCGTCAACAAGTTCAACCGTCTAACCCTGAACGAACTGCGTCAGGCCGTAGACACCATCAAGGCAGATGCTTCGATCAAGGGCGTGATCGTCAGCAGCGGCAAGGACGTGTTCATCGTCGGCGCCGACATCACCGAATTTGTCGACAACTTCAAGCTGCCGGATGCCGAGCTGGTTGCTGGCAATCTCGAAGCCAACAAGATCTTCAGCGATTTCGAAGACCTCAACGTGCCAACCGTAGCGGCCATCAACGGCATCGCCCTCGGCGGTGGTCTGGAAATGTGCCTGGCGGCTGACTATCGCGTCATGTCGACCAAAGCCAAAATCGGCCTGCCGGAAGTCAAACTGGGCATCTACCCAGGCTTCGGCGGTACCGTGCGTCTGCCGCGCCTGATCGGTGTCGACAACGCGATCGAGTGGATTGCCGCCGGCAAGGAAAACCGCCCTGAAGACGCTCTGAAAGTCAGCGCCGTCGACGCCGTGGTTGCCCCAGAGAAGTTGCAGGAAGCAGCCCTTGAGCTGATCAAGCGCGCCATCTCCGGCGAGTTCGATTACAAGGCCAAGCGTCAGCCGAAACTTGAAAAACTCAAGTTGAACGCCATTGAGCAAATGATGGCTTTCGAAACGGCCAAAGGTTTCGTGGCCGGTCAGGCTGGCCCGAACTACCCGGCGCCGGTCGAAGCGATCAAGACCATCCAGAAAGCCGCGAACTTCGGTCGTGACAAGGCGCTGGAAGTCGAAGCCGCCGGTTTCGTCAAACTGGCCAAGACCTCGGCTGCACAGAGCTTGATCGGACTGTTCCTGAACGATCAGGAACTGAAGAAAAAGGCCAAGGCCTACGACGAAATCGCCAAAGACGTGAAGCAGGCTGCCGTACTCGGCGCCGGCATCATGGGTGGCGGTATCGCCTATCAGTCGGCGTCCAAAGGCACGCCGATCCTGATGAAGGACATCAACGAGCACGGTATCGAGCAAGGCCTGGCCGAAGCCGCCAAGCTGCTGGTTGGCCGCGTCGACAAGGGCCGCATGACCGCCGCGAAAATGGCTGAAGTGCTCAACGGCATTCGTCCGACCCTGTCCTACGGTGATTTCGGTCATGTGGATCTGGTTGTCGAAGCGGTCGTCGAGAACCCGAAGGTCAAGCAAGCCGTACTGGCTGAAGTTGAAGGTCAGGTCAAAGAGGACACCATCCTCGCGTCCAACACCTCGACCATTTCCATCAGCCTGTTGGCCAAAGCCCTCAAGCGTCCGGAAAATTTCGTCGGCATGCACTTCTTCAACCCGGTGCACATGATGCCGCTGGTAGAAGTGATCCGTGGCGAGAAGTCGAGTGAGCTGGCCGTTGCCACCACCGTTGCCTACGCCAAGAAAATGGGCAAGAACCCGATCGTCGTCAACGACTGCCCGGGTTTCCTGGTCAACCGCGTGCTGTTCCCGTATTTCGGCGGTTTCGCCAAGCTGGTCAGCGCCGGTGTCGACTTCGTCCGCATCGACAAGGTCATGGAAAAATTCGGCTGGCCGATGGGCCCGGCGTACCTGATGGACGTAGTCGGCATCGACACCGGCCACCATGGTCGTGACGTGATGGCAGAAGGTTTCCCGGACCGCATGAAGGATGACCGTCGCTCGGCCATCGACGTGCTGTACGAAGCCAAGCGCCTGGGTCAGAAAAACGGCAAGGGCTTCTACGCCTACGAGGCCGACAAGAAAGGCAAGCAGAAGAAAGTTGCCGATCCGTCGGTGCTCGAAGTGCTCAAGCCGATCGTTTACGAGCAGCGCGAAGTCACCGACGAAGACATCATCAACTGGATGATGATCCCGCTGTGCCTGGAAACCGTGCGTTGCCTGGAAGACGGCATCGTTGAAACCGCCGCCGAAGCCGACATGGGACTGGTCTACGGTATCGGTTTCCCTCCATTCCGTGGCGGTGCGCTGCGCTACATCGATTCGATCGGTGTCGCCGAGTTCGTTGCCCTGGCTGACCAGTACGCTGATTTGGGCGCGCTGTACCACCCGACCGCGAAGCTGCGCGAAATGGCCAAGAACGGCCAGAGCTTCTTCGGTTAAGCGCCCCCAACTAGAGTGAGAGTGAACTTATGAGCTTGAATCCTAGAGACGTCGTGATTGTCGACTTCGGTCGTACTCCGATGGGCCGCTCCAAGGGCGGCATGCACCGCAACACCCGCGCCGAAGACATGTCGGCGCACCTGATCAGCAAATTGCTGGAACGCAACGCCAAGGTCGATCCGGCGGAAGTCGAGGACGTGATCTGGGGCTGCGTCAACCAGACTCTGGAGCAGGGCTGGAACATTGCGCGCATGGCGTCGCTGATGACCCAGATTCCGCACACCTCGGCCGGCCAGACCGTCAGCCGTCTGTGTGGCTCGTCGATGAGTGCGTTGCACACCGCCGCACAAGCGATCATGACCGGTAACGGTGACGTGTTCGTGGTCGGTGGCGTCGAGCACATGGGCCACGTAAGCATGATGCACGGTGTCGATCCGAACCCGCACATGTCGCTGTACGCGGCGAAAGCCTCGGGCATGATGGGTCTGACCGCTGAAATGCTCGGCAAAATGCACGGCATCACTCGCGAACAGCAGGACGCCTTCGGCGTGCGTTCCCACCAGTTGGCCCACAAGGCTACCGTGGAAGGCAAGTTCAAAGACGAAATCATCCCGATGCAGGGCTACGACGAGAACGGTTTCCTGAAGCTGTTCGACTACGACGAAACCATTCGTCCGGAAACCACCCTGGAAAGTCTGGCGGCGCTCAAGCCGGCCTTCAATCCGAAGGGCGGCACCGTGACTGCCGGTACTTCGTCGCAGATCACTGATGGTGCTTCGTGCATGATCGTAATGTCGGCGCAGCGTGCCCAGGACCTGGGGATCCAGCCGATGGCGGTGATCCGTTCGATGGCAGTGGCGGGTGTGGACCCGGCAATCATGGGCTATGGTCCTGTGCCGGCAACACAAAAAGCCCTGAAGCGTGCGGGCCTTGGCATCAACGATATCGACTTCTTCGAGCTCAACGAAGCTTTCGCTGCACAGGCTCTGCCAGTGCTGAAAGATCTGAAAGTACTCGACAAGATGAACGAGAAGGTTAACCTGCACGGCGGCGCGATTGCCCTGGGTCACCCGTTCGGTTGCTCCGGTGCACGTATTTCCGGCACCTTGCTGAACGTGATGAAGCAGAATAGCGGCACCTTCGGGGTGGCCACTATGTGCATTGGTCTCGGCCAAGGCATCTCCACCGTCTTCGAACGCGTTTAAGCGTCTCGTCGATGGAAGCCGGGGCCCAGTGCCCCGGTTTTTGTTTTTGGGTTTTTTATTTTATTTTGAAAAAATTTCAGTGAGGGCCGAAGCATGCCGATACAACCTGGGCTCTACCAACATTACAAAGGTCCGCAGTACCGTGTGTTCAGTATTGCGCGGCACTCCGAGACCGAAGAAGAAGTGGTCTTTTACCAAGCCCTGTATGGCGATTACGGCTTTTGGGTGCGCCCGCTGAGCATGTTTGTCGAGTCGGTCGAGGTTGACGGCGAGCAGGTGCCACGCTTTGCTTTGGTGCAAGCCGAACCGAGCCTTTTTTCCAAGGAATGAGGCGAGTGCGCAGACAACCCTGTGCTTGACCTCACCTTGTATCAACTATATATAGCGGTGCCGCGTCAGGCGCCAACCGCCTTTCACTTCTAGAATTCAGGAATTTTCTGATCCATGGGCAAATCGCTGGTCATTGTGGAATCCCCGGCTAAGGCCAAGACCATCAACAAGTATCTGGGTAACCAATACGTGGTGAAGTCGAGTATCGGCCATATCCGAGACCTGCCCACCAGCGGTTCGGCTAGCGCCAGCAAAGAGCCAGCCGCCAAGCGTGGCAAGGCTGCCGCGGGTGAAGCTCCGGTACTCACGCCGAAAGAGAAAGCGCGCAAGCAGCTGGTCTCGCGTATGGGTGTCGATCCCGAGCATGGCTGGAAGGCCCACTACGAGATCCTTCCGGGTAAAGAGAAGGTCATCGAAGAGCTGCGCCGGCTCGCCAAGGATGCTGACACCATCTATCTCGCAACCGACTTGGATCGCGAGGGGGAAGCCATTGCCTGGCACCTGCGCGAAGCCATCGGCGGTGATGACAGCCGCTACAAGCGCGTGGTGTTCAACGAAATTACCAAGAAGGCCATTCAGGAGGCCTTCTCCGAACCGGGCGAGCTGGACATCGATCGGGTCAACGCGCAGCAGGCGCGCCGCTTCCTTGACCGCGTCGTCGGCTACATGGTCTCGCCACTGCTGTGGGCGAAAATCGCCCGTGGCCTGTCCGCCGGCCGTGTGCAATCGGTTGCGGTGAAACTGGTCGTTGAGCGCGAACGGGAAATCCGTGCGTTCAACCCGGAAGAGTACTGGGAAGTGCATGCCGACCTCGGCACCACCAAGGGCTCGACCGTGCGTTTCGAAGTGGCACGCGAGAAGGGTGAAGCCTTCAAGCCGCTGAACGAAGCCCAGGCCATGGCCGCGCTGGAAAAGCTCAAGGCGTCCAGCTACAGCATCGTCAAGCGTGAAGACAAACCGACCAGCAGCAAGCCGTCGGCCCCCTTCATCACGTCCACGTTGCAACAGGCTGCGAGCAACCGCCTGGGCTTTGGCGTGAAGAAAACCATGATGATGGCCCAGCGTCTGTACGAAGCCGGCTACATCACTTACATGCGTACCGACTCGACCAACCTCTCGGCTGATGCCGTGGCGATGGCACGAACCTATATCGAAGAAGAGTTCGGCAAGAAGTACCTGCCGGAATCACCGAATGTCTACAGCAGCAAGGAAGGCGCGCAAGAGGCGCACGAAGCGATTCGGCCGTCTGACGCCAACACCATTCCGAGTAAGCTGACGGGCATGGAGCGTGACGCAGAGCGTCTCTACGAGCTGATCTGGCGCCAGTTCCTCGCTTGCCAGATGCTGCCGGCGCAATACCTGTCGACCACCGTCAGCGTCGGCGCTGGCGACTTCGAGCTGCGTGCCAAGGGTCGGATCCTGAAGTTCGATGGCTACACCCGCGTCATGCCGCAAATCGCCAAGCCTGGCGATGACGACGTTCTGCCCGACATGGCGCAGGGCGACGTGATGAAGCTGATCAAGCTCGATCCGTCGCAACACTTCACCAAGCCGCCGGCGCGTTACTCGGAAGCCAGTCTGGTCAAGGAAATGGAAAAACGTGGCATCGGTCGTCCTTCGACTTACGCTGCGATCATCTCGACCATTCAGGATCGTGGTTATGTGACTCTGCACAACCGCCGTTTCTATTCGGAAAAGATGGGCGACATCGTTACCGAGCGTCTGTCCGAAAGCTTCTCGAACCTGATGGACTACGGCTTTACCGCCGGCATGGAAGAGAACCTCGATGACGTGGCCCAAGGCGAGCGCGACTGGAAAAGCGTACTGGACGAGTTCTATGGCGACTTTAAAAAGAAACTCGAAGTAGCCGAAAACCCGGATAACGGCATGCGTGCCAACCAGCCGGTCATGACCGACATTCCGTGCACCACCTGCGGCCGTCCGATGCAGATCCGTACCGCATCGACCGGTGTGTTCCTCGGTTGCTCGGGTTACAGCCTGCCGCCGAAAGAGCGTTGCAAGGCCACCGTCAATCTGGTGCCGGGCGACGAGATCGCTGCGGACGACGAAGGTGAGTCCGAGTCGCTGGTCCTGCGCGGCAAGCATCGCTGCCCGATCTGCAGCACGGCGATGGATGCCTACCTGCTCGACGAGAAGCGCAAGCTGCACATCTGCGGTAACAACCCGGATTGTGCCGGCTACGAAATCGAAGAAGGCAGCTACCGGATCAAGGGCTACGAAGGTCCGAGCCTGGAATGCGACAAGTGCGGCAGCGAGATGCAGCTCAAGACCGGCCGTTTCGGCAAGTTCTTCGGTTGCACCAACCCGACTTGCAAGAACACCCGCAAATTGCTGAAAAGCGGTGATGCGGCGCCACCGAAGATGGACCCGGTGAAGATGCCTGAGCTGAAATGCGAAAAGGTCAACGACACCTACATCCTGCGTGACGGCGCATCCGGTCTGTTCCTGGCGGCCAGTCAGTTCCCGAAAAACCGCGAGACCCGTGCTCCGTTGGTGATCGAGATTCTGCCGCACAAGGACGAGATCGATCCAAAGTATCATTTCCTCTGCGAAGCACCTCAGAAGGATCCTGATGGCCTGCCAGCGGTGATCCGCTACAGCCGCAAGACCAAGGAGCAATATGTGCAGACCGAAGTCGACGGCAAGCCGACCGGTTGGAAAGCGTATTACGACGGTGGCAAGTGGACGGTGGAAGACAAGCGCAGCGCGAAGGCCAAGGCTGAGTAAGCGTTAGTCCGGCACTGAAAAGGCCGCATGTGAACCCTAGGGTTTTCATGCGGCCTTTTTGTTTTGTGCTTGCGGTCGGATCGGCTGATCCATGACACTGTCCGGCCTGTGTGAAGCAATTATTTCGTCGTGGAGGCTGCCGTCATGGCTCACGAACTCTATACCCGCACCAACCAGAAGATCTATTTCGCCGGCCTGTCGCTGGAAGCTCTGGCTCGCGCCGAGGAAGGGCGGGCAATGAATTCGCTGGCGCTGATTCAGGCCGGGCGTGAATCAACGCTCTTTCACCTCTACGGTGCCTTGCTGGGGCTTTGCCATGAGATCGCGGGTTTCTATCGCCTGCCGCAGGCCAGTGCGCCGCGCGCTGAAATGTTGCTGACTCCTGAAGTGCTGGAGTCGATTGCGATTCCGGAGCTGGCGGAAATGGTCGAGCTGGCGGGTAATCCGGAAACCTGGCTGGCAAAATTGCTCGCAGCGCACTCGGCTTTGTTTCAGCCACCGCGAGTGCCGCACAAACTCAAGGGCGACGTCACGCAGCCATTGATTCAGATGATCAATCTGGATGAAGAGCAGGCGCCGGAGGAATTGAATCGTGAGGAGCTGGAGAGCTGGCGGCAGAATCTGAAAGGCTTGGCCATTCGTTTTCGCGAGGGCCTGAATGAATGCTGAGAGCGATTGACGCGGTGGCAATCTGAAACATGCTACTGGTCAAGATCCTGAGCGAAGCCCGAATGATGTCTATATAATGCCTGCCTTTCGTGGAGAACAGACTTTTATGCCAACGTCCTTTCTAGAAATTGTCGAGTTACCAGATGGCCGAATCGAACTGCGCAGAGCTGAGGACGAAGGTTCTTTGGTGACACTGGATTTCTCCGAGGATGCCAAAGCGTTCCTGCAGGGTCAGCATGTCGAAATCGCCAAGGCGATGTTGAGCGTCGGCGTGCAAATGGCCGGCCGCATGGTCGAAGGCGAGTTTGATAAGGAAGAAGGGCCGCGGGTTCTTCATTGATCCTGGCCTGTTTTCATCATCAGGCATTACCGCTTCAGATCGGCTTCTCTGTCCATGGAGAAGCCCTGCGCTTCACACAGCGCGTGTTACAGCCGTCAACCCAATCGAATATTCAAGCTCTGAGCATCGCCTGTACGGGCGGCGCTGATCAATTGTTGGCGCAAACTGGCGTTCAGCGGATTGAGCCAGGTCACGACAGTGTGGCTGCGACCCAGCCGCAACGCTTCGCACGCCAGTTGCTGAGCGCTTTGCGCACCCCGCGGTTGCAATAGCAGTATGCGTTCGCGGTTCAGGCCGGCGTCCCGCAGCCAGGTTTGGGTCAGGCTGGCGGGTGGCGCGATCAGCGTCAGCCAGCGCGCATCCTGATCTTCGCTGAGTTCGCGAAGGATCGGAGCGAGCAGGTTCAGGCAGTTCCCGGCAGCACCACGCAGTGACAGCTCGCTGAATACTTCAGGTTCGGCAGTCCATGGGCGCTCGACCACGTCTTTCAGGATCGGCGCCAACGGTTGCGCAAGAAACGCTTCGAACAAAGGCAGTTGGGTTTGCTGAGGGGTATGTGGGAACTGCATAAAGCCTCCTATTAGCGGCGGATGACGCCGACACTCAAGCCTTCGATCACCAGTTCCTGATCCTTCAGGTCGACTTCGATGGGGGCGAACTCAGGGTTTTCGGCAATCAGCCAGACCTTGCTGCCTTCACGCTTGAAGCGTTTGACCGTCACTTCATCGCCGATACGGGCCACGACGACCTGACCGTTGCGTGCTTCGCGCGTGGTGTGGACTGCCAGCAGGTCACCGTCGAAAATGCCGATGTCCTTCATGCTCATGCCGTGGACGCGTAAAAGGTAGTCGGCACGGGGATGGAAGAAGGCCGGATTGATATTGCATGATTCTTCGATGTGCTGCTGGGCCAGAATCGGCGCACCGGCGGCGACCCGGCCAATGATCGGCAGGGTGGAGTCGTCGGGTTTGGCTTCGAAGCCGGGAATGCGGATCCCGCGAGAAGCGCCTGGCGTCATCTCGATGGCGCCTTTGCGGGCCAGCGCCTTGAGGTGTTCTTCAGCGGCATTGGGCGATTTGAAGCCCAGCTCCTGAGCGATTTCCGCGCGGGTTGGCGGATAGCCGTTGTCTTCGAGGCAGCGTTTGATAAAGGCCAGAATCTCGGCTTGGCGTGGCGTCAGCTTTAGCATAATGATCGCTCTGTCTTTTTATACAGTGACTGGGATTATATACAGTGAAACGATCTTGGCAATCGCCGTTTTTCGGCACGCCGCCAGACGGTCGACAGGCACGCTTTTTAAAGCGCCGGGCTTGTGTGGTTAAATAGCTGACCGACCATTCCCAAAACGAACCGGCAGGCTTGACATTGCATAGGCTGAAACGTATGTTTCAAACAAGTGTTTGTCAGGCGGAGTAGCCATGGCCCAGTCGGAAACCGTTGAACGCATTCTTGATGCTGCCGAGCAATTGTTCGCGGAGAAAGGTTTCGCAGAAACCTCATTGCGTTTGATTACCAGCAAGGCCGGCGTCAACCTGGCAGCGGTTAACTATCACTTCGGCTCGAAGAAAGCGCTGATCCAGGCCGTGTTCTCGCGATTCCTCGGGCCGTTCTGCATCAGCCTCGACAAAGAGCTGGAGCGGCGTCAGGCCAAGCCTGACAATAAGCCGACCCTAGAGGAGCTGCTGGAAATTCTCGTTGAGCAGGCGCTGGTGGTTCAACCGCGCAGCGGCAACGACCTGTCGATCTTCATGCGTTTGCTCGGCCTTGCCTTCAGTCAGAGCCAGGGCCACTTGCGGCGTTATCTCGAAGACATGTACGGCAAGGTATTTCGTCGCTACATGTTGCTGGTTAATGAAGCGGCACCGCGCATTCCACCGATCGAGTTGTTCTGGCGCGTGCACTTCATGCTCGGCGCGGCCGCGTTCAGCATGTCCGGTATCAAAGCCTTGCGGGCGATTGCCGAGACCGATTTCGGCGTCAATACCTCGATCGAGCAAGTGATGCGCCTGATGGTGCCATTTCTCGCGGCCGGCATGCGCGCTGAAACCGGCGTCACTGATGCAGCCATGGCCACTGCGCAGTTGCGTCCGCGCAGCAAATCAACCCCGGTCGCCGCCAAGGTTTGACCGCACACGGGTGGGCGCGGCAGCGGGGATCCGCTAAGCTAGCCGCCCATGCCGATTCTCGTTCTGAACCCGATCAACAGAAAAATCGCTGACCTGCCGAGCGCTGCTCACGGCAGCGACTGGCTGTCGATCGGGTTTTCTGTTTCCAAGGAATTTTTATGACTGCTGGCCTGCAAGGCTCGTTGATGGTGGACGTCGCCGGTACCTGGCTGACGGCCGAAGATCGCCAATTGTTGCGCCAGCCCGAAGTGGGCGGCCTGATCATTTTTGCCCGCAACATTGAGCATCCACGTCAAGTGCGTGAGCTCAGTGCGGCGATTCGCGCGGTTCGCCCGGATCTGTTGCTGGCAGTGGATCAGGAAGGCGGTCGGGTGCAGCGTTTGCGTCAGGGCTTCGTGCGTTTGCCAGCGATGCGCGCCATTGCCGATAACCCGAACGCCGAATACCTGGCCGAGCAGTGCGGCTGGATCATGGCCACCGAAGTGCTGGCGGTCGGTCTCGACCTGAGTTTTGCTCCGGTGCTCGATCTGGACTATCAGCGCAGCGCCGTGGTCGGCACCCGTTCGTTCGAAGGCGACCCGGCCCGCGCCGCGGTGCTCGCCGGAGCCTTCATTCGCGGCATGAACAGCGCTGGCATGGCCGCCACCGGCAAGCATTTCCCCGGCCACGGTTGGGCCGAGGCGGATTCGCATGTGGCGATCCCGAACGACGAGCGCAGCCTGGAAGAGATCCGCGCCAACGACCTTGTGCCCTTCGCCAGGCTCAGCAAACAGCTGGCTGCGGTAATGCCGGCTCACGTCATTTACCCGCAAGTCGATGCGCAACCGGCCGGTTTCTCTCGCCGCTGGTTGCAGGACATCCTGCGCGGCGAATTGCAGTTTGACGGGGTGATCTTCAGCGATGACCTGTCGATGGCCGGCGCTCACGTGGTCGGCGATGCCGCCAGCCGCATCGAAGCCGCGCTTACCGCCGGTTGCGACATGGGTCTGGTGTGCAACGACCGCGCCGCCGCCGAACTCGCGCTCAGCGCCGCGCAGCGCATGAAGGTCAAGCCGTCCGCGCGTATTGCACGCATGCGTGGTCAGGCCTTTGCCAGCACCGATTATCGTCAGGATCCGCGTTGGCTGACCGCCATCGGCGCGCTCAAAGACGCTCAACTGATCGATTAAGGATTTTCGCTATGACCGTTTACGCAATCATCGGTGGCACCGGGCTGACCCAGCTCGAAGGCTTGAGCATTCGCCAGTCGCTGGCGGTGGACACCCCGTATGGCGCGCCGTCGGCCGAGGTGCAGATTGGCGAGTACGCCGGCAAGGAAGTGCTGTTCCTCGCCCGTCACGGCCATCCGCATCGCTTTCCGCCGCACAAGGTCAACTACCGCGCCAACCTCTGGGCGTTGAAGCAGGCCGGTGCTGAAGCGATCATCGCGGTCAATGCGGTGGGCGGGATTCATTCGGCCATGGGCACCGGGCATTTCTGCGTGCCGCATCAGATCGTCGACTACACCAGCGGCCGCGAGCACACCTTTTTCGCCGATGACCTGGAACACGTCACCCACATCGATTTCAGCTTTCCCTACAGCGAAGCGCTGCGCCAGCGCTTGATCGCCGCCGTCGCCGCCGAAGGCTGCGAGTACAGCGACCAGGGCGTTTATGCCTGCACCCAGGGCCCGCGTCTGGAGACGGTCGCCGAGATCGTGCGCCTGGAACGTGACGGCTGCGACATCGTCGGTATGACCGGCATGCCGGAAGCCGCGCTGGCGCGAGAGCTGGACCTGGATTACGCCTGCCTGGCATTGGTGGTGAACCCGGCGGCGGGCAAGACGACCGAAGTGATCACCATGGCCGAGATCGAGCAGGCGCTGCACGCTGGCATGGGTAAGGTCAAATCGACGTTGGCGCGGGTATTGGCCGGCTAAGGACTGTTCATGAGCGCGCTTATCGAGGAAATCCTTTCGCTGCCGTGGACCGACACGTTCACTAGCAACGCGCTGGCCAAGGCTCGCGCTTATGCGCTAGAGGATCGCGTCGAGATCCTCGAAGTCAATGACAGGCAAATCACCGCATTCTGCGTCGGGTCCAATCAGACAGCCTATGAGCAAACCCTTTCCATAGCCAGGCACCGAGGCGCGGGCGGGCTGCTTTGCTATTGCTCGTGTCCGGTGGGCTTCGACTGCAAGCATTGTGCGGCGGTGCTTTATTGTCTGGATATGAATGTCAGCGAAGCCTCCGGGCAGGAGGCTACGGTTGAGCTCGGTCGCTCACTCGAGCATTGGCTTTCGACGATCCCGGTGGCCGTCCAGCCTGCAGACGAAAAAACTTCGCAAGCGGCGAGCACGCGGCTGTTTTATCAACTGAAGGCTTCACCGGTTGCCGGCAAATGGCAGTTGGATATTTTCAAGGTTTACCAGCTCAAGAGCGGTGAGCTGCGTGACGTCAAACCGTTGTACTCGCTGTCGGACCTGTTGATGCGCCAGCCTGGTTATCTGACCGAGCAGGATCTGCGCATTGCCCGGCTGCTGGTGGCGATGCACTCCCATCACGCCTATTACAGCGGTTATCCGCTGGAGGGCAGCAGCGGTGCCGAACTGCTGGAAATGCTCCTGCGCACGTCGCGCCTGTTTCTCGATTTTCAAACCTTGCAGCCGCTGACGGCAGGCGCCAACCGCAGTGCGCAGTTTGCCTGGTCCGTACAGGCTGACGGCAGTTATCGCCCGCAATGGACAAGTGCCGAGGCGCCGGTGGAAAACGTGCTGGCGCTGGAGCCGCTTTATTACCTGGATCGCGAGCACCGCCAGATCGGCCTGTTACTCAATGATCTCGATGAGAAGCTGGCCTGCCACCTGGCCCTGGCACCGGAGATTCCGGCTCAACAGGCGTTGCAATTCAGTCATCGCATGAGCGCAGCGACCAAAGTGGCGCCACCGCACAAACTGACGGAACGGATCGTCGAGGATGTGGCTCCCCAGGGTTATCTGATCCTGGCGAGCGGCAAACGCTACACGCGCTGGGAATACGAGCCAGAGCACCGTGCCGCTTTGCTGTTCACCTACGACGGCCATCCGGCGCAGGATCGCAACCCGGAAGTGATGATTCTGTCGGGCGCCGAGACCCGGCGGATTCAGCGCCAACCGGTCGCCGAAAAAGCCTTGCGTCAACAACTGCAAAAACACGGTTTCAAAAAAGCCTCGCGCAAAAGCAGCATCGATCTTCCGGGTGAGATGTTCACGCTGCCCGATGATTCTGCGTGGCTGACCTTTACCCAGCAGGGTATCCCGGTCTTGCGCGATGCTGGCTGGGAGGTCGATGTCGGCAGCAATTTCCATTTCAACGTGGAGCCGGTCGAAGACTGGTACGCCGAGATCGAAGAGGATACCGGTCGGCAGTGGTTCGATCTGCAATTGGGCATTGTCGTCAATGGCGAGCGCCACAGCCTGTTGCCGATTCTTCTGCATCTGCTGCGTAGCCAGCCGCAATTGCTCGATCCTGTTTCCCTCGCAGAGCGCGGTGACGATGAGCTGCTGTTGGTTGAGTTGAAGGGCGGGCGCATTGATGCTGCCGACGGTGGCAAAGTCGCACTGCCTTACGGCCGGGTCAAACCGCTGATGGCCACGCTCAGTGAGTTGTATCTGGGCGGCCATCGCGTTGAAAGCTTACGCTTGAGCGCCCCGGACGCGGCGCGTCTGACGCTGCTCGACGGGATGCCGCTGACCTGGCAGGGCGGCGAACGCCTGCGCAGTTTTGCCCAACGCCTGCGTGAATCGACTTACACACCGGTCGCCGCACCTGCCGGCCTCAACGCGCAGTTGCGTCCGTATCAGCTCGAAGGCCTGAACTGGATGCAGACCCTGCGCGAACTGGGGGTGGGCGGCATTCTCGGCGATGACATGGGGCTGGGCAAAACCCTGCAGACCCTGGCGCATCTGCTGACGGAAAAACAGGCCGGGCGCCTTGATCAACCGGCCTTGGCGGTCATGCCCACCAGCCTGATTCCGAACTGGCTGGACGAGGCGCAGCGCTTCACTCCGCAGTTGAAGGTGCTTGCGCTGCACGGATCGGTACGGCAAAAAGACTTCGCCAGCCTGACCGAATACGATCTGGTGCTGACCACCTATGCGTTGCTGCCACGGGATCTGGAAGTGCTGCAGCCGCAGCCGTGGAGCGTGCTGATTCTCGATGAAGCGCAAAACATCAAGAACCCGGTAAGCAAGGCCGCTCAGGCCGCCCGCGATTTGCAGGCCAGTCAGCGCCTGTGCCTGAGCGGCACGCCGCTGGAAAATCACCTGGGCGAGCTGTGGTCGCAGTTCCACTTTCTGATGCCGGGTTGGCTGGGCGACAGCAAAACCTTCAATCGCGACTACCGCACGCCGATCGAAAAACACGGCAATGCCGGGCGCATGCAGCACCTGACCGCGCGGATAAAACCGTTCCTGCTGCGGCGCAAGAAAGATCAGGTGGCCACCGAGCTGCCGCCGAAAACCGAAATCGTGCATTGGGTCGAACTCAGCGATGGCCAGCGCGACGTCTATGAAACCGTGCGCGTGGCCATGGACAAAAAGGTCCGCGACGAAATCGCCCGGAGTGGCGTTGCGCGCAGCCAGATCATCATTCTCGATGCGCTGCTGAAGTTGCGCCAGGTGTGTTGCGACTTGCGGCTGATCAACACGCCGCTGACGGCCAAGGCGCTGCGTTCCGGCAGCGGCAAGTTGATCAGTCTGATGGAAATGCTTGAGGAGTTGCTCGGCGAAGGGCGGCGGATTCTGCTGTTCTCGCAATTCACCTCGATGCTCGCATTGATCGAGCAGGAACTGCAGCAGCGCGGGATCGGCTATTCATTGCTGACTGGTGATACCACCGATCGGCGTACACCGGTGAAGGACTTTCAGGGCGGCAAGGTGCCGCTGTTTCTGATCAGCCTCAAGGCCGGCGGCACTGGTTTGAACCTGACCGCCGCCGACACGGTGATTCACTTCGATCCGTGGTGGAACCCGGCGGTGGAGAATCAGGCCACCGATCGGGCGTACCGGATCGGGCAGAACAACCCGGTGTTCGTCTACAAGCTGATTGCCCGTGGCACGGTGGAAGAAAAAATCCAGGCGTTGCAGCAAGAGAAGGCTGCGCTGGCCGGGGCGGTGCTGGAAGGGGGTACGACGGGTGGGTTCAAATTGGAGCAGGGCGATATCGAGGCGCTGTTTGCGCCGTTGCCTGTTTCCAAGGGTTGAGCTTCGGTTTTAATCGTTAGACCGAGGTGATGCCTTTCGCGAGCAGGCTCACTCCTACAGGGGACGCATTTCAAACTGTAGGAGTGAGCCTGCTCGCGATAGCTATCCAGCCAGCGACGCCGATTTCAGCGCTTGTCGATCTTGTCCGGCAATGGCGCAAACAACGCTTCGATATCATCGCTCTGCAACTTCCAGTCTCCGGCCTTTCGCCCATCCAGCACGCCCGCTGCAAGGTCGGATTTTTCCTTTTGCAGGTGTTGAATCTTCTCTTCCACGGTACCGCGGGCAATCATCTTGTACACGAAGACCGGTTTTTCCTGGCCAATCCGGTATGCCCGGTCCGTCGCCTGATTCTCGGTCGCCGGGTTCCACCACGGGTCGTAGTGAATCACCGTGTCCGCCTCGGTCAGGTTCAACCCCACACCGCCAGCCTTCAGACTGATCAGAAAGATCTGACGTTTGCCGCTCTGGAATTCCTTCACTGGCGTGCGCCGATCACGGGTCTGGCCGGTCAGCAGTGCGTAGGCGATCTTGCGTTTTTTCAGTTCGTCTTCGATCAGCGCGAGCATCGAGGTGAACTGGGAAAACAGCAAAATCCGCCGACCTTCCTCAAACAACTCTTCGAGCATTTCCATCAGGCTATCGAGCTTGCCCGAGGTGCTGCCGCGGGCGGGCAGGGTGGCGTCGTTGACCAGGCGCAGGTCGCAGCAGACCTGACGTAGCTTGAGCAGTGCCTCGAGAATGATGATCTGGCTGCGCGCCACGCCCTTGCGGGTGATCTCGTCGCGGACTTTCTTGTCCATGGCCAGGCGCATGGTTTCGTAGACGTCGCGTTGCGCTTCGTTGAGATCGACCCAATGGATGATCTCGGTTTTCGGCGGCAATTCGGTCGCCACCTGCTCTTTGGTACGGCGCAGCAGAAACGGTTTGATCCGACCGTTGAGGTGCTGAAGCCTGACTTCACTGCCGCGCTTTTCAATCGGCACACGGTAATCGGCGTTGAAGCTTTTCACATCGCCGAGCCAGCCCGGCAGCAGGAAGTGGAACAGCGACCACAGTTCGCCCAGATGGTTTTCCAGCGGCGTGCCGCTCAGGCACAGGCGTTGGCGCGCGTTCAATTCGCGGGCGGCTTGGGCGGCTTTGCTGTTGGGATTCTTGATGTACTGCGCCTCATCCAGCACCAAGACGTGCAGCGGCTGTTTCGCCAGGCGCTCGACGTCTTTGGGCAGTAGCGCGTAGGTAGTAAGGATCAGGTCGAAATCCGCGAGGTGATCAAAGTGCTTTTTGCGAGTGGCACCGTACAGCGCGACCACCTTCAATTGCGGCGTGAAGTGCGCGGCTTCGTCGAGCCAGTTCGGAATCAGGCTGGTCGGCATCACCACCATGCACGGCCGATCAAGGCGCCCGGCGTTTTTCTCGCTGAGAATATGCGCCAGGGTCTGTAAGGTTTTGCCCAGGCCCATGTCATCCGCAAGAATCCCGCCGACTTCCAGTTGCCGCAGCGATTGCATCCAGCTCAAGCCTTCGAGCTGATAAGGGCGCAAGGTTGCGTTCAGACCTTCAGGCGCTTCAGCGCTGAAGTCGCGGATGTCGCGCAAGCGCTGGGCAAACGTGCGGATCTGTTCGCCACCCTCCCACAGCAGCGGAATGCCCTCCAGCGAATTGAGGCGTGTGGCATCCGCCTTGCTCAGGCGCAGGGTAGTTTCGCCCGGCTCCTGTAAGTAGAACTCGCCCAACGTCATCAACACCGGTTTTAAACGGCCAAGCGGCAGCGCCACTTGCAGCGGCCCATGCTCGCTGTTGCGCTGCGGAATGTTGACCAGAATCAGCTCGTCATCGCGACGGCGGGCCAGACGTTCCGGGTTGAGGATTTCCGCGTGCGAGCGCATCAGGTTGAGCAGGATCGGCAGCAGGCTCAGGCGCTCACCGTTGACGATGATCCCCAGTTCCAGATCAAACCAGTCGCGCTCAGGCGCCTGTTCGACGGTGGCGTACCAGTCATCCACGGCCGTCAGGTCGAAGCCGAATTCTTCGTCGATCTGCAGTTCCCAGCCCTGACTGCGCAACTTCGGCAGGTCGTTGAGGGTGAAGGTCAGCCAGGCGCTGTCGTTGACCATTTCATACAGTTCGCCAGCGCTTTCCGGCAGGGCTTTGCTCTGCCTTGTGGCGATGCGGAAGCCGAGGATGCGCAACTGCTCGCGGTAGGACTGCTCGACGTCGGGGTGGCGTTTGACGCGCAGGGTTTGGGTGTCCTGACGAATCAGGATGTCGCTGTTTTTCTGCCCGCTGACGTACTCGTCCAGATAGCTGAACGACAGCGCCGCACGGTGCTGGATATAGCGCTGCATGCGCCCGTTGCGTGGTTCGAATGCGCTGAACTCGACGCTGGCCAGCCACAGGCGGGGCAACGGTTGCACATTATCGACCAGCACTTGTGGCGGCGCTTTCGGGCCGCGGTTTTCCAGCACTGCCTGAAGTTTTTCCAGCAACTCGGCGTCTTTGGCGGCAGCGGGGTAATCGAGGGTTTCCTGGACTTTCAGCAGCACCGCCGCGCAGTGTTTGCAGTTGTTGCGAACAGGGCAGGTGCAACCGGCGTCGACCAGCAACAAGGTGCCTTTGGCCGACTCGCGCAAGTGAATGGTCTGACGGTAGACACTGCCGCCAGAGCCTTCGCAACTGGCGGTAATGGTCGCATCGCCGACCTGGGCGATGCGCACGCGGTTTTCCAGGGCATAGCGGCGGCCGCGCTCCAGGCTCTGTTCCTTGAACCGGCTGACCCACGAGGGTGCCAGCGGTTTGCTCAGGGGCGGTGACATAGGGACTTCGATCAGTCCGGTACGACTTCAGGCGCTTCCCGTGGCGCAGGTGCGGTCAGGGAAGTGATCTTGATCAGCAGGGCCAGGTGGCCGTTGTCGAGGTAATTGAGCTGGCCATTCTTGGTGTGGCTGTCCTGTTTCAAGCGCTCACTGGCGGTGACCAGGCCATTGGCGTCGATCTGATTGACCCAGAAATCGGCACTCACATCGGTGAAGCGGCCGAGTTTCATTTCCAGCGTGCCCTCGATCGGGAACTGACCGAATTGCTCCTGACCGTCGCTGACCGCAACTTTCGCCGGCGTTTCGCCCAGCGTCTGCTGCCAGGCCTTGTGCAGCAGCACGGTGTAGTCGCCGCTGGCGCCGAGTTTGCTGACCACGTCGTTCAGCGCTGGCGTGCGTTGGCTGTCATCGCTCAGGCGCTGCGCGCCGGCGGCCCAGTCTTCCGGCGCGGCGCGACTGACGATGACGGGTACGGCATTCTGGCGGACCAGAATCATTTCGACCTGATAGGTATCGTCGGCAAATGCCGCAGGTGCTACCAAAGCCAGTAGCAAAGTCAGCGAGCGAAACAGGCGCATTGGGCGTCCTTAAACAGTTTTCGGGAGGAGGCGCTCGAACAACGCCTCTACAGTATTAAAGCGCTCTTCCGGGCGTTCCATGGGCACCTGGAACTTGAACATCGTCGCGCCTTCGAATTTGTAGCGTTTTGGTTGCGTCTGGATCAGCTTGATCAGCGTCATCGGGTCCACCGGCGTCTGCGCCTCGAACTCGATTCGACCACCTTGGGGGCCGCCGTCGACTTTCTTGATGCCGAGCTTTTCCGCCTGCAATTTCAGCGCGGTGATGCGCACCAGATTCTTGGTTGGCTCCGGCAGCAAGCCGAAACGGTCGATCATCTCGACCTGCAGATCTTTCAGGCCTTCCTCGTCGGTGGCCGAGGCGATGCGTTTATACAGAATCAGACGTGCATGGACATCCGGCAGATAATCTTCCGGAATCAGCGCCGGCACCCGCAGGTTGACTTCCGGGCCGCCACCGAGCGGTTGATCGAGATTCGGTTGCTCGCCCTTGCGGATCGACTTCACCGCGCGTTCGAGCATTTCCATGTACAGGGTGAAACCCACTGCCTGGATCTGCCCGCTCTGGCCGTCGCCGAGCAATTCACCGGCGCCACGGATTTCCAGGTCGTTGGTCGCCAGCACAAAACCGGCGCCGAGATCCTGAGTGTTGGCGATCGCTTCCAGGCGCTTTTCCGCGTCCGAGGTGATTTGCTGGCGCGGCGGGGTCAGCAGGTAGGCGTAAGCCTGGTGGTGGCTGCGGCCGACACGACCACGCAATTGGTGCAACTGCGCCAGGCCGAACTTGTCGGCGCGTTCGATGATGATGGTGTTGGCGCTCGGCACGTCGATACCGGTCTCGATGATGGTCGAGGCGATCAGCACGTTGAAACGCTTGTGATAGAAATCGCTCATCACCTGCTCGAGTTCGCGCTCGCGCATCTGCCCGTGGCCGATACCGATACGGGCTTCCGGTACCAGTTCGGCGAGGTCGGCGGCGCATTTCTCGATGGTCTTCACATCGTTGTGCAGGTAGTAGACCTGACCGCCACGCAGCAGCTCACGCAGCAGGGCTTCCTTGACCGTGCTTTTGTTCTGCTCCATGACGAAGGTGCGCACCGACAAACGTCGTGCCGGCGGCGTGGCGATGATCGACAGGTCGCGCATGCCCGACACCGCCATGTTCAGCGTGCGCGGGATTGGCGTCGCGGTCAGGGTCAGGATGTCGACTTCGCTGCGCAGGGCCTTGAGCTGTTCTTTCTGGCGCACCCCGAAACGGTGTTCTTCGTCGATGATCACCAGCCCGAGGTTTTTGATCTTCACATCGTCGGACAGCAACTTGTGCGTGCCGATGACGATGTCGATCTTGCCTTCGGCCAGATCGGCGATGGCCGCATTCACTTCCTTGGCGGACTTGAAGCGGCTCATCACTTCCACTGTCACCGGCCAGTCGGCGAAGCGATCGCGAAAGCTGTTGTAGTGCTGCTGGGCGAGGAGGGTGGTCGGCACCAGAATCGCCACTTGTCGACCGCCGTGCACGGCAATGAACGCCGCGCGCATCGCCACTTCGGTCTTGCCGAAGCCGACGTCGCCGCAGACCAGCCGGTCCATCGGTTTCGGCGCGAGCATGTCTTCGCGCACCGCTTCGATGGTCGATTGCTGATCCGGGGTTTCTTCGAACGGGAAGCCGGCGCTGAACGTCGCGTAATCGGCTTTCGGGTCGGCGAACGCATAGCCTTCGCGGGCGGCACGACGGGCATAGATGTCGAGCAGTTCGGCGGCGACGTCACGCACCTGTTCGGCGGCTTTGCGCTTGGCTTTCTGCCAGGTTTCCGAGCCGAGGCGATGCAGCGGCGCCAGCGAGTCGTCGCTGCCGGTATAACGTGCGATCAGGTGCAGGTTGGCCACCGGCACATAGAGCTTGGCGTTCTCGGCGTATTCCAGGGTGAGGAATTCGGCGGCCTGATTGTCGATTTCCAGAATCGTCAGGCCCAGGTAGCGGCCGACACCGTGGTCGATGTGCACCACCGGCGCGCCTTCGCGCAGTTCGGTGAGGTTCTTGATCACCGCGTCGTTGCTGACGTCGCTGCGTTTCTCGCGACGCCGGCGCTGCATGACGCGCTGACCGAACAGCGGACTTTCCGCGACCAGCGCCAGCGCCGGATCGTCGAGCGCCATGCCTTCATCAAGTGGCGCAATGGTGATCGCCAGACGATCCTTGCTTGCAACAAAATCCGGCCAGCTATCGACGGTTTTCGGCCGCAGCTTCAGGCGTTCGAGCAGCTCCAGCAACACTTCGCGCCGGCCTGCGGATTCGGCGGTGAACAGCACACGACCGGGGAACTCATCGAGGAACGCGGCGAGCGCGGCCAGCGGTTGTGTGGCTTTGGCTTCGATCGCCAGATCCGGCAGCGCGTGCGCCGGAAAACGTTCGCGGCCGACACCGGTTTCCACGTCCTGTTGGCTGGCCACCACACGCGGCCAGCTCTTCAGGCGGGCGAAGCAGTCTTCGACCGGCAGGAACAATTCGGCCGGCGGCAATAAAGGACGCGAAGGATCGACGCGGCGTTCTTCATAACGATTGCGCACGTCGTTCCAGAAATTCTCCGCGGCCTGCTCGATGCCCGGCAGCGAAAACACTTGCGTGTCCTGCGGCAGGTAATCGAACAGCGTCGAGGTTTCGTCAAAGAACAGCGGCAGGTAGTACTCGATACCGGCCGGTGTGATGCCGCTGCTCAGGTCCTGAAAGATCGGGCAGCGGCGGAAATCGACGTCGAAGCGCTCACGGAAGCGCGCCTTGAAGCGGGTGACCGCGTCTTTCTGCAGCGGGAATTCCCGCGCCGGCAGCAGCTTGACCGACTCGACCTTGTCGATCGAACGCTGGGTTTCCGGATCGAAGGTGCGCAGGGTTTCGATTTCGTCGTCGAACAGATCGATACGATAGGGCAGTTTGCTGCCCATCGGGAACAGATCGATCAGCGCGCCGCGGACGGTGAATTCGCCGTGCTCATACACCGTGTCGACGTAGCGATAGCCGCTGGCTTCAAGCCGCGAGCGCATCTGCTCGACGTCGAGCTTCTGACCGATATCCAGCACCAGACTGCTGCCGAGCAGGAACCGGGTCGGCGCCAGACGATGCAAGGCCGTGGTAATCGGCACCACCAGCACGCCATGCACCAGTTCCGGCAGCCTGTATAAGGCGGCGATACGCTGGGAGATGATGTCCTGGTGCGGCGAGAACAGGTCGTAGGGCAGGGTTTCCCAGTCGGGGAAATGCAGAACGGGCAAATCCGGGGCGAAGAAACTCAGCTCCTGTTCCAGCCGTTCAGCGCTCTGGCTGTCGGCGGTCAGTAGCAGGGTGAAGCGCTTGGCAGCGCTGGCAGCCTCGGCAATCGCCAGACTGAGGGCAGCACCGGGCAGATTGCCCCAGTGCTGTTTGCCTGCCTCGGCAGGGAGTAGCGGTAGACGCAGAACAGGCACGGAAGGTTGAGCTCCAGGCTTTGCGACAAAGTCGGTAATTGTAGCGGCGTCGGGTGTCGGCTGTCAGTTGCAGACTACGTCTATCTTCACTGTTTTGACGAAATGTAGTGGTAACCATAAAAACGAGCAGTTTTTATGGGGTTATGTAGTGCCGAAATCGGGTGGTGTTACGGAGGGTTACGGACATCGTCTAACACTCGTCGAAAAATTGACTGCGCTACAGGCCGCGGATTTACTGGGCTGGCGCGGGGCGTTAATTTTTTGAACGGAAATTTGTTACCGATTGCGCGACAAGCGCGCATTGCTACGGCAGGTTGTCGGCGGCATAATGTAGCCCCTTTTTTCTGCCCCTACATGTGGAAGGTTACCGTGACTCAGAAGCCCGACCAGTGTCTTGGTGAATGGATCGACCGTGAAGCACTCGCAGAAGCGATGATTCCGCTTATCGGTCAGCTCTACCGCAATAACAACGTGGTGAGCTCGATCTATGGCCGCAGTCTGATCAACCAGTCTGTCATCGCGATTCTCAAAGCCCACCGCTTTGCTCGCCACCGTTCTTCCGACGACAGCGAACTCTCCGTCCACGAAACATTCCCGCTGCTCAAAGCCATGAGCGAGCTCAAGCTCGGCGCGGCTTCGGTGGATCTGGGCAAGCTGGCGTTCAAATTCCGTAACGAAGGCAATGGCCGCAGCGCCGAGCAGTTCGTTCGTGAAGAAATGGCTGACGTGGTTGGCCAGCAGAACGCTTCCGCACGTAAAGGCACCGACGTCGTGCTGTACGGCTTCGGTCGTATCGGCCGCCTGCTGGCGCGCATCCTGATCGAGAAAACCGGTGGTGGCGACGGCCTGCGTCTGCGCGCCATCGTCGTGCGCAAAGGCGCCGAAAACGACCTGACCAAACGCGCCAGCCTGCTGCGCCGCGATTCGGTACACGGTTCGTTCAACGGCACCATTACCATCGACGAAGAAAACAACACCATCACCGCCAACGGTAACCTGATCCAGGTGATCTACGCGAAGAACCCGACCGAGGTGGATTACACCCAGTACGGCATCAAAGACGCGCTGCTGGTGGACAACACCGGCGTATGGCGTGATGCCGATGGCCTCGGTCAGCACCTGGCGTGCCCGGGTATCGACCGCGTTGTTCTGACTGCGCCTGGCAAAGGCAAGCTGAAGAACATCGTTCACGGCATCAACCACGGTGAAATCACTGCTGACGACAAGATCGTGTCCGCTGCTTCCTGCACCACCAACGCCATCGTGCCGGTGCTGAAAGCTGTAAATGACAAGTTCGGCATCATCAACGGTCACGTCGAAACCGTTCATTCGTACACCAACGACCAGAACCTGATCGACAACTTCCACAAGGGCGACCGTCGTGGTCGCAGCGCCGCGCTGAACATGGTGATCACCGAGACCGGTGCTGCCACCGCTGCTGCCAAGGCCTTGCCTGAGCTGGCCGGCAAGCTGACCGGTAACGCGATCCGCGTTCCGACGCCGAACGTGTCGATGGCCATTCTCAACCTCAACCTTGAGAAAGCCGCCACCCGTGAAGAGATGAACGAGTACCTGCGCTACATGGCGCTGCACTCCGAGCTGCACAAGCAGATCGACTTCGTCAATTCGCAGGAAGTGGTGTCCACCGACTTCGTTGGCTCGCGCCACGCCGGTGTGGTCGACGCCGAAGCGACCATCGTTCAGGACAACCGCGTTGTATTGTACGTCTGGTACGACAACGAGTTCGGCTACAGCTGCCAGGTGGTTCGCGTGATGGAAGACATGGCTGATGTAAATCCGCCAGCGTTCCCGCGCTAAGCCTTAGCTGCACATGAAAACGCCCCGACCTGTGTCGGGGCGTTTTTGTTTGTGTGCCTTTTGGAAGAGTGGTGGCAGAGCTGGCCTCATCGCCAGCAGGCTGGCTCCCACCTTGGATCTGCGCCGCTCAGAAAATCCCTTGTGGGAGCTAGCCTGCTAGCGATGGCGTCGGATCAGGCGCCGCCGGGTACAGCGGCCTGCGCAGTCCGCAGTTCATGCCGGTTCCCGCGGAACAACACCAGCGTCGCAATCAACCCCAACACCGCCGCGCCACTCAGCCAGATCCCCGGCGCGGCCTTGTTGTCCAGCACATGAATCAGATAAGTACACGCTGCCGGAGTAAACCCGCCAAACGTCGCGGTCGCCAGGCTGTAGGCCAGCGAGAACCCGGTGGTGCGCACTTCGACCGGCATGATTTCGGTCAGCGCCACGACCATCGCGCCGTTGTACGAGCCGTAGAGGAACGACAGCCACAATTCGACGATCAGCAAATGGCTGAAACTCGGATTCGCCACCAGCCACGACAGCGCCGGGTAAGCGGTGAGGATCGCCAGAATCGTCGCCGCGAGCAGCAGCGGCTTGCGCCCGATCCGGTCGGACACCGAACCCATCACTGGCAGCCAGAAAAAGTTCGACAAGCCGATGCACACCGTCACCAGCAGAGCTTCGAGATCGGACAAGTGCAGCTCAGCCTTGCCGAAGGTCGGGGTGTAGGCGGTAATCAGGTAGAAAGACACGGTGGTCATCACCACCAGCGCCATGCCAGCGATGACGATGCCAAAGTTCTGCCCGATCGAGCGGACAATTTCGCGCAGGGTAGGGCGGTGTTTTCTGGCCTGGAACTCGGGTGTTTCTTCCAGCGAACGGCGAATGACGAAGATCACCGGCACGATCATGCAGCCGATCAGGAACGGCACGCGCCAGCCCCAGTCGCCCATCTGCTCCGGGCTCAGCCAATGGTTTAGGCCGACGCCAAGCAGTCCGGCAAAGACCACCGCTGCTTGCTGGCTCGCGGACTGCCAACTGACGAAGAAACCTTTGCGCCCCGGCGTGGAAATTTCCGCCAGATACACCGAAACACCGCCCAGCTCGACGCCGGCCGAGAAGCCTTGCAGCAAACGGCCGAACAGCACCAGCAGCGGTGCGGCGACGCCGAGCGTCGCATAGCCCGGCACGCAGGCGATCAGCACCGTACCGGCGGCCATCATTGCCAGAGTAATGATCAGGCCTTTGCGCCGACCGTGGCGGTCGATGTAAGCGCCAAGGAAGATCGCCCCGAGCGGACGCATCAGGAAACCGGCGCCGAAGGTCGCCAGCGATAGCATCAACGACGCGAAGGCGCTGTCGGTGGGAAAGAAGGTCTTGGCAATGGCCGTGGCGTAAAAGCCGTAGACCATGAAGTCGAACATCTCGAGGAAGTTGCCGCTGACAACACGAAAGATCGCTTTGCCGGTGCCCGGGGTGGTGGACATGGTCGGTTACTCACTGTTTCAATTTTATAAAAAGGCGTGCCGCCCGGCGGGAGCGCACGGGCGCTGTAGTTCATAATGGCCGCCATGGTTTTGCGCAGAGATGAAGATTTGTTAACTGGACGCTGGGCGGGGCTTGTGATGTTGGCGGCGGTGTTGGCCGGCTGTGGCAATGGCGACACCCAGGAGGTGGTCGGCGGTGCGACCATGGGCAGCACGTGGTCGGTCAAATATGTGCGCCACGCTGGGCTTGCCGATCCCGCGCAAGTTCGTCGTGAAGTGGAAGGCATCCTCGGCGAAGTCGATCGTCAGTTGTCCACCTACCGCAACGATTCGGACATTGAGCGTTTCAACGCTTTGCCGGCCAACAGTTGTCAGACCATGCCGGCGTCGGTGCTCGAATTGATTGGTGTCGGCGAAAAGCTTGCTGTTGAAAGCGAAGGTTCCTACGACCTCACCGTCGAGCCATTGCTGAACCTGTGGGGCTTCGGTCCGCAAGGTCGGCGGGAAAAGATCCCTTCCAGCGCTGCCGTCGCCGAGGTGATGCAGCGTGTCGGCCATCGGCATCTGCGCATCGACGGCGAGCGATTGTGCAAGGACGCGGCCGTCGAAGTCGATTTCAACAGCCTCGCCGCCGGTTACGCGGTCGATACCATCGCCGCCAGGCTGCAAGCCATGGGCATCGACAATTACCTGGCCGAAGCCACGGGCGAGTTGAAGGCGCAAGGCAGGAAACCCGACGGCTCGCCCTGGCGCATTGCGCTGGAAGCACCGCGCGATGATCATCAGGTTGCAGAGCGCGTCATTGATATCGACGGGTACGCGGTCTCGACCTCTGGCGACTACCGTAACTATTTTCTGCAAGACGGCCGGCGCTATTCCCACGCCTTCGATGCCCGCAGCGGTGCGCCCGTCCTACATGATCTGGCGTCCGTCACGGTGATTCATCCTTCAGCGTTGATGGCCGATGGACTATCGACGCTGTTGCTGATTCTCGGCCCGCAAAGGGCAGCGGACTATGCCCAAACGCATGACATTGCTGCATTCTTTGTCGAGCGTGCCGATACAGGTTTTGTCATCCGCAGCAGTCCGGCGTTCGAGCGGCTGGTTGGCGCAAAAAACTGACTGAAGACGACACGAAAGCTGGCGTTGTAGTGCAGGCAAAAGTAGCCTACGACGCGACCAAGGGTTAATGTGCGCGGCGTTGACGCTTCTATAGACTGTGTCCGGGTTCTGTACTGGCCCCCAATTGTTCCTTCGCGCCGCCGTTCGGCGTGATTTAGCCGCCGGTGCTGCTGGCACCGCGGCCTGTTCTGAGGAGTACGCATGGCTGTCTACAACTACGACGTGGTGGTACTGGGTTCCGGCCCGGCGGGAGAAGGCGCGGCAATGAATGCCGCCAAAGCGGGGCGCAAGGTCGCGATGGTCGACAGCCGTCGCCAGGTCGGCGGCAACTGCACCCACCTCGGCACCATCCCGTCCAAGGCACTGCGTCACTCGGTGCGGCAGATCATGCAGTTCAACACCAACCCGATGTTCCGCGCGATCGGCGAGCCACGCTGGTTCTCTTTTCCGGACGTGTTGAAAAGCGCTGAAAAAGTCATTTCCAAGCAAGTCGCCTCGCGCACCGGCTACTACGCCCGTAACCGCGTCGACGTGTTCTTCGGCACCGGCAGCTTCGCCGACGAGCAGACCATCGAAGTGGTTTGCGGCAATGGCGTGGTCGAAAAACTGGTGGCCAAGCACATCATCATCGCCACCGGCTCGCGCCCGTATCGCCCGGCCGACATCGATTTCCACCACCCGCGTATCTACGATAGCGACACCATCCTCAGCCTCGGCCACACTCCGCGCAAACTGATCGTTTACGGCGCAGGTGTGATCGGCTGCGAATACGCTTCGATCTTCAGTGGTCTGGGTGTGCTGGTGGAACTGGTCGACAACCGTGGGCAGTTGCTGAGCTTCCTCGACTCGGAAATCTCCCAGGCGTTGAGCTACCACTTCAGCAACAACAACATCACCGTGCGCCACAACGAGGACTACGACCGCGTTGAAGGCGTCGACAACGGCGTGATCCTGCACCTCAAGTCCGGCAAGAAGATCAAGGCTGACGCCTTGCTCTGGTGCAACGGCCGTACCGGTAATACCGATCAGCTGGGTCTGGAAAACATCGGCGTCAAGGTCAACAGCCGTGGCCAGATCGAAGTCGACCAGAACTACCGCACCTGTGTAGAGAACATCTACGGTGCCGGCGACGTGATCGGCTGGCCGAGCCTGGCCAGTGCCGCTCACGACCAGGGCCGTTCGGCGGCGGGCAGCATCGTCGACAATGGCAGCTGGCGCTTCGTCAATGACGTGCCGACCGGCATCTACACCATTCCGGAGATCAGCTCGATCGGCAAGAACGAGCAGGAACTGACCCAAGCGAAAGTGCCGTACGAAGTCGGCAAGGCGTTCTTCAAGAGCATGGCGCGCGCGCAGATCGCCGGCGAGCCGCAAGGCATGCTGAAGATCCTCTTCCACCGCGAAACCCTGGAAGTGCTGGGCGTGCACTGCTTCGGTTATCAGGCGTCGGAGATCGTCCACATCGGTCAGGCGATCATGAACCAGCCGGGCGAACTGAACACGCTGAAGTATTTCGTCAACACCACGTTCAACTACCCGACCATGGCCGAAGCCTATCGGGTAGCCGCGTACGACGGCCTCAACCGGCTTTTTTGACGGGCTCCGGCCGGTGGCCTGAGCCGGCCGGGGAGACCGATTTCAGCAATTCTCAAGGGTGGCAGTGGCCAAACCGGGAAAGTCTGTAATCAGGCTGTCAACGCCGAAGTCGGCGAGTCTGCGCATCAGCGCAGGCTCGTTGACGGTCCACACCGACACATGCAGCCCCTGACGCTGCGCCTTCTGCAGGCGTTCCGGCGTACACAGTGTCCAGTTCAGCGCGAGAATTTCACAGCCGTAGCTTGCCGCGACCTTCAACGGGTCGAGCCAGGCGTATTCGGCGACCAGTCCACGCGACACATCCGGCACCAGATCCAGCGCCGCTTTCAGCACTTCCCGCGAACTCGAGGTGATCGTCACCTTGTCCAACAGGCCATGGCGCTGAGCCATTTCGCGAATCGCCAGCACGGTGGTTGCCGCGCGGGTGCGCGAAGCGCTCTTGACTTCCAGCTGCCAATGCTCGAAATCACACTTCTCGAACAACTCTTCCAGCGTCGGAATCGGGCACGGTTTGACCCAGCCCGGCCCGCCCTTGCGCGCGTCATAGGTGACCAGCTCGGCGGCGGTGTGCTCGACCACCTTGCCGCGCCGGTCGGTGGTGCGCTTGAGCGTCGGGTCATGAATGACCATCAACTCGCCGTCCTTGGAGAGGTGCAGATCCAGTTCGCAGCGGCGCACGCCGTGCGCAAGACAGGCCTGAAAACTGCTCAGGGTGTTTTCCGGTGCTTCGCCCTTGGCGCCGCGGTGGCCGTAGATAAGGGTCACGGTTCTTCCTTAAGTTAAATGCCTGATTCGTTCTGTTCGCGGGCCAGACGTCGTTCCTGTGCCTGCTTCTGCAAGATATAGCGGGCCAGCAATTGGCGCTGGGCGTCGGTCAAATGTTCGAACTCGGTGCCGACGTCGTAGCCATTGCCCTTGGGATCACAGTGAGTCACCCGGGCGCGCAGCAGCAGGCCCAGGGCCTGTGGCATCAGCACCAGTTTCACCGACAGGTGCGCACCGGTGGCGATAGGTGTCGGGTACTGAAACTCGATGCCGCCTTCGGAGATGATCACCGGTTGCGGCTCGCCGATGTGGCCGAGCACGGTCAGGGCGACCACCTGGCTGAGCAGGTCGATGCGTTTGTTCTGTGATTTGAGGAATGCAGCGATGGCGCGGTCGCGCTCGCTGATCTGGCGCAACAGGTGCTGCGACTCGAATTCGCTCAGGTGCAGTTCGCTGAGCAGGTTGAAGAGGGGGGAAGCATCCTGCAACACTTCCTCGCCTGCGGCTTCGGGAGCGGACAGGGGCCGAATTTCCAGTGCGATCATGTCCTCGATACGGTAGTATTCGCGGCGATCTTCTTCATCTAATGTCGACATGGCGAACCCATGGTAGCGGCGGTGGTCTGAGTGTAAAGCTGGTTATCGACCCCCGCCACAAGGACGTTCCTTTTCCCTCCGAACAAGCCCCGACATGTTCAGACCTCTCTTCGTATTTATCGGCACGCGTTATACCCGTGCAAAGCGCCGCAATCATTTTGTGTCCTTCATTTCCCTGACTTCGATGATCGGGCTCGCCCTTGGCGTGGTCGTGATGATCGTCGTGCTGTCGGTGATGAACGGCTTCGATCATGAGATGCGCACCCGCGTGCTGGGCATGGTGCCCCACGCCACCCTGGAAACCGGCGAGCCGATCAACGACTGGCAGAACCTCGCCGCCAAGGTGAAACAGAATCGGCAGGTGGCGGCAGTAGCGCCGTTCACCCAGATGCAGGGCCTGCTGACCAATAACGGTCAGGTTTCCAAAGTCCTGCTCAATGCCATCGACCCGGCGTTAGAGCGCAACGTGTCGATCATCGACAACTTCATGAAGCAGGGCAAACTCGACGACCTGACGCCGGGCAGCTTCGGCATCGTCATCGGCGACAAGGCCGCGACCAAGCTGGGCGTGGGCATCGGTGACAAGGTGACCTTCGTTGCGCCGGAAGTCAGCGTGACCCCGGCCGGGATGTTCCCGCGCATGAAGCGCTTCACCGTAGTCGGCATTTTTCACGTCGGCGCCGGCGAGCTCGACGGCTATCTGGGCGTGACCAACCTGCAGGATCTGGCGAAGATGCATCGCTGGAAAGCCGATCAGGTGCAGGGCCTGCGCCTGAAGTTCGACGACCTGTTCCAGGCGCCGCGCGAGGCGTGGAATATTGCCCAGCAGCTCGGCGAGGACCGTTACTACGCCCGCGACTGGACCCGCACCCACGGCAATCTGTATCAGGCGATCCGCATGGAAAAAGCCATGATCGGCCTACTGTTGCTGCTGATCGTTGCCGTCGCCGCGTTCAACATCATTTCCACGCTGGTGATGGTGGTCAACGACAAGAAGGGCGACATCGCCATCCTGCGCACCTTGGGCGCGACACCGGGCACGATCATGCGCACGTTCATGGTGCAGGGCACAGTGATCGGCGTGGTCGGCACCGCAATCGGCGCAGTGGTCGGTATTTTCGCCGCGCTCAACGTCAGCGCAGCAATCGCCGCACTGGAAGGCCTGATCGGCCACAAATTCCTTAATGCTGACGTGTATTTCATCGATTATCTTCCTTCGCAGGTACAGAGCCAGGACGTGGTCATGGTCTGCGCTGCTGCGTTGGTCCTGAGTTTCCTCGCCACCCTGTATCCCGCCTGGCGTGCCGCGCGCACCCAGCCGGCGGAGGCGTTACGTTATGAGTGAGTCGGGCATGAGTGAACAAGCAATCCTGAGCTGCCGCAATCTGGGCAAATCCTATGAAGAAGGCCCGGAGTCGGTGCAAGTGCTGGCCGGCCTGCAACTGGAGTTGCATCCGGGCGAGCGGGTGGCGATCATCGGCAAGTCGGGTTCGGGCAAAAGTACTTTGCTCAACCTGCTCGGCGGCCTCGATACACCGACCCAGGGCAGCGTCTGGCTAGACGGCGAAGAACTCTCGGCCCTGAGCGAGAAGAAGCGCGGCCTGCTGCGTAATCGCGCGCTCGGTTTTGTTTACCAGTTCCACCATTTGCTGCCGGAATTCACTGCGCTGGAAAACGTCTGCATGCCGCTGTTGATCGGCAAGACCGCGATCCCCGAAGCGCGTCAGCGCGCCACGGCCTTGCTGGAACGTGTCGGCCTCGGCCATCGCCTTGAACACAAGCCTTCGGAGTTGTCCGGCGGCGAACGCCAGCGTGTGGCTATCGCCCGGGCGCTGGTGAACAATCCTGGCCTGGTGATGCTCGACGAGCCGACCGGCAACCTCGATCTGCACACGGCCGAAGGCATTCAGGATTTGATGCTCGAACTGAGCACCTCGATGCGCACGGCGTTTCTGGTGGTGACTCACGACATGAATCTCGCGCGCCAGATGGACCGCGTCCTGCAATTGCAGGAAGGTTGCCTGACCCCCATCTGACTGGCTGAAACCCGGCGGCCGTAACGGCGCCGGGTCTTTTATTTTTATACGGTGCCCCAGCGAATGTTCAGACCGTTATCGATCTTTATCGGCACGCGCTATACCCGCGCCAAGCGCCGCAATCGCTTTGTTTCGTTCATCTCGATGACCTCGATGATCGGCCTCGCCCTCGGCGTGCTGGCCATGATCGTGGTGTTGTCGGTGATGAACGGCTTCCAGCGCGAGATGAGCTCGCGCATCCTCGGCATGGTGCCGCACGCGACCATCGTCGGCGTCAAACCGATCGACGATTGGCAACCGGTCGCCGCCGCCGCGATGAATAATCCGGAAGTGACCGCCGCCGTGCCGTTCACTGAGATGGAAGGCATGCTGTCCTACAAGGGTTCGATGCAGCCGATCCAGATCAGCGGTGTCGATCCGGCGCAGGAAGGCAAGGTCTCGATCGTCGCCCAGCACATCGTGCAGGGCCGTCTCGATGCGTTGAAACCTGGCGAGTTCGGCGTGGTGATCGGTGAAATCACCGCGCGACGTTTCCGCCTGAATGTCGGTGACAAGATCACTCTGATCGTGCCGGAAGTCAGCACCGCACCCGGCGGCATCACCCCGCGCATGCAGCGCTTGAATGTGGTCGGCGTGTTCAAGGTCGGCGCCGAGCTGGATGGCTCGATGGGTCTGATTCACGTCGCCGATGCCGCAACCATGCAGCACTGGCAGCCGAATCAGGTGCAAAGCGTGCGGCTGGCGGTCAAGGATCTCTACACGGCGCCGAAGGTCTCCTCGGACATCGCCGCTGGTTTGGGCGCCGAATTCAAGGCTGACGACTGGACCCACACCCAGGGCAGCCTGTTCAGCGCGATGAAAATGGAAAAAACCATGATCGGCCTGCTGTTGCTGATGATCGTCGCTGTAGCGGCATTCAACATCATCGCCACGCTGATCATGGTGGTGAACGACAAGGGCGCGGACATCGCCATCCTGCGCACCATTGGCGCCACGCCACGACAGATCATGGCGATCTTCATGGTCCAGGGCACGGTGATCGGTATCGTCGGCACCATTATTGGCGGCGTGCTGGGCGTGATCGCCGCGCTGAACGTCAGCGAAATGGTCGGCTGGGTCGAGCGCGTCACCGGGCAGCACATCTTCAGTTCAGACGTGTATTTCGTCAGCAACCTGCCTTCGGAATTGCAGGGCGGTGATGTGCTGCTGATCTGCTCGGCGGGCTTTGTTCTGAGCTTCCTGGCGACGGTGTACCCGGCGTGGCGGGCGGCGAAGATCGAGCCGGCGCATGCGCTGCGATATTCGTAACCTGAGTGACCGCAATCGCTAGCAGGCTAGCTCCCACATTGGATCTGCGTCGTTCACAAATCCCCTGTGGGAGCTAGCCTGCTAGCGATGAGGCCGGTACAGCTGGCCTCATTTGCCCTTAGGCAGCTGGATCACAAACCGCGTCACCCCGGCTTCCGATTCGCAATGAATCTGCCCGCCATGGGCGCGAACGATCGATTGGGTAATCGCCAACCCCAGCCCCGCATGTTCATTGCAGCCTTCCTGGCGCGCCGGATCAGCCCGGTAGAAGCGGTCAAACAACCGCGGCAGCAACTCCTCTGAAATTCCTTCTCCACTGTTCTGGATGCAGACGCGAACAGAGTTCGCCTGATCGGCAATGCTCAGCCGCACATAACCTTCAGGCGGGGTAAACCGTAGCGCGTTATCCAGCAGATTCGACAACGCTCGGCGCAACATGCCGCGATCACCGTCGATCCGCGCTTGGCCCTCTCGACTCAATTCAATTCCGGCGTCCTCTGCCAGCGGCGCAAAAAACTCCAGCAGCGCATCGCTTTCATCCGCCAATTCCAGCGCTTCGCGTTTGGGTACCAGCAAGCCGTGATCGGCCTTGGCCAGGTACAACATGTCGTTGACCAGTTGCGCCATCCATTGCAGTTCTTCGAGGTTGCTGTGCAGCGCTTCGCGATAGTCCTCGAGCGGGCGAGGTCGGGTGAGGGTGACCTGGGTGTGGGTCAGCAGGTTCGATAACGGCGTGCGCAGCTCATGGGCGATGTCGGCCGAGAACGCCGAGAGCCGCTGAAACGAGTCGTCGAGGCGTACGAGCATGGCGTTGAAGCTGTGAGCCAATTCGGCAAGCTCGGGCGGCATTTGCGTTTCCGGCAGGCGGGCATCGAGCGACCGTGCGGAAATCCCCCGAGCCACCGCGCTCATTTGCCGTAACGGACGCAAACCGCTGCGCGCCGCCCAAGCGCCGAGCAGCGCGGTGGCCAGCGCGGACAAACCCATGGTCAGCCAGATCAGGCGCTGCATGCGTTGCAGAAAATGCTGGTGGTGGGTGATATCCAGCAGCAGCGTTAGCTGCGGTGAATCCGCCGTGTCCGGGTACAGCGGGGCGCGCAGTACGCGGTAATCGGTACCGCCAGTACTAATCGTCGACAGGCCCGGTTGCAACGGCAGGTTTTGCGGAATTTGTGCCGAGCTGTCATACCAGTGCTGGCCGTCGCCGCTGGAGATCCGCAGTGAGAGATCGGCCTGGCGGCTCAGTTCATCTGCCAGGCGCGCGTCGCGTTGAGCGGGCTGAATATCCTGCAAGGCGCGACGCAGGCCGATGAGTCTGGTCTCCAATTGCTGCTGGTCGAGTTCGATGAAATGCGCCTCGCTAGCGCGATTAAACAGCACGCCGGCGAACAGCGACACCACGGCAGTGCAGGCGGCAAACAGCAGGGCCAGACGCGAACTCAACGACAGCCTGCGCATCAGGCGCCACGCTCTTCGAGCACGTAGCCCATGCCGCGCACGGTGTGGATCAGCTTGTCGGGGAAGTCGTCGTCGATCTTCAGGCGCAAACGGCGGATCGCCACTTCGATGACATTGGTGTCGCTGTCGAAATTCATGTCCCAGACCTGCGAAGCGATCAGCGACTTCGGCAACACCTCGCCCTGGCGGCGCAGGAGCATTTCCAGCAGGGCGAACTCCTTGGCGGTCAGGTCGATGCGCTGACCGCTACGCTCGACACGGCGGCGGATCAGGTCCAGGCGCAGATCAGCCAGTTGCAGGCTGGTTTCCTGCGGGGTGGCGCTGCCGCGACGCAACAGACTGCGCACCCGCGCGAGCAGTTCGGAAAAGGCGAAAGGCTTGACCAGATAATCATCGGCGCCGAGCTCAAGGCCGTGAACCCGGTCTTCCACCGCGTCTTTGGCCGTGAGAAAAAGTACCGGCGTATCCAGTCCGGCACTGCGCACTGCCTGGACGATCTGCCAGCCACTGCGCCCCGGCAGCATCACGTCGAGGATCAGCAAGGCGTAATCACCGCTCAGCGCCAATTGCTGGCCGCTGTTGCCGTCAGCCACCAGCTCCGTGTTGAACCCGGCCTCGGTCAGGCCCTGGCGCAGGTATTGGCCGGTTTTCGCTTGGTCTTCGACAATCAACAGTTTCATGGGCGGCTCGGGTGTTTTCCGGTGTGCAAACGATAGCGTTATACCTTGGCCCCACGCGGCAGGTGCCAACCTGACAAAGTTGTAATCTGCCTGTCAGGTGAGTGCCAGCGCATGGCGGCTAGAGTGTCCCACAGGCTGAACCTTATTTTGTTGGAGCATGAACATGTTTTTGCGTAAATCCCTGATGTTGGCCGCCGCTCTGCTGGCGCTGAGCGCACCGGTGTGGGCGGCGCCGGCGCACACGTTCGATTTTGGTCAACCCGCGTCGGCCGCCCAGGCTTCTCGCAGCGTTGAGGTGGTCATGGGTGATATGTCGTTCGATCCCAAGACCCTCCAGATCAAGCCCGGTGAGACGATTCGTTTTGTGCTGGTGAACAAGGGCCAGTTGCTGCACGAATTCAACCTCGGTGACGCCGCGATGCATGCCAGGCACCAGCAGGAAATGTTGCAGATGCAACAAAGCGGCATGCTCACGCCTACCGGCATCAAGGAAATGTCCCACGGCATGACCGGCACGGAGCACGCAGCGATGGGCCACGGCATGAAGCACGACGATCCCAACAGCGTGCTGGTCGAGCCGGGCAAGACTGCTGAATTGACCTGGACCTTCAACAAGGCGACGAGTCTGGAATTTGCCTGCAACATTCCCGGGCATTATCAGGCCGGCATGGTCGGCACGTTGACTGTCAGTCAGTAAGCACTGAAAGGCGCGGGCAAAGGCTGGTAGAATCCGCTGATTCTTCAGTCAGGTTTCCGCCATGCATCCCGCAGCCGAACATTCGCCGCTGGGCAAATCCAGCGAATACATCGCCACGTACACGCCGTCCCTGCTGTTTCCGATTCCGCGCACCGCGAAATGGGCCGAGCTTGGCCTGACCGCCGAAACCCTGCCGTATAAAGGCGTGGATTTCTGGAACTGCTTCGAACTGTCGTGGCTGCTGCCCTCGGGCAAACCGGTGGTGGCGATCGGTGAATTCAGCATCCCGGCCGATTCGCCGAACATCATCGAATCGAAGTCGTTCAAGCTGTATCTGAATTCGCTGAACCAGACGTCGTTCGCTGACATCGCCACCCTTGAGGCGACGCTGGTCAAGGACTTGTCCGCCGCGGCCGGCAAACCGGTGGGCGTGCGAGTTCGCAGCCTCAAAGAGGTCGAAGCGGAAGGCGTCGTGGCGTTGCCGGGCGTGTGCATTGATGATCTGGATATCAGCGTCAGCAACTACGAACATCCGCGCCCGGAACTGCTGCGTTGCGACGATTCGCGCATCGTCGAGGAGAGCGTGCACAGCCATCTGCTCAAATCCAACTGCCCGGTGACCAGCCAGCCGGACTGGGGCAGTGTGGTGGTGGAATATCGTGGCTCGGCGCTGGATCACGCCAGCCTGCTCGAGTACATCGTCAGCTTCCGCCAGCATTCGGACTTTCATGAGCAGTGTGTCGAGCGGATTTTCCTCGACCTGCAGCGCTTGTTGAAACCCGAGAAACTCACGGTGTTTGCGCGGTATGTGCGTCGCGGTGGGCTGGATATCAACCCGTATCGCAGCACTGAAAGCATACAACTGCCGAATCATCGGCTGGTGCGTCAATAAAGATCAACTGTAGGAGTGAGCCTGCTCGCGATAGCGGTGTGTCAGCTGACGATGATGTTAACTGACACACCGCTATCGCGAGCAGGCTCACTCCTACAGGGGAACGCATTGCCAAAGTTGAAATGAAAAAAGCCCTGCCATCGCTGGCAGGGCTTTTTGCGTTTCGGGGGAGTCAGATCCCCATGCTGCCCAGCGCGTTGACGATGTTGCGCAAGGTGCCGGCTATGGTTGGATGGTCAACTTCAAAGCGTTCAACGGCGAGGTTCACGCCGTCGGCAATGTTCGAATCGTTGGTCTTGGTTTCGAGTTCAAGTTCCAGTTCAATCTGCGCCATCAACGCGTGCAAATCCTCACGCTCGGCGTCCGACAGCGGTGGATTCTGTTCCAGCTGCTCGCGCAGGGTATCGAGCTGTTTTTGCAGTTCTTGGGCGGGCATCGTGGTTTCCTTTTATCAATAGGCACTGGCATTGACCGCAGCCGCGCGCCAAAGGTCGGTGGCTGACCTTTAGATTAATCCACTCACGCCAAACCTGCATGATCCGGATCAGGGCTTTTCGCCTTTGAGGCGGCGCAGGTTGATGTCCGCCAGGCAGGTGTCGAGCTCGCCCAGATGATCGATTACCGAATGCACGCCAAGAGCGAATAGTTGCATCGTCGCCTTGCCACGCAACAACTCGCGCTCCTTCTGGCCCAATGCTTGCCATTCCACAGGCGTCAGCCCGCAGAGTGAACCGCAGGAGGCGAGGCCGATGGTCCATAGCCCAGCGTTGAGGCCTGATTGCAGCAATCGCGGTTCGCCACTGACCAGTACGCAACCATCGAGGCTTTCGACGTTCAACGCCATCAGCGCTTGCCAACAAGCGTTGGGCGCTGGCCATGGAATTGTTGTTGCCGAATGTTGCGCCGGTTTGATCCAGGGCGGCAGCGTGGCTGACAGCGACTGCGTCAGGGCGGCGGGCAGCTCATCCAGCCAGGCACAGGGAATCTGCTGGCGCCGCAAGCTGCGCAAGCTGTCGAGCGCACCCGGCGTGGTCTCGGCGTGCTCGGGCAGGGCGCTTGCCTGTTGCCGTGCGCGCGCGCCGAAATCCACCAGGCAACCGCTCAGGCCAAACAGCACGGCAGTCAGGCTCGAGGCGGCGAGGGGCAAGGTTTCAGCGTGAGTCATGGCAACGTCCCTGAAATAACGCTCAGGCTAGGGTGCGTCGGTGACAGTTGGATGACAATGAAGTGAACGACCCGCGCGGAAAGATCCTACAGACCGCTGCATCGGCCAGACTGTCCAAAGCGGCGTTTACGCTTATACTAGCGGCCTTAATGCCCGGACCCTGACGTCCGCGACGGTACAAATCCAAGGAGTTTTTCTATGCGCTTGAGCCATCCGCTCGCTCAGCTTTGTGTCTACGCCGGCCTGTCGCTGGCGCCGTTGGCCAGCCAGGCGGCCACGGAAGATGATCCTTGGGAAAGCGTCAACCGTCCGATCTTCCAGTTCAACGATTTCGTTGACACCTATGCGCTCAAGCCGCTGGCGCAGGGTTATGAGTTCGTCACGCCGCAGTTCGTTGAAGACGGTATTCACAACATGTTCCGCAACGTCGGTGACGTCACCAACCTGGCCAACAACATTCTGCAGGCCAAACCGGCGGCCGCTGGCGTCGATACGGCACGTCTGATCTTCAACACCACGTTCGGTCTGCTCGGCTTCTTCGACGTCGGCACCCAGATGGGCCTGAACCGTAGCGATGAAGACTTCGGCCAGACCCTCGGCTACTGGGGCGTGGGCAGCGGTCCTTACGTGATGCTGCCGCTGATGGGCCCGAGTACCCTGCGTGATGCACCGTCGAAATACGTCGACGGCTTTACCGGCCCATACCGCTACATCGACCACGTGCCGACCCGCAACTCGATCTTTGGCCTGAACATCGTCGACACCCGTGCCAGCCTGCTGTCGAGCGAGAAGCTGATCAGCGGCGACAAGTACACGTTCATCCGCAACGCCTACCTGCAGAACCGCGAGTTCAAGGTGAAGGATGGCCAGGTCGAAGACGATTTCTGATTTCGACCGAAAAACAGGAAGGCGACCTCAGGGTCGCCTTTTTTGTCTGTGGAGCAGGCCCGGCCCGGCGGGATGACCTTCCATCCGGTTACGCTTCCGGCCGTTCTTATAACTCTCGGTGCTTTGACAAACAAAGTCGTCAAGCGACCATCGGCGCACGCTTGAAACGCTCTGCGGATGGGAGTACCGTCTGCGCCTTAGAAGGGCACCTCTGTTTAAAACCGCGTGCGAAGCGAATGCTTGAAAGCGCTGCAGCAGAGAGGCTAGAAAGCGAATCCAGTAGTCTGTGCAAGGCCCGAGGCCTCGCCACCTACGCCAACCTAATTCTGGCGCCGTTTGCCCACATGCCAAAAACCAGTGCCACGCTGCTGATAATCGATGATGACGAGGTAGTGCGCGCAAGTCTCGCGGCCTATCTGGAAGACAGTGGTTTCAGCGTCCTGCAGGCCGGCAACGGTCAACAGGGTCTTCAGGTATTCGAGCAAGAAACGCCCGACCTGGTCATCTGCGATCTGCGCATGCCGCAGATGGGCGGTCTCGAACTGATTCGTCAGGTTACCGAGCGCTCGCCGCAGACGCCGGTGATCGTCGTTTCGGGTGCCGGCGTGATGAACGACGCGGTCGAGGCCCTGCGCCTGGGCGCGGCGGATTACCTGATCAAGCCTCTCGAAGATCTGGCGGTGCTCGAGCATTCCGTGCGTCGAGCCCTGGATCGTGCGCGCCTGCTGCTGGAAAACCAGCGCTACCGCGAGAAGCTGGAAAAGGCCAACCGTGAGCTTGAGGCCAGCCTCAATCTGCTCCAGGAGGACCAGAACGCCGGTCGCCAGGTGCAGATGAACATGCTGCCGGAAAGCCCGTGGAGCATTGACGAGTTTCAGTTTGCCCACCAGATCATCCCGTCGTTGTACCTGTCGGGTGATTTTGTCGACTATTTCCGCGTCGACGAACGCCGCGTCGCGTTCTATCTGGCGGACGTTTCCGGGCATGGCGCGTCTTCAGCGTTCGTCACCGTGCTGTTGAAGTTCATGACCACGCGCTTGCTGTTCGAATCCAAGCGCAACGGCACATTGCCGGAATTCAAGCCTTCGGAAGTGCTCGGTCATATCAACCGGGGGCTGATCAGTTGTAAGCTGGGTAAACACGTCACAATGGTCGGTGGAGTCATCGACGAGGAGACCGGTTTGTTGACCTATAGCATCGGCGGCCATCTGCCGTTGCCTGTGTTGTACACGCCTGACAGTGTTCGTTATCTCGAAGGCCGTGGTCTGCCGGTGGGGCTGTTCAATGAAGCCACCTACGAAGACCACGTGCTTGAGCTGCCGCCGACGTTCAGCCTGACGCTGATGTCGGATGGCATTCTGGACCTTTTGCCAGAACCGACGCTCAAAGAAAAAGAAGCCGCTTTGCCTCAACGGGTGAAGTCGGCGGGCGGCAGCCTGGATGGTCTGCGGCAAGTGTTTGGATTGGCCACGCTAGGGGAGATGCCGGATGATATCGCCCTGTTGGTGTTGAGCAGGAATCTTTAATGAGTACCGGTAGAATCCAGTTCGCCGAGCAGGACGGCACCTTCGTCCTGAAGTTCGTCGGTGAAGTTCGCCTGACCCTGTGTTCGGCGTTGGATGCGACTATTGAGAAAATCTTCACCGCGCTGAATTTCAACGCGATCGTGATCGATTTGACCGAAACCCGCAGCATCGACAGCACGACCCTTGGCCTGCTGGCCAAACTGTCGATCCTGTCGCGGCAAAAGGTCGGGCTGTTGCCGACTGTCGTCACCACTCACGAAGACATCACCCGGCTGCTGCAGTCGATGGGTTTCGAGCAGGTGTTCAACATCGTCAACCACCCGGTGCCATGCCCGGAGTGCCTGGACGACCTGCCGGATCAGGACCAGTCCGAAGAAGTGGTGCGGATCAAGGTGCTCGAAGCGCACAAGATCCTCATGGGCCTGAACGATTCCAATCGCGAAGCGTTTCATGACCTGGTGAATGCCCTCGAGCGGCATTGATAGCTCGAGATGAGGGTAGGGCCTGCTGGCCCTATCGCGAGCAGGCTCACTCCTACAGGTTCTTCACTCGACACATATTCGCGTTTAGCCCACAGATCCCCTGTAGGAGTGAGCCTGCTCGCGATAGCTCTCTCCAGAACACTGAAATTTCCCGACGGACACAAAAAAGGGCGAACCCTCACAGGTTTGCCCTTTTTGCATTACGCCACCTCAGATCACAGCTTGGCCTGCAACAGCGCCTCGAGTTTTTCCTGGTCGCGGGCGAACTGACGAATGCCCTCAGCCAGTTTCTCGGTGGCCATCGCGTCTTCGTTGGACAACCAGCGGAACTGCGATTCGTTGAGGCTCAGACGCGCTTCGCCGGCATTGCCTGGCGCCAGTTTGCGCTCCAGCTTGCCGGTGTCGGCAGCCAGCTTGTCGATCAGGTCCGGGCTGATGGTCAGGCGGTCGCAACCGGCCAGTTGTTCGATCTGGCTGAGGTTGCGGAAGCTCGCGCCCATGACCACGGTCTTGTAGTCATTGGCCTTGTAGTAGTTGTAGATGCGGGTGACCGACTGCACGCCCGGATCATCGGCGCCGGTGTAGTCGTTGCCGTTGGCTTTCTTGTACCAGTCGTAGATACGGCCCACGAACGGCGAAATCAGGAACACACCGGCGTCAGCGCAAGCGGCGGCCTGGGCGAAGGAGAACAGCAGGGTCAGGTTGGTCTGAATGCCTTCCTTTTCCAGCACTTCAGCAGCGCGGATGCCTTCCCAGGTCGAGGCGATCTTGATCAGTACACGGTCGCGGCCAATGCCAGCCTTGTCGTACAGCTCGATCAGGCGATGGGCGCGTTTGAGCACGGCATCCTTGTCGAACGACAAGCGCGCATCCACTTCGGTGGAGATACGGCCCGGAATGACCTTGAGGATTTCCTGGCCGACCGCAACGCCGAAGCGGTCGCTGGCCAGGCCGACATCGCCTTTGCAGTCGCTGACGCAGGCATTAAGCAGTTCGGCGTAGGCCGGAATGGCCGCCGCCTTGAGGAGCAGGGAAGGGTTGGTGGTGGCGTCGACCGGTTTGACCCGGGCGATCGCTTCGAAGTCGCCGGTGTCGGCAACCACGGTGGTGAATTGTTTGAGTTGTTCCAGCTTGGAAGTCATGGGCGTGCTCTGTCCTGTGGGTCTGGTGACATTACCCGAGCGCTGACAGCCACTCAAGGGCGGTTGCGTGTCTCAATGGCCCCTGCGGCAACAACCTGAAAACGATTGTTTGAATGGCGGGGCGTGGTACCGATGAATACGATGCCAAAACCGCGCACAGGTTCAAAGCAACCGAACTGCGAACAGATCGGTCGCCCATGACCTACTCGGCGTTGAGCTGGGTTTCCACCGACAGTCGCGCCGGTTTCGGCTGGCCGTCGGAGGTCAGCAAGCCGAAGTTCTGTTCGCGTTCGTTGCTGCCTGACGCGCTGTTGCGCCATTCGTAGATCGAGGTCAGCGGGATGTTCAGCCGTTTGACATCGGCGATGAATGCGCTGATCTTGCTGGCCTGCCCCTCGACACCCCCGTTCGAGGCGAGCGCCGACACTCCCCACTCACTGATCACGCCCGGCAGATTGAAATTCTGTTGAATGAACGTCTGCGCATTGCTGATCTGCGTCGCCGTCATGCCGTAAGGGTGATAGGACACCGCGTCGAGGCATTGTGGGTAGTCACTGACGATGCGGCTCAGCGCCACAGTCGACGCCGAACCGGCGCTCGGTGGCCGGGCGAAGCCGAAACCGACCACCGGGGTCAGCTGTGGCTGTGCCTGCAGGGTTTTGCACACGCCGCTCATGAACGGCACAAAAGTCGTGGAGAAATTGCGCGTCGGCCAATAGGTTTCCAGATCCGGCTCGTTCCACAGTTCGATCGCCACCAGTTGGGTGCTGTACGACTGTTGCAGGCCGTTGACGGCTTTGGCGAAGGTCTCGCCGGCGCTCGTCAGCTCGGCGGGCGTAGTGGCCGGCAGCGCCTTGATTGCACGCACGGTCAGCAGCACCGGCAGCCCGGCTGACTTGGCTGCGGCGAAGGCGTTGCTGACTTGTTGCTGATAAGTCCTGGCGCTGAGGCTGTCGCTCCAGACGCCGAAGCGCACGAAGCTGAAACCGGCGGCTTTGATCTGCTCCGCGTCGGCGGCGGTGAAGCTCTGGATTTTTACCTGAACACCAATGGTCCTCGTTGGCAGGTTGGGAAACAGTTCGCTGGCCTGGGCCTGATTGGTCGCGCCCAGCAGCATCAGGGTCAAGGCGCCGGCGCGTTGGAAATGGGTCGGTTTCATGTCTGCTCTCCCGAAGAGAAATGACAACTGCGAATTAATCATCGTATTACTGAATTTTCGAACGGGGTACTGGAACTTAGTGCACGAATGTTATTTTTTGTCGGAAAACAAACGCTCGAAAATCACAGTTATTTTTAGTCCGCTAATTGTGGTTGGGGCGCTTTTAAACGCTGTGGTACTTAATACTTCGGGACTAACAGGGCGAATCTATTTCCGAGTGCAGAAAGATCTTGAGGGTTCAATCGAATGCTCTCGGGATATTGGCCGTTTGACATTACACAGGAAAGTAAAACCTTGTTCAAAAAGATCCTCGTTGTCTGCGTGGGCAATATTTGCCGTAGTCCGACGGCAGAACTGTTGTTGCGCAATGCGCTGGGTTCCTCGGCCATCAGTGTGGCCTCCGCCGGCCTCTCGGCACGGGTTGGCGAGGGCGTCGAGGCGTCTGCGCGTCAGGTTCTCGAAGAACACGGGCACAGCGCCGAGAGTTTCAAGGCGCGGCAACTGACTGCGGATATCGTCAATGACTCGGACCTGATCCTGGTCATGGAGAAACAGCACGTCAATCAAGTACTGAAGATTGCCTCGCACGCCCGAGGCAAAGTGTTTTTGCTTGGCAAGTGGCAGAGCGAACGCGAAATACACGATCCGTATCGTCAAGGCAAGGCCGCTTTTATTCATGCCCACGCATTGATTGAAGACGCAGTTAGTTCATGGGCAAAGCGCCTCGGGCAATGACCCATATTCTTCAGAACAGTCAATGGTAAGAACAGACTTATGCAGTTACCGTCAGTAATCGGCACCCGTGACAATGATCAAGACAGTATTGATCTGCTCGGCATATTCGGCAGCCTGATTGATCAGAAGTGGTTGATCGGCGCATTGACCGGCGCCTTCATGGTCGCCGGCGTGGCTTATGCAGTGTTGGCCACGCCTGTGTACCTGGCGAATGCGCTGGTGCAGGTCGAGCCGAAAAAGAACGACATGCTCGGTTTCTCCGACCTCAACAGCATGCTCGGCGGGCAATCGCCGTCGGTGACCGAAATCGGCATCATCAAATCCCGCGCGGTGATCGGCAAAACCGTCGACGACCTGCGTCTGGACATTGATGTCACGCCGAAAACATTCCCGATGATTGGCGGTTTTCTCGCCCGCCGTTATCGCGGCGAAACCGAGTCCAGCGTCGCCGCGCCGCGCTTCGGCCTGAACAGTTACGCCTGGGGCGGCGAGCGTCTGGAATTCGCCCGGCTCAATCTGCCCAAGGAATTGCTCGGCAAGAAACTCACGCTGATTGCCGGCGAGCAGCAACGCTTCCAGCTGTTCGATGACAACGACAACCTGCTGGTCGAAGGCCGCGCCGGCGAAGCGTTCGCTCAGGACGACGTCGAAGGCCTGATCACGCAGTTGTCGGCCAATCCCGGTACGAACTTCGAAGTGGTGCGCAATCCGCGGATCGTGACCATTCAGGGCTATCAGGACGCGCTGGATATTTCCGAGCAGGGCAAGGAGTCGGGGATCATCCGCTTGGCACTGGCCAGTTCTGACGCGGCGGAAGCGGTGAAGATCCTCAACAAGATCGCCGCGCTGTACGTGGAGCAGAATGTGCGGCGGACTTCGGCGGAAGCGGCGCAGAGTCTGGCGTTTCTGCAGAGTCAGTTGCCGCAGGTCAAGCGTGATCTGGCCAAGGCCAGCGATGCGCTGAACGCCTACCAGACCCACGGCAAGACCGTGAACATCTCGCTGGAAACCCAGTCGGTGCTGGGCCAGTCGGTGGCGCTGGAAACGCGGATCTCCGAGCTGAAAATGCAGCAGGCGGAACTGGACCGCAAGTTCACCAAACAGCATCCGGTCTATCGCGCCTTGATGAGCCAGATCGGTGAGTTGACCCAGCAACAGAAATCGCTGGAAGGCAAAGTCCAGGACTTGCCGGCGACCCAGCAGGAGCTGCTCAACCTGACCCGCGACGTCGAAGTCGCCTCGCAGATCTACACGCAGTTACTCAACAAATCCCAGGAACTGGACATCGTCCGCGCCGGTGCGGTCGGTAACGTGCGCCTGGTCGACACCGCCGATGTCGACCTGACCAGCCCGGTCAAACCGAAGAAGCCGCTGATCGTGCTGATCGCCACGTTCCTTGGTGCCTTCGTCGGCGTGGCGCTGGTGCTGCTGCGCAAATCCCTCAGCCGAGGGCTGGAAGGTCCGGAGGCGATCGAGCAACTGGGTTTGCCGGTGTACGCGTCGATTCCTTATAGCGCGTTGCAGGAGGAAGAAGACGGCCGAAAAGGGCGGGCCCGCGACGGCGTCGACAAGCCGGCGTACCTGCTGGCGTTGCGCAACCCGACCGACCTGTCGATCGAGTCGATTCGCAGCCTGCGAACCTGCCTGCACTTCGCCGGGCTCGATTCGACCAACAACCGCATCATGATTTCCGGGCCGAGCCCGCAGGTCGGCAAGACCTTCGTCTCGTCCAATCTCGCGGCGGTCATGGCCTTGAGCGGCCAGCGCGTGGTGCTGATCGACGCCGACATGCGCAAAGGTCACCTGCACAAAACCCTCAACACGCCGATCACCAACGGCCTGTCCGACCTGCTGGTCAAGCGCTGCAGCATCGATGAGGCGATCCACACCGTCGAAGTCGACAACCTGCATTTCATCAGTCGCGGCCAAGTGCCGCCGAATCCTTCCGAGCTGCTGATGCACGCGAATTTCCGCGACCTGCTGGCCGAGCTCAGCGAGCGCTATGACCTGGTGATCATCGATACGCCGCCGCTGCTGGCGGTTACCGATGCGGCGATTGTCGGCCGTGAAGCCGGGATCAGCCTGATCGTCACGCGCTTCGGGGTGAACCCGGCGAAGGAAATCGAACTGACCATCCGCCGTTTCGCGCAGAACGGCATCGAGCTCAAGGGTGCGGTGTTCAACGGCGTCGAGAAGCGTGCCGCCAGCTACTACGGCAACGGTGGCTACGGCTATTACAACTACGAATACGCGTCCGACAAATCCTGAAATCTGGCGATTGTCCTTTCCTGTTTGAAGTGGGTGAGTTGTGAAGAAAATACTGCACGTGGCAGAGACGATCAAAGGTGGCGTCGCGACGGTAATCCGCACGATTTCGGCTTCCCCCGAAGGCGACGCGGCAAACTACGAGCTGGTGTATCTGGTCCCCGAGGATCAGGAAAAGGAACTGCACGGCATCGCGCCGCCGCAGATTCGCACCTTCGCCCGCACCGGTCGCAATGTGCCGTCGCTGTTGCGTTTCGCTTGGCGGCTGAGCCAGGTACTGATCAAGGAAAAGCCCGATGTGGTGCATCTGCACAGCACGTTTTCCGGAGTGATCGGGCGCTGTGTCTGCGTGCTGTTGCGACCGTGGCGCAAGCCGCAGATCGTCTATTGCCCGCACGCGTTTTCGTTTCTGATGGAAAGCTCGCCGACCAAGCAGAAGGTCTATGCGTGGATCGAACGGGTGCTGCAAAAAGTCACCGACGTGATCATCTGCGTCAGCCAGTACGAGCTCGACAAAGCCGCGCGGTTCGGCATCGAGCGCAAGCGCATGAAGCTGATCTACAACGGTATCCATCACAAGGATGACGCGCCGAAAGCTGCGGGAACCGAGCCGATCCATCTGCTGTTCGTCGGCCGTCTCGATTATCAAAAAGGCTTCGACGTGCTGCTCAAGGCCTTCGCCAAAGTCCAGCGCAAGGACCTCAAACTGACGGTGGTCGGCAGTGCGGTGAACGAGGATTCGGTGGATTGCCCGCCGATGGACTCGGTCGAATACCTGCCGTGGGTAACGCCCAGCGAAGTGCAGGCGCTGTATCAGAAAGCCGATGCGCTGATCGTGCCCAGTCGCTGGGAAGGTTTCGCCATGGTGCCACTGGAAGGCATGGCCATGGGTTTGCCGGTGATTGCCAGCAACTGCACCTCGCTGCCGGAACTGGTCACCAACGAAGTGTCCGGCTACGTCTTCCCCAGCGGCGACCACCAGGCACTCGCCGATGTGCTGACGATCATCCAGAAACCGCGCCTGCTCGACCTCGGCAACGAAGGCCGGAGCATCGTCCGCGAGCGTTTCAGCGCCGCGTTGATGATTCGCCAGACCTACGACCTGTATCGCGCTCCCACTTATTAAGTAGAACTCACGCTTATGAACGTAACGATTTTGCACGGCTACAGCGCCTCCAACTCCGGTGACGGTTTGCTCGTCGACCTGGCGATTGCCCTGGTGCAGCGCAACTTTGGCGAAGACACCGCGATCAGCGTCGTCGCTTCCGACCCGGACTCCTTCAACTACTTGCCGCACCCGCGCTTCGACGCACCGGTGATGGCGGCCAAAGGGCTGGGCCGGGTCAAGCAGGCTGTGTTTCTCAACCAGTCCTACGCCGGGCTCGCGGACCTGTTGAAAAAGACCGACCTGATCGTCGGCGTCGGTGGCGGATACATGCGCTCGAAAAGCGCCTTCGAACACATCAAGTTGAAGATTGGCCACGCCAAGCAACTGGAAACCGCGATTCTCAGCAAGGTGCCGTCGGTGTACCTGCCGCAGAGCATCGGCCCGTTCCACGGCGAAAGCAGCAAGATCGTCGAGCACTACGCGAGTGCCGACGCGGTGTTCGTCCGTGACAATCGTTCCTCGGCAATTTTCGATGCCTGCGAAAACGTCTACCGCGCGCCGGATCTGGCGGTGCAGTCGCTGGCCAGCAAGATTCTCCAGCAGCCCAAGTTCACCCGTTGCGCCGCGTCGCCAGCCACGGTGTGCGTGGTGCTGCGCAAGCCGCCGGAGTGGAGCAAAGAGAAAAAAGTCGCTTACGTCGCCAATCTGAAATTGCTCCTGCAACGCCTGAGGAACAAAAGCAAAGTGGTCTGTGCCGTGCAAAGCGCGGTGCGCGGCAACGATGACGGTGCGTTCTATCGCGAACTGGGCATCACTGAAGACCTGCTGTCGCTGAAAGCCACAATCGCCAAATACCAACCGGACCTGGTGATTTCCGTACGTCTGCACGGCGCCATCGAATCGCTGCTGTCCGGCGTGCCGGCCTACCACATCAGCTACGAGCGCAAAGGCTTTGGCGCCTATCAGGACATGGGTGTCGAAGACTGGGTGATCAATGGCGGCGACATCGACGTCGACACCATCATCAATACGGTTTACGCGCCGAATGCCTTGGCCGATTTCGGCAAACGCCTGACCGACACCTGCCGCGAGATCGAGGCAAAATCCGTGGCCATGGACGAGATCATCAAGGGTGTCGTTCGATGATATTTCGCCTGTTGCTTCGCGGCGGGGCATTGGGCGCGAAGTTTCTGCTGGTGCTCGCGATCACCCATTACCTGGGCTATGAGGCGCTGGGTTTTTACGGCGTGGTAGTGGCGGCGTCGCTGATTGCGTCGAAGTTCTACAGTGTCGGGTTCAGTTCCGAGATCAATCGCTTGATCAGTGTTGGCGGCAGTTCGCGCCGGGTGGTCGATAAAGTCCTGCTGTTGTATCTGGCAGTAGGGCTGCTGTTGTCGGTGGTCACGGTGCTGATTTATTCGTTGTTCCAGCAGGTCGAAGCGACCGCTGCGCTGGTGCTGTGCGTGACGTTGGTACTGCTCACCGAACACCTGTCGTTCGAGATCAACTCGTTCGTCTTTTCCGCACAGAAAGCCACCGCCGGGGCCTCGCTGTTTTTCATCAAGACCGGTCTGTGGGCGGTGTTGGCGGTGGCCGGGATGATGCTCGGCTGGGTGGCAGGCATTGCCAGCGTGTTGTGGCTGTGGGTCGCCGCCAACGTGCTGGTAATTATCGCCGGTTACCTGATCGTGGCGCGGGTACACAAGGGACGGGAAGCGGCGGTGCTGGACACCGCCACCGTGTGGAAGGCCGGGCTGCCGTTCTACCTCGGCACCGGTTTGATCGCGCTGAGTCAGTACGCCGAACGCTTTCTGATCATCGATCTGGAGCCCTACGCCAGCCTCGGTAAATACGTGTACGCATGGTCGGCGGCAAATACCTTGCAGGCGTTGTCGTATGCGGTGGTGGCGGTGGTCGGGATTCCGGTGTTGGCCAAGCGTTTTCAGGCCGATCAGCAGGCGTTCACGGTCAAGCAACTGTTCGTGAACAAATGGGTGATGCGCTCGCTGCTGGTCTCCGCCGTTGTCGCCGTGGCGATCTACGTGTTTTTCAATCTGGTGCTCGATTACGTCGCCACCAGCGTGCCGCGCCCGGATAACGCCATCCTCGGTGTGCTGATTTTTTCCTTTGCGCTGCGGGCCATCGGCGACATCGTCTGGGGCGGTTTGATTGCTTCGAAAAACAGCCGTGTGTCGCTGGCCAGCGCGGCGGTCTGCCTGCTGATTTCGGTACCGGTCAGCTACGTGCTGATCAAGCATTACTCGATTTACGGCGCGGCGTGGGGCAACGTTTTCGCCGTCGTTGTGCAACTCGCAGTGATTGCGCTGTTGACCCGCGTCACGGCGGCGAAGAAGGCTGCGTTGTCATGGGCCTGAAGTTGCCGTGCATCGAGTTTCGCGGCAAGCGACTCGATTCTTCGATTTCGTTTTTGATCCTGTTTACCGGGCTGTTTCTCTCGGTGGCGATGCCGCTGTTGGTCCCGCGTGATCCAGGCCCGGATGCGATGACCTTGTGGTCGTCCTATGCGCGCGCCGACAACTGCAATTTCTGGAACCCGTTCTCGCCCGATCGCTCGTCCTACGAGTGCTCGGCGTTCCTGCTGCGGCCCACCGGGATCAACCTGACCAACGCCTGGGCCTACGGCATGTTCTGCAATTTCTTCCTCACGGCGATTCCTGTGGTGGTGTTCCGGCGCATGCCGCTGACGATCTTCGGCACTTTGTGTCTGTGGGGCATCGTGCGTTCGTTTTTCCTCGAAAACCTGACCAAGGAAATCATCGTCTCGGTGGCGGTGTTGAGCATTCTGCTCAGCTCGTTGACACGCAAATATCGCGGCGGTTTTTTCTTGTCGGCGGTGATCTACGGCGTGCTGATCCGACCGTACTGGATTCTGTTTTCGCTGTCGTGGGTCGGCGTCTGCGTGATGAAAAAGTACGTGTCGCGCACGACGTTTTTCCTGATGTTGTTCCTGTTTTACCTCGCGGTGGCCATGTCGATTCAGATCGCCCTGGGTTTTCCGGTGTCGTCGATTCGCGCCAGCAACAACGAACTGCGCACGGCAGGGGAGGAGGGCTCGAAGTCGTTGATCGTTTCGTGGCTCAGCGGCAGTGATTTCGTCTCGCAGGCGCTGGACTCGATGATCATTTTCTTCCGCCTGTCGTTCCCGGTAGAGCTGATTCTGCTGTCCGGGCCGGGTCAGGTGATCTTCGTTGCGCTGATGATCATGACTGCGTTGCTGCTGTTCAAAGTCATCACCTCGACCGATTACAAGGGCGCGCCGATCCAGACCAAACCCAAGGAACTGATCGCGATTCCGCTGGCGTTCCTGCTGGTGCAAGGCCTGTTCGAGCCGGACTTTGGATCCTTTGCCCGGCATTTTTCGATGGTGGTGCCGGTGTTGTTCGTTGGCCTCGGCTTGATGCTGCGGGCGAACAAACCGGTGCAGGTTGAATCCAGAATTCTGAATTGAGGCAGGTGCTGTATGTCGAGCAAGAAAAAGTCCCTGGAGATCGAAACCCTGCGTGGCCTGGCATGCCTGCTGCTGGTGCTGTACCACGTCATCGGGCCGCTGGGCGGCGGGTTGAAGATCGATATCGGCTCGCCGTTCCGGGTTATCGCCGATTCGATGGTGTACGTGCGCATGCCGCTGTTCACCTTCATCTCGGGGTACATCTATTCGATCTACAAGATCCGTGGCAATGACTTCGGCGCGTTCTGCCGCGGCAAGGTGCGCCGCCTGATCGTGCCGCTGTTTTGCGTCGGCGTGCCGTTCTCGGTGCTGCAAGCGGTGGGGCCGGGGGTGAATAAGGATGTCGGGGTGATCGACGCGTTGCTGTCGTTCTGGGTGCCGATCAACCACTTCTGGTTTCTGCAGGCGGTGTTCATCATTTTCATCTTCGTCGGCCTGCTGGAGTGGCGCGGTCTGCTGCGTTCGGCTACGCGCCTGTACGGCCTGTTTGCCTTCGCTGCGCTGTTGTTTCTGCTGCCACCGCTGCCGCTCGATGCGTTCGGCATCAACGGCGCGATTTATCTCCTGCCGTTTTTTGTCGCAGGGATGATCGGCCAGGAAAATGTCGAGGTGTTGAAACAGCGCTTCAAGGTGCTCGGGCCGCTGCTGTTTGTGCTGATCTCGTTGACGCTGCTGTACGTCGCGGCGATTGATCGCGAGTTGATCGTTGATCGGCGCAGCCTGATCGGCCTGGCGGTGGGGTGTGTGTCGTGCATCGCATTGTTGTCCAGCGACATGCGTTCGAAAGCGCTGACCTGGCTCGGTGGCTATTCCTATGCGATTTTTCTGTTTCATGTGCTGTTCGCGGCGACGTCGCGGTTTGTCCTGGGGCGCCTCGGCGTGAAGGATGAGAGCCTGCTGGTGCTGGGTGGCTTGAGTGTCGGCTTGCTCGGGCCGGTGGTGTTGGCGATGATTTTCAGCCGGTTCAACTTCACTTCGGTGTTGTTCCTTGGCGAGAAAGCGACCAAGAAGAAACCGGCGGCGGTCATCGCCCCCGTGGTGCAAACCCAAAGCAGCTAATCATTCATGCCCTACGCAAACCTCTGTAGGAGTGAGCCTGCTCGCGATAGCGTTGGATCAGTCAATGATGTATCTGACAGACCGCTATCGCGAGCAGGCTCACTCCTACAGGGGATTTTGTTCGACGCGGGGCTCATTCCAGACTAGAGGAAATTTTGCATGGTGGCAGTTGATGACGCCCAACCCGTGTCTGCATCGGTGATTCAGGTGGGAGACGCTCGCGAGCGCTTTGCCCAGTGGCGCGAGGGCAAGGCCGGCAAGGTGTTGTCGGTCTCGGTGATCGGCGACAGCTACACCGCCGGGCAGGATTTCTATTTGAACAAACTGGTGCAACGGGTGGCCGGTGAAACCGGTTTTGCCGGGCCAGGTTATGTCGGGTTCAACCACGGCGCGGCGCTCGGCGGTACGCACTTCAAATACACCCGCAGCAGCGATAAATACTTTGGTGGCGGCTGGAAAGTCTCCGAGCTGGGCCAGTCCAGTCCCGACAGCCGCACCGTGACCGGTCGCGCCGGCGCGTGGCTGCAGGTGGATGCCAACCCTACGCCGCGCATCGATACGGCAGTGACTCAGGCGAAGCTGTTGTACCTGGGCAATGGCGAAGCCAGTGAACTGCGTTATCGCTGGTCACCCGCGCAAGACTGGCAACCGTTGAAACTTGCCGGGTCAGGCGTGCAGGAAGTGCCGCTTGCCGGCCTGTCCACCGCGAAAGACTGGTCGTTCAGGCTCGAAGTGCAGAAAGGCGCGCCGACTTTGTTCGGCCTGTGGATGCGCAACAATCAGCCCGGCATTCGCGTGTCGAAACTGGCGGCCTCGGGTGCGACATCGGCGGATTTTTATCACGCCGACCGACAATGGCAGGCGCAGTGGAAAGCGGCGGTAGCAAAAATCCCCGCCGACGTTTATCTGATCATGCTGGGCGGCAATGACCAGGGTTTCGGCGTGAAGCCCGAGCAGTATCTGCATAACGTGCAAGGTCTGGTCGGCATGCTCCGTGAGATTCAACCGGCGGCGAGCATCAACCTGGTCATGCGCCAGGACACCACACGTTCCAGCGCTTATCCGATGGCGGCGTATGCGCAGGTGCTCGAGCCTTGGGCGCGTGAGCAGCACTTGGGGTTCGCCAACCTGCAATGCGCGTTCGGCCCCGACGTCAAACGCTACGCCGCGGCGATGATCGGCCCGGACAAGATTCATCCGCTGCCGGCCACGGGCGGGAAGGTGATTGCCGATTATTTCTACGGCTGGATCATGGGAGGCAAGACTGACTGCAACGCTGCTGCGAAGAACTGAGTGTGGGAGCGAGCCTGCTCGCGAAGGCGTCGTGTCAGGCACTGCATGTGCTGAAGCTGCCGACGCTTTCGCGAGCAGGCTCGCTTCCACAAAGGGTCAGGGGTACTGCTTGAAGGAATCGATAAGCCCCAGCAATTCGGTGAGCTTCTGCGGCATCAACCGCGCATCACAACGGGTTTCCACATTGATGATGATCGCCGGGTCGTTGCAGCAGATCCGCACCCGGAAGCGCCAATCGCTGAAGATCACTTTTAAGCCATCGCGGTCATCCATTTCCAGCGCCTGCTCGCCATACAGCGTTTTCAGATGCGCGAGCAGGGGATAGGGATCGCGCATTGGCCGGCGAATATCGCCGGACGCCGGAAACACGCCGATCCGCTCCACCAGCAGAATCGTGCCCAGCCAGGTTTCGTTGGCGCTGGGCAACGGCTGATGGCGCGACAGCCAGCTCATCATTCCAAGGTTGTCCACCTCACGTTCAATCTCTGCTGAATAGTGTGCAATGTTCATGGTTGCCTGCCTGAAATAATGAGTGAATCCGCGATGCTTGAGCCGTCTCAGCGACCTTTGAGGTAAACGTTTTCGTAGCAGAAGTTGGTCGCCTGCAAGTAACCCTCGGCGTCACCACAGTCGAAGCGCAGGCCTTTGAATTTGTAGGCCAGCACGCAGCCGTTCTGCGCCTGTTTCATCAGCGCGTCGGTGATCTGGATTTCACCGCCCTTGCCCGGTTGGGTGTCGGCGATCAGGTCGAATATGTCCGGCGTCAGGATGTAGCGACCAATGATCGCCAGGTTCGACGGCGCGTCTTGCGGTGCCGGTTTTTCCACCATGTTATTGACGCGGTAAATACCTTCGGAAATCAGCTCACCGGCGATCACACCGTACTTGTGAGTCTGGTCAGCCGGGACTTCCTGGATGGCGACGATCGAGCAACGGAATTTCTTGTACAGCTGGATCATCTGCGACAGCACGCCGTCGCCTTCCAGGTTCAGGCACAAGTCATCGGCCAGCACCACGGCGAACGGCTCGTCGCCGATCAACGGGCGGCCGCTGAGGATCGCGTGGCCGAGGCCTTTCATTTCCACCTGACGGGTGTAGGAGAAGGTGCAGGTGTCGATCAGTTCGCGGGTGCCGGCGAGGAATTTCTCTTTTTCAGTGCCGCGAATCTGGTGCTCGAGTTCGTAGCTGATATCGAAATGGTCTTCCAGCGCACGCTTGCCACGTCCAGTGACGATGGCCATGTGTTGCAGCCCGGCGTCCCGCGCTTCCTCAACGGCATATTCGATCAACGGCTTGTTGACGATCGGCAGCATTTCTTTCGGCATGGCTTTGGTGGCCGGCAGAAAACGCGTGCCATAACCGGCAGCGGGGAACAAACATTTACGAATCATAAAAGTATCCTGGACAGTCATGGAACACAGGCGACGGTTGCGCACCGGAACAGGTGGCAAGTTTCAATAAGGATTGAAGGCTTACTTTAATACCCGAGTCAGGTTATTCATTGCAATTGATCAGGCAGCTAAAAGCCGACAATGTTAGAGGATGTCGGTAAGTGCCTTGTTAGTTATTTTTAGTCGGTATCTGTTGATAGTGATGAGTGCGCCGGGAGTGCTAATAAGTAACGGCAATACAGTGTGACCTGCAAAAATATTTATTGCCAGTCATTGAACTGAATTTGTTTTCGGTTGTTGTCGCCTTGTTTGTGTCGACTGTGACACAGGTTCGATACGCAAGGCTTGACACGTTACTTGTCACTTATCCAAAAGACGGACCGCGCTATGAAGATTCTGGTAACGGGTGGCGCCGGCTATATCGGCTCGCATACCACACTTGCATTGCTTGAAGCAGGCTATGAAGTTGTGGTGCTGGATAATCTTTGCAACAGCAGCGATGCGGCACTTCATGCCGTGGAAGCGATTTGCGGCAAGAGTGCCTGGATGATTCGCGGCGATGTCTGCGACCGCGCGTTGCTCGACCGGATCTTCCGTGAGCATCAGATCGAAGCGGTGCTGCATTTCGCCGGGCTGAAAGCGGTGGGCGAAAGCGTGCGCAAGCCGCTGGAGTACTACGAAACCAACGTCGGCGGCAGTGTCACGCTGTGTCAGGCGATGGCGGCGGCGGGGGTGTTCCGGCTGGTGTTCAGTTCTTCGGCCACGGTGTATGGCGAGCCTGAACAGATGCCGATCAGCGAGGAATTTCCGACCGGCACGCCGACCAATCCCTACGGTCAGTCGAAGCTGATCGTGGAAAACGTATTGCGCGATCTGAGCCGGGCCGAGCCGCGCTGGAGCATCGCCTTGCTGCGCTACTTCAACCCGATCGGCGCGCACCAGAGCGGCCACATGGGCGAAGACCCCAACGGCATTCCCAACAATCTGGTGCCGTACATCAGCCAGGTCGCGGTCGGCAGCCTGCAAGAACTGTCGATCTTCGGCAACGACTACCCCACGGTCGACGGCACCGGGGTGCGCGATTACATCCACGTGGTCGATCTGGCGGACGGGCATTTGAAGGCGTTGCAATCGATTGGCGAGCGCAGCGGCATTCACACCTGGAACCTCGGTACCGGCGATGGCTACAGCGTGCTGCAAGTGCTGCAGGCGTTCGAACAGGCCTGTGGACGGCCGGTGCCGTACCGGATGATGCCGCGTCGCGCCGGTGACATTGCCGAGAGTTTTGCCGATGCTTCGAAAGCCGCGAAAGAACTTGGCTGGAAAGCCACACGCAACTTGCAGGACATGGTCGCCGACACCTGGCGCTGGCAATCCAATCATCCGAATGGATACTCGCGATGATGGCCAATTAGTCCAATGTTATTTTCAGTCAGGTTGTTAGATAACGTCGGGAAATTACACTGGCAATGCCTTTTGCAAGTCCGTAGATATAAGCCTGCCGTTCGACTTTTATCAGTTGCGTCTGACTGTGAAAGAACAACGGATCTTGTTCGCGCTTTTTGCGGACTTGAACTCTACCACCGCTAACACAGGCCGGTTTTTTAACAGGTCGAATGTTAGAAAGGAGTTGATATGAAAAAAGTGATGGCAGTTGCCCTGTTGACGATGTTGAGCAACTGGGCTGCCGCCGCTGAAGCGCCGTTGACAGCGGTAACCAATGTAGGTGGCAGTGTGGCGGCTTCTCAAGCGCCCGCAGCCAGTACTGCAATGGTTGCCAGTGCTGTAGCGGCGTCCAACAGCGGTGGCAGTGCCAACGGCGGTACCACCGGTACGACGGGTACCACCGGTACAACCGGCACGCATAACTAACAGGAAGTTCTGTTAGTGCAGTACAGGGTCGCCCGACGCAAGTCGGGTGACTTTGTTTTTGGATTCGCCCTTGAATAGCGTAGTGCCATTATGACTCGTAGTGTTTATCTTTTAATGTTGGCAAGTCTCGCTTTGCAAGGTTGCATGTTTTCCCCCGGTCAATACCTCAGCACCAGCGACATCACCCGCCAGGGCGCGAGTGAAAGCAGCCGGGTCGAGCTGATTCCGATCACGCCGAAGCTGATCGCCATGAACCGCGCGACGCAAAAGCACGAATCGCTGCCGGCGGAGTTGTTGGCGACCCCCGCCGAGTACCGCATCGGTAACAACGACGTGCTGTACATCACCGTGTGGGATCACCCGGAGCTGACGGCCCCGTCCGGCGCGCAGCAACAGATCGATGCCAACGGCCGTCTGGTGCGCTCCGATGGCACGCTGTATTACCCGTTCATCAAGGAAGTGCAGGCCGCCGGCCGCACCATCCAGCAACTGCGCGCGGACATCGAGCAGCGCTTGTCGGCGTTCATCGCCGAGCCGCAGGTCGACGTCGCGGTGTTGCGTTTTGCCAGCCAGAAAGTCGTGGTCACCGGTGCGGTCACCAAGGCTGGCCCGCAAGCGATTTCCACCAACCCGCTGAGCGTGGTCGAAGCCCTTGGCTCGGCCGGTATCGACACCAACAACGCCGATCTGTCCGGGCTGTTGCTGACGCGCGACGGGCGTACTTATCCGCTCAATCTCGACTCGCTCAATCAGCAGGATTCCGAGTTGCAGAACGTCTTCCTCAAGGGTGGCGACCAGTTGTATCTGCCGTACAACGACAACAAGCGCATCTACGTAATGGGCGAGGTCAACCAGCCCCGCGCGTTGAGTTTCAAGACGGCGACGATGAACCTCTCCGACGTGCTCGGCTCGGTCGGCGGTCTCAGCCAGACCAGCTCCAACGGTAACGCGGTGTACGTCATTCGTGGCGTGGAAAATCTCGATGTCGAGCCGGCGAAGATCTACCAACTGGAAGCCGAATCACCGACCGCCATGGCGCTGGCCTCGCACTTTCAGGTGCGCCCGCAGGATGTGGTCTACGTCGGCCCGGCAAACGTCACGCGCTGGAACCGCTTCATCAGCCAGTTGGTGCCGTCGGCATCGATTGTCGGCACCGGGGCTTCCGCGGCGAAGAACTGGAGCGAATACAGTAACAACAGCAAATAAGGTCGCCGACTGTGAATACATTGAAAGTTGGCGTCTGCCTGTGCGCGGCGGTGTTGCTCAGTGGTTGTAATCCGCTGATGAGCGCGTCGCTGAACAACCTCAAGGCCGCAGTGGTCGGTCCGGACGAAGTGGACGTGACGGCCGCTGAAGTGGCCGCGGTCAATTACCCGCAACTGAAGCTGACCACGCCGTCCGGCTCCGGCGTGCTGGCGCTGATGCGCGAGCGTGAAGACCTGCAGTTCTGGGTCGCTTCCGGCAAGCAAGTTCTGCTGCTGCGAGATGGCCTCGCCGTGCGCAGCATCGGCCTGGGCCTGGAAGGCGATCTGGACGGCACACGCCTGGCCGATGACTCGCCGTTCAAGCGCGGCCTGCATCACGTCGCCGATGGCTTCACCACGCGCCGCTGGATCGATCTGTACAAGGGTCAGGAAGTCGGGGTGATCGTCAACAGCCGCTTCAGCCGGCGCTCGGACACTACCCTGAATATCCTCGACAAGGAATACGCCGTGCTGCGTGTCGATGAGCAGATTGACGCGCCGGCCATCGGCTTGCGCGCGACCAATCATTACTGGGTCGATCCGCGCGACGGTTTCATTCTGCAAAGCGAGCAGCAACTGACGACGCAGTTGCGCGTCAAGGTCGTGCAACTGACGCCTGCTCGCAGGCACCTGCCGTGAAGCGCCTGAGATTGTGGTCAGCGGGTCTGATCCTGATGACCGGGGTCAGTCAGGCTGCCGTTACCGTATCGGGTGATGTCGCCAATCCCGGGCCGATCCCGTTGCCGCCCGGCGGGCGCTTGCTCGATGTGATCAGCGAGGCCGTGCCGAACGCCGAAGGCTACTGGCTCGCCGGCGGCTTGCTGCGCCAGTCGCTGATCGAACAGCAAACGCGGCTCAAGGTCGGTGTGCTGTTCGATCTTGAGGTGCTGCAGCGCATGGCCGTGCTGTTCGACAAACCGAGCCGTGTGGCGCTGGCGCAGCGTATCGCTGAAGAAGTGCGGCAGATGCCGGTGACCGGCCGGCAGATCGCCGATCTCGACCCGGTCGCGGTGGAAACCGGCTTCGCGCGCAACATTCGTCTCGAGGATGGCGATCGTCTGGTCTATCCGAAGCGGGTCGATGAAGTGCAGGTGCTGGGCGCCGTCGCCGCGCCGTGCCACTTGCCGTATCAGCCGTTGCAGGAGGCGCGCGAATACCTGCAAGGTTGCTCGATTCTCGACGATGCCGAAGCCGATTATCTGTGGCTGATCCAGCCCAACGGCGTGTCGCGGCGCGTCGGCATTGCCCACTGGAATCGTGAGTCCGGGCAATTCCCGGTGGCCGGCAGCAAGATTCTGGTACCGCTGAAAAATGATGATCTTGATCCGCCTCTTCCTGAACTGAATCAGCAGTTGGCCGAATTCATTGCCACGCAGCTGGCCGAGGTGGTTCGTTGAAGTTACGTTTTGCAGCTGTGTTGTTATTGCCCTGTGGCCTGGCTCACGCCGAGCCGCGCATTACCCAGAATGACTTCGGTGGCACCGGCTTGTGGCAGACGCCGACCGCGCGCATGGCCCCGGCGGGGGAGTTGAGCGTCAACGCCAACCGCACCGATCCGTACAGCCGCTACAGCGTGTCGTTGCAGCCGCTGGACTGGCTCGAAGGCTCGTTTCGCTACACCGCGATCACCAACCGGCCGTACGGCTCGGAGGCCCTGAGCGGCAGCCAAAGCTATAAGGACAAGGCGGTCGACGCCAAAGTCCGGCTGTGGCAGGAAAGCCATTGGGCGCCGGAAGTGGCGCTGGGCTTCCGCGATATCGGTGGTACCGGTTTGTTCTCCAGTGAATATTTCGTCGCCAACAAACGCTACGACAACTTCGATTTCAGCGCCGGCATCGCCTGGGGCTATATCGGCAATCGCGGCGACTTCGATAACCCGCTGGGCTATGCCAGCAGCCGCTTCGATACCCGGCCGGCGCTCGAAGGCACCGGTGACGTCAACTCGGGCTCGTACTTTCGTGGCCGGCCTTCGCTGTTCGGTGGCGTGAGCTATCAGACGCCGTGGGATCGCCTCAGTCTGAAGCTCGAGTTCGAAGGCAACGATTACAAAAACGAACCGAAGGACAACGAGATCAAGCAGGACTCGCCGATCAACCTCGGCGCAGTATTCAAAGTCACCGATTCGATCGACGTCAGCGCGGCGTGGGAACGCGGCAACACAGCGATGTTCGGCGTGACCTTTCACACCAATTTCGTCAGCCGCAAAGCCCCGGCAAAAACCTACGACCCGACCCCGGAACCGCTGCCGGCGAAAGCCCCGACGGCGACGATGGCGCAGGTCGACTGGGCCGATGTATCGAGGCGTTTGCAGCAGAACGCCGGCTATAAGGTCGAGCGCATCGCCCAGCGTGATTCCGAGCTGATCGTCTACGGCGAGCAGCAGCGTTATTTCCATTCGTCCAAAGCCGTCGGGCGGGCGAGCCGGATTCTCGATAACAGTGTCAACGACGACATCGACTGGTTCACCGTGGTCAACAAGCGCTACGACCTGCCGCTGGAAGAAACCAGCCTGCCGCGCCAGACCTTCCGCGAAGTGATCAACAATGAGGAACCGCTGGAATCGCTGCACCGCACCACCGAAATCAACCCGGCGATGCCGCACAACGAGACGACCCTCTACAGCGAGGCGCCGCAGCATTTCAGCTATGGCGTGGGCCTGGGCTTCAAGCAGAACGTTGGTGGTCCGGATGGTTTGCTCTATCAATTCAGCGCCGATGCCGACGCCGAATATCGTTTCAACCGCAACACCTGGTGGAGCGGCTTGCTCAGCGCCAACCTGGCGAACAACTTCGACAAATTCAGCTACGACGCGCCCAGCGGATTACCGCGTGTGCGAACCGATCTGCGGCAGTACCTGACCACCTCCAATACGACCATGCCGCTGTTCCAGGTCAGCCATGCCGAGCAACTGGATAAAGACCTGTATGGCATGGTCTACGGCGGTTATCTGGAGTCGATGTTTGCCGGGGTCGGCGCCGAGGTGCTGTTCCGCCCGACCGGCGAGCGCTGGTCACTGGGCGCGGACCTTAACTGGGTGCGTCAGCGTGATTTCGATCAGGGCTTTGCCTTGCGCGATTACTCAGTGGTGACCGGGCACATCACCGGCTACACCGACCTGCCGTTCGACACGCTGGCGGCGGTGAGTGTCGGTCGCTATCTGGCTGGGGACTGGGGCGCGACGGTGGATATCTCGCGGGAGTTTTTCAACGGTGTGCGGGTGGGTGCCTGGGCGACGATCACCACCGCCAGCAGCGCCGAATATGGCGAAGGTAGCTTCGACAAGGGTCTGTACCTGTCGATCCCGTTCGACGAAATGATGAGCATGTCGACCATGCGCCGCGCCAACCTGGTCTGGGCCCCCCTGACCCGAGACGGCGGCGCGCGGCTCAACCGCAGCTACCAACTGCACTCGATGACCGATAGCCGTGAAGGCGATATGTTCTATCGTAATTTCGAGAAGATAACCGAGTAGATAGCGATCTCCGTCACAACACGGATCCCCTGTAGGAGTGAGCCTGCTCGCGATGGCGTCAGCCCAGCCAACATTGATGTTGCCTGACACACCGCTATCGCGAGCAGGCTCACTCCTACACGGGTTAATCACCAGACCACAAATCGCGACCCATCCCCAAATCCCTGTAGGAGTGAGCCTGCTCGCGATGGCGTCAGTCCAGTCACATTCATGTTGCCTGACACACCGCCATCGCGAGCAGGCTCACTCCTACAGGGGTTATTCGCCAGACCACAAATCGCGACCCATCCCCAAATCCCTGTAGGAGTGAGCCTGCTCGCGATGGCGTCAGTCCAGTCACATTCATGTTGCCTGACACACCGCTATCGCGAGCAGGCTCACTCCTACATGGGTTAATCGCCAGACCACAAATCGCGACCCATCCCCAAATCCCTGTAGGAGTGAGCCTGCTCGCGATGGCGTCAGTCCAGTCAACATTGATGTCGCCTGACACACCGCCATCGCGAGCAGGCTCACTCCTACATGGGTTAATCGCCAGACCACAAATCGCGACCCATCCCCAAATCCCTGTAGGAGTGAGCCTGCTCGCGATGGCGTCAGCCCAGCCAACATTGATGTTGCCTGACACACCGCCATCGCGAGCAGGCTCACTCCTACAGGGGTTATTCGTCAGGCCACAATCCCACCCCATCCCCCAAATCCCGCCCACAAAAAAGGGGACTTTCGTCCCCTTGAATCTACAACCCTGAACCTCAGTAAATATCCTTCGACAGCAACGTAAACGGTGTCTTCACCAGGATCTTCAGATCCAGCCACAACGACCAGCTGTTGATGTACTGCAGGTCGATCTCCACTCGTTTCTGCATCTTGTCGATGGTGTCGGTCTCGCCACGGCAGCCGCTGATCTGGGCGAGGCCGGTGATGCCCGGTTTGATCCGGTGGCGCGCCATGTACGCGAGGATTTTCCCCGAGTAGTAATTATTGTGCGCGACCGCATGTGGACGTGGGCCGACCAGGGCCATGTGCCCTTGCAAAACGTTGAACAGTTGCGGCAATTCATCCAGCGAGGTGCGACGGATAAAGCGGCCGACGGCGGTAATGCGCGAGTCATTGCGGCTGGCCTGCTTCACATCACGATCATCATGAACACGCATCGAGCGGAATTTCCAGACCTTGATCACCTTGCCGTTCCAGCCATGGCGATCCTGCTTGAAAAACACCGGACCTGGGGAGTTGAGCTTCACCGCCAGTGCAATGATCAGCAGGATCGGGCTCAGCGCGATGATCGCCAGAAACGCCACAGCCTTTTCCACCAGGCTCTTGCTCAGTGCGGCGGTCGGGCGGCTGGTCAGCGGGCTTTCGTTCAGGTAGATCGCCGGCAGACCGTCCACGACTTTTACCGAGTGGTTGAGCAGCGTCAGGCTGTTCAGATCCGGCACCCACACCACATCGACGTTGGCACCCAGCAGATCGACATACATCGCTTCGATCTTCGCTGCTTCGCACAGCGGCAGGGTGATGTACAGACGGCGGATGTCATGGGCCGCGATCAGGTCCAGCAGTTGCTCCTGTGCGCCGACGACTCTCGGCGCATCGGAGCCCAGCGTGGTCACATCGCCGTTGCTGACCAGACCCACCAATGGCAGGTTTTCCAGCTGGCTGAGCTTCTTCGCCAGACCCAGCGCCAGTTCACCAGTACCGACGATCAACGTCTTGTGTTCACTCTTGCGCGAACGCTGGTAGTACTTGGAAAACGCATGCAACGGTGCGTAGAGAAATGCCTGACCAAGGAAGCCGTACACCGCCCAGCTCAGAATCACCTGACGCGAAAACAGCTCATCGGCCTGGCAGACGAATGCAATGCACGCCAGCGCTGCCATGGTCATCGACCAGCCCATGAACAGCCGGCCCAGGCCGGTCAGGTAGTTGTCGCGTTTGCGATAGACACCGGTGAACGTGTAGGCCGGAACCGAGGCCAGTACTGCCAGCGTTGCGCACATTCGGTAATAGAACGCGACCGTACCGGTGTGCTGCTCGGCCAGGATAAACAGCAGCGTTACGACGAACGCCTGAGCGAGTGCCCATTGGCCCCAAAAGGTCAGTCCCTTGAGGCCCGTGTTTCGATTGATACTGAGAGAAAGATCCATACGAATATCCCCAAAAGACGTCCATTCAGGTTTCAACAGTTGAAATCCGAGTTGTTATGCAGACTTATTGTTTTTGTTGTAGCGAGTGTCCTGAGGTAACAACATCGATATGCCGAACTGTCGTCAGTCAATAGACTAAGTTATTGCCGGGAATGGTGTCTGACGAGTTCTAACAAGATGGCACAGTGCCAACTATTCTAATATTTAAATAGTAGTGTGTTAGAAAAGGTCGCAGAGCAGGGGGTGATTATGCGGTGGGGTATTTGTTACTGTTGGAGCCAGGGAAGATACAACTCAAGGAGGGGTAAAGCCAAACAGAGTGCTCTTGTTGTTTTTGTAATCGCACTTGTTCTGTTTGTTTTATTGGCGGAGGTCGGCGTTATTTACGCGACGATGTCCTGGATAAGGCAATAACCGCGATTTCTTACCGCGCGAAACAGACGCTCACCGTTGCTGGCGCTTTTGAATTTGTCTTGCAGACGACTCAGGCACATTTCCAGGCCACGGTATTGTTCCGGTTCGCGACCGATGCTGATGATCAAATCATCACGGCTGACAACTCGCTCTTCATGGCTGAGCATTTTACGCACCAGTGCTGTTTCCAGGCCCGTAAGACTGATCTCGACCCCTTCTCTGACCAGTGCGCCTTGTTCCGGGTCAAGATGCCAGGTTGCGCTGTACGGCATATCGCTTTGAACGGCAGGGGGCATGTTGCTGATATCGCCGGTAATGACTGAATTGTGTTGGAACGCAGTTGCCGATTGCGCGGCCAGCCATTCCGACTCAAGTGTGGCCAGAATTCGCTGAGTATCATGCTCGATACTGCGCGCGACATTTTTTCGACTGATGTGCGGATATGTGAACTCCATCACCATTGGCGCGGAGGAGGGCGAAGCAACACCTTCAACAAACATTTGTGCCTGCGACGTGCCAAACGAGTTGAAGCGCTCACTGGACAGGATGCTCTCCAGTTCACGTTGCGACGTTGTACTGTGAGTCACGACAACAAAATATTTCCTTGGGAGGGTTGTACTGGTTTCCATGTCTCTCTCCTGAATACATACCAAAATTGGCTAAAAGAAAATCGGCAGGCGAGCAATAGCTTCCTCGGAAGTAATCGATAGGCAGGGTCTGGGCCCAAGATTGGCCCTCGATAAATTCCACTCGAACTGCTGCTATGTTATGGAGTTTTATTGTTATGGGTCGTGTTGACGCGCTCATTCAATTGCTTGATTTCAAACAGAAGCGGAGCAGAAAAGGAACTGTATGGCTGCATTGGACGATCCTTCGTACGTTGCAAAAGGGATTGGCTGCCCGAGACTCAGGCAGTCGATATCAGACCCCGCAGCAGGCGATAGCCATAACCGCGAATGCTCTGAATCGCGTTTGTACCATACATGTCCTTGATTTTTCCACGCAAACGACTGATTGATTTTTCCAGTGCCCGAGGGTCGTAGAAATTGGTATTGAGGCCCATGATGCCGGCGATCTCATCATGGCTCAGGATGTGATTGCCGGTTCGCGCAAAGGCTTCGAGGATCTTCATCTCGGCAAACGAGATGTCGAGTTTTTTGCTCTTGTCCATCAGGCAAATGCGCGTCGGATCAAGCGTAAGATTGATGTTGCGCTGCCATTCTTCACTGATGAAGAACTCGCCCAGCAACTCTGTGCCGTCGTCGGAAAGCGTGTTGAGTTTGATACAAATATCAGCACCCGCCAGATAGTACTTGATCTTGTTGAAGGCACCGCGACCGGTGATAACCGCGCAAATAATCGGCTTCAAGTTGTCGCTGCGCAGATTCTCCACCAGCGCAAGATTGTCCTCGAGAGCCTGTGGGCTATCGATAATCAGGAAGATTGCCCGGTACGATCCCACATGTTCATTAAAGTTATGTGAACTAGCGTAGGCACTGGCTTCAAGCGCCAAATCGCTACGAACATGCTGGGCGATTAGCGTTCTAAAATGTTCGGCCACGCCACGGGTACGACCCAGAGTAAGAACACCGGGTTCGTCATTTGTCGGGCGCGGGCTTCTAGTCGCCAAGTTCGCTGAGAGCATCGTGCATTGACTCGAATTAGGTGCTGACATCGGGATGTTAAAGCACCGGTTCTCATCTGTGACTGACAATTGGTAACATTTGCGCGGATTTTAGACGTGCCTCGCGAGATTTCTAACAATAAGTAAGCTTTTCAGGCTTTTAGTTGATTTTCTCGAGAGAGTGAACTACGGCTTAGGTGATGGCGATATGCAATGGTGCCACTATTTTGAGTCTATTGCGACAGCTTTAGTTATGTCGATATGCCACTGTATCGCCATCCGGTAATACTGTGCACTGGATCACACTTTATTGCTCACGCTAACTTTTTTCCATTCCAGCACTAAATATTTCTCGAGTGGTTCGTCGGCCGACGATTACTAACATGACTTGAGTGTGGCTTTTGATAAGACATATTCTGCCGGCGCCGCGTCAGGCAATGGGTAATGGCGTGCCAATCTTTATTTCCGATACTCAATTCCTGAGTGCAGTTAACCGGTCGCTCACAAGAGCGCTCTGATGGAGGATTAATGGATTTCTGGACCTTTTTCCAGGTGTTGATATTAGGCGCGGTAGAAGGCCTGACCGAGTTCCTGCCGATCTCGAGCACCGGCCACCAGATCATCGTCGCCGACTTGCTGGACTTCGACGGTGAACGCGCAATGGCGTTCAATATCATTATTCAACTGGGTGCCATTCTTGCCGTGGTCTGGGAGTTTCGGCCGAAGATCTTCGATATCGTCAAAGGCCTGCCCACCGAGCGCAATGCACAACGTTTCACTATCAATTTGCTGATCGCCTTTCTGCCGGCGGTTTTCCTGGGCGTGTTGTTTGCCGACGCCATCCACGCATACCTCTTCAACCCGATCACCGTCGCCGTGGCGCTGGTGGTCGGCGGCGTCGTCATGCTCTGGGCCGAACAACGCAGCCATGTGATCAGCGTCGAACGCGTCGACGACATGCGCTGGTCCGACGCACTGAAGATAGGTTTCGTACAATGCCTGGCGATGATTCCCGGCACTTCACGCTCCGGCTCAACGATCATCGGCGGCCTGCTGTTCGGCCTGTCGCGCAAAGCCGCCACCGAATTCTCGTTCTTCCTCGCCATGCCCACCATGGTCGGCGCTGCCGTGTACTCCGGCTACAAATACCGCGAGCTGTTCCAGCCCAACGACCTGCCAGTCTTCGCCCTCGGCTTCGTCACCGCATTCATCTTCGCGATGATCGCCGTGCGGGGCTTGCTCAAATTTATTGCGAATCACAGCTATGCGGCGTTCGCGTGGTATCGGATTGGTTTTGGGTTGTTGATTCTGGCGACGTGGGGGTTTGGGTGGGTGAATTGGACGGCGGCTGCGGCGGCTTGATTACTCAGCGCTGATCAACGCCGCAACGGCGAGATCGTTTAACGTCGAATCCGACGACTCCTGGCGATAGCGCTGCAAGGCCGACGTGAAATACGCGGCCTGCAGCATGCCGTCGCTGGCGAGGAAGTAACGCGCTGCTTCGATTTCCTCAGCCGAGTAAACACGCTTTTTAAGGCCGGATACATCCGAGGTTCCATCGACCGACACCATCGTCGCCGTGAACACCATAAAGCCGGACATTTGCGTCGACTCAAAAGGGCTACCGCTTCCTTCACCACATCCTCGCGCAAAATTGCAGTCGGCGAAGACGCTGGTGGAAACCGTCGAGCAAAAAGCGAGGAGGGTGAAGCGATTGAATAAAGCACGTTTAAACGCGGGCATAACCGAAAGACATCCTGTCCGTACAACAAAACACCGGGCAACGCTCATGCATTGCCCGCACACGCAAAACTTCAATCAACGACCTTCAAGCAACTCAGCCGCTTGATCCAGCAACGCCAGCGGATCCTTGGCCTTGTGAATATCCACCGACAACAACTGACGAAACTTGCGCGCCCCCGGGAACCCCGTGCCCAAGCCAAGCACATGCCGTGTGATGTGATGCATCGCCCCACCGGCCAACAAATGCTCGGCTATATAAGGACGCAACTGCGCCAACGCCTCGGCCCGACTGATCACTGGTGCCTCACTGCCAAACAACTGCTGATCGACCTGCGCCAGCAAATACGGATTGTGATACGCCTCACGCCCCAGCATCACGCCATCAAACGTCTGTAAATGATCATGGCAAGCCTCCAGCGTCTTGATGGCGCCGTTCAGCACAATCTCCAGCTCCGGAAAGTCCGCCTTCAACTGCGCCGCCACGTCATAGCGCAACGGCGGAATGTCGCGATTCTCCTTCGGCGACAACCCCTCGAGAATCGCAATCCGCGCATGCACGGTAAAACTGTTACACCCGGCATCCCGCACCGTGCCGACGAAATCACACAGCTCCGCGTAACTGTCCCGACCGTTGATGCCGATGCGATGCTTTACCGTCACCGGAATCGACACCGCATCACGCATCGCCTTCACACAATCCGCCACCAGTTGCGGATGCCCCATCAGGCAGGCGCCGATCATGTTGTTTTGTACACGATCGCTCGGGCAGCCGACGTTGAGGTTCACCTCGTCGTAGCCGTGCTCTTGGGCCATGCGGGCGCAGGCAGCCAGATCCAGAGGAACGCTGCCGCCAAGTTGCAGGGCGAGCGGGTTCTCGGCTTCGTTGTGACGGAGGAAGCGTTCGTGATCGCCGTTGAGGAGAGCGCCGGTGGTGACCATTTCGGTGTAGAGCAGGGCGTTCTTCGACAGGAGGCGTAGGAAGAAACGGCAATGGCGGTCCGTCCAATCCATCATGGGTGCGACAGAGAAGCGGCGGGAGAGTGGAGCGGGTGTGGCGGTGATAGGGGGCATGGCGGTTCTGATATGAGCGGGGCTGGAAGGTGGGGAAGTTTATCAGGAATGGTGGGGAGGAGCTTGGGCGAGGCTCTGAGGTTGGATATCATCAGAAATTGAGGGGCGAAGGAGAAAACGCGCAGATAAGTGCCTTAAAAAAACAGTCCCCTTGCAACTGTCTTAAGAATCGTTGCTACGCTTACTCGGATATGGCCAAATGATGGCGGCAGGATTAAAAAATGTTCTTGGGTGATCGGAGTGTACTCAGTGGTTGATGCTATTCAGAGTTTTGTTTTGGCTATCGGGTGTGCAATCGGTACGTTTTTAGCATGGTGTAAGCTATGTGAGACCTTTGAAAAAATTATCAGAAAAGAAAAATTGCAGCGCGTAGTTGTTGGGATTATGGAGGTAAGCTTCCGTGTCGGAGCAAGGAAGATTCTTGCTTTGTGGTTACATATGAATAATGCTGTTTTTGGCAGCAAGATTTTTTCATGGAGAGCGCTTTGGGTTAGTTTTTTACTAACGAATGTTTGGGCTGGGATATTTATTCTGGTGTTCAGTTTTAAATATTCTTCATTTCGAGAGTGGATGCTGAACATTGTTGAGTTGAGCAGTTTGAGGTGGCCTGCTTTAGCCATATATTGCACCATCTTGGTCGTTGAATTTTTGTCGATAAGCCTTACTCGGAAAATATATCGAGTAACTTTGTCTGATGGGAAGAAGGCTTTTGGCTGGGCGCTAGTTTTTGATGTGGTTGGTTCAGTAATGTTGTATTACATCGGGTTGACGGTTGCTAAATTTATTTTATTGCATCATGGCGCAGCTTCTCCCATGACATCTCTGGGTGTGTGGTTAGACCCTAATAATCTAACCACCTTACTAAGAGTTGTTGAGGATTTCGATATGTCTAACTTTAGAGCGGATGGGCAGGGTCGATTCACAACAGACGTGCCGTTATCTACCGAGGTGGTTTACGCATTTCCGGAGGGGGTATTCTTTTTCACAAGCCTTCTTACTTCTATATGGTTGTGGGGTTACATTGCGGCATACAGCGTTGCATATATGTGTGTGCGTATTGATCGGTTCAAGCCTGTGCTGTGGGGGTGGGTGAAAATAGAGGAGCAGCCTTTATTGGTTCTGTCTGTTTTGTCTGGTTTGGTTGTTTTTGTTATTTACTTGTTGGTGAGTATTGTTGGGATGATTTTTAGAATATAGAAGAAGCGTGTGGCGGATTTATATTTAAAGAAGTGGTGGAAATAATTAAATCCATCACGCTGCTGTATTTAATTCATGATTATTTGGCTGTGATTCTCCATTGGGATGTTGGCGATAGAGCTTCAGTCGATGCTAATCGATTCGGGCGGGCCCAGCATCCCACGCCTTCAGGCCATCGACAGAACGGGGTCCAAAGGATTGTCCTTTCACTCGGCTTTTGTCCATTGACATGCGTTTGATGTTGTTCATGTAGTTGGCCCGTACTTTCGCATCTGATATGGCGTCTACATAAAATCTTGTCGCAGCACCTTCCATTCCCGCGCTAGCCATATCCAAGGGCGAGTTTTCAAGCGCGTGTGCTTTCTGGACAACGTAGCTTCGTGTGATGAGGAGTGGTTCAGTCATGAATAGTCCTTATTTCAAAGAAGCGTTGAATAACGTATCGAAGATCGAATTAACGGCCGATTCCTCTTGTATACCGAATTCAAGCTTGTGCCAGATTTTCCCGGGAATATTGAGAAATCTCACAGCGTTGTTGTGATCAAAAACACCGGATAAAGTAGATCCGTCCTCAAAGTGTCCGGAAGCGATGGCTTTTGAGCCGTGCCCATGCATTGGGCAACTGGTGGTATCGGTAATGCGTGCGGCGGGCTTTGCCATGGTTGACTCCCTGTCAACGAATGAACCTGTGCCGACTTATCAGACTTGCTTGGACTCGTGCCTGGGTAAAGGGCCTTCAATTTAAACGGTTGAGATTCAGTCTGTTTAGGATGAGGTTGTTCGCATCACCTCTGGCCTACACGACCTTGCGCCTCCCCCTACACCTAAGACAGAATCCCCCGGCTTGTGCCTCTAGCCCGCAGGCTCTATCGTCCCTACATCGCTGAAAGCCAGTGATCGGTTTGGTAGCCCGCTTCGTGTCTAGATGCATCGCATCGTCGATTTCAGTCGCTTTCGCGGGACTCGGATTTCATGGTGGTCATGCGTGGGGCCCATTCTGGGCGCCGGGTTCTAGTGCGACCGGTCTACCAACCCGCGTATGGCCGCCACCCTTCGTTTGGTAGCGAGGGTGATGGCTCCTTTTGCTAATCGCGCTAGAGGTTTCATCCATGTTCAAAGTAACGCCCAACCCGCCGGACACCGATCCCGCATCCCCCTACGAATCCTTCAACCCGAAAAAGCTCCACGAAGCCGCCGAGCGCGCGCTCGATCACTATCTCCTCCCACCCAACCAGATCATGTCCAGCGTCAACGAATCCGAACGCATGTACCTCGCTAACCCGAAGTACGATTCCGAATCCCTATTGGCTAATGCCAGTGAAACACTGAGTTCCGCGTCGGAAATGCTCAACAACTTCGCCGCAGCACTTGACCCCTTGCACCGCAAAACCGCGCTGGGCATTGCACAGGTGGTGATGTTGGGGGAGTTGGCAGTGAATCAGGCGTTGGATAATGTCGAGGTGAAGGCCTAGGCCATGCTTCTCTGCGGCGGCGCGATGTCGTTGCCGCAGATGCTCGACAAATCAGGATCGAAACCTATTGTCGTAAATACTCTTGCCTAGTGAAAAGGCGATCCTGAACGCCTGCTGTCAGCCACCGAAATTTCATCTTGCCGCGTACGGTGCGGGGCTAGGATATGGCGACAAAATAGTTGTTCCCGCCCCGAGGAAATCGAGCCATGGTCGCACGACTGCTGTTCATCGCCACCGTTGTTTCCGTACTGAGCGCCTGCTCCGGCACCGGCGACCTGACCACCGCCAGTTGTTTCTCCAGCGGCTGCCAATCACCGCAGAGCGCTACCGCCAACACCCTGAAATTCGGCGGCAACAGCATCGGCAGCAGCCTTAACCAATACAGCTCCGGCATGCTGCACGACGACTAGGCATCACTGCGCATCCGGCACGGCAATCCACTCACTCAGGGTCTTCTGATACTTGCCAGTAACTTTGCTCAAGTGCAACCACTGGTCGACATACAGTTTCCAGCTGATGTCATCGCGCGGCAGCAGGTAAGCCTTCTCGCCATATTGCATGTACTGATGCGGGTTGACCGCGCACAGTCCCGGTTTGAGTTTCTGCTGATACAGCGCTTCCGAGGCGTCGGTGATCATCACGTCGGCCTTGTTGTCGAGCAGTTGCTGGAAGATCGTTACGTTGTCGTGCAGGGCCAGTTGCGCTTTGGGCAGGAAGGCGTGGACGAAGGCTTCGTTGGTGCCGCCGGCGGGTTCGACCAGGCGCACGTTGGGCTGGTTGATCTGCTCGACGGTCTGGTACTTGCTGACGTCGTCGCAGCGCACCAGCGGGATTTTGCCGTCGGTGTCGAGGGTGTTGCTGAAGTAGGCTTTTTTCTGCCGTTCGAGGGTGACCGAGATGCCGCCCATGCCGATGTCGCATTTGCCGGCCTGCATGTCCGGCATCAGGGTTTTCCAGGTGGTTTGCACCCACTGCACTTTGACGCCGAGGGTTTCGGCCAGCGAGCGGGCCATGCTGATGTCGATGCCTTCGAATTCACCGTCGGCGCGTTTGAAGGTATAGGGCTTGTAGTCGCCGGTGGTGCAGACGCGCAGCGCGCCTTGTTGCTGGATGCTGTCGAGGCGAGTTGCAGCTGTCTCGGCGTGAGCGGCGGCGGTCAGGGTCAACAGTCCGCAGAAGGTCAGTGTGCTTTTTAGTGTTGTCATTGAAATCGCACTTTGAAAAAGGTGGGGGCTCAGTGTAATGAAAGGTTTTTCCGGGCGTCATCCCAGTGGTTTGAATCGAGGCACGTCATATTTGGCAGGCGGCCTCGGGTGATGCGACAGGATGGGCGTCAAAACCGCTGAACGAAGAGTCTCCCAATTGAGTGTATGTCCCGCCCATTTTTGCCAGCTAAGTCCAGGTGTCAGTGAGGGGCGCAACGGTTTTCGCGTCACCTTGCTGTGTCGGGTCGCGATGCAGAAACGAGTGTAGCGGGGCAGCTGATACAAATTCAGATACCGCAGGTCACTGCTGCACAGCAGCAAGATGTCGCCGAACGAGAGCAGCGGAAACGCAGTAACTTCCACTTTGTTTTTCTCGTTAAGTCGAGTCCGCCACTGCCGGTTATCCACGTCGCCGAGGCTGATCTCTTCATCGAGGATGAAGCGTGCAGGGCCCTGTTGACGAATCGCCAGGTTTCCGGCCGCCGCATAAGTGATTGTTGGCATGGCGCCCGGCGATAGAAGCAAAAATGTAGCGAAGAGTACCAATGCTGCGGCCAGTCCATATGCAACGCGAGCGATGACGTGACCCTTGCTGATGTAAAAAATGAACACGGGAATCAGGCTCAGAACGAGTGTACCAAGCGAGAAGAGCCCAACAACCACCACAGCTTCAGCGTTGTCTTCACCGACATAGGTTGAAAGGATGAGCAGGGTTGGCAACGAGGCGAAAATTACGGCAAGACCGATGACAAATCCTACCCATAGTCGGAAGCCATTTTTCTTCCATGTCACCAGGTGCTGGGTATTTTCGTCGAAGATCACTCGAAATTTTTTGAAAGAAAACAAGGCAAAATAAGCGAGAAGCGTGACCGAGAAGATCATTCCCATTGAGATACCGGCACTGAATGTGTCCGGGTATATAAACAACACTAATGTGAATACACAAAAACCCAAGCACAACGGCAGCAGCAACCACGCGGCGATTCGATTGTGTTTTTCCGGCACTTTGTCAAACATCGACACGCTGATGCCATAAAACCACGCGCTGGCAAAAAGTACGCCCAGATAGCCGACCATGATCAACACGATCAACAGTAACCAGAGCGCCAGCGCGGCTTTCGCGTCAATTGCTGCGAGAAACAGATCCGTGCGGCCAATGGCCCGTGTGTAAACATACAGGCCAAGAATTGCCAGACCTGCACCCAGGAAACCTAGCGTGACGGTGAGTTGACTCCAGTAATCGAGGACCCGTTTGAAGTTGCGTTTGAAAAATTGCGAAAAGGTTGGGGCGGTTGAAGCATCCATGCGATCAGAAATTCCAGTGATTGTGATTTGGGGGGTATAGCGACAACCGGCTAGGCTTCTCCCGGAAGGCTGGCCTGTTGAGCGAGTCGACAGCGTAGTGATGAAAGGTAAAAAACTAAAGCCCCAACCCTTCCTGCACTACCTGCAACAGATTGTTCTCCGTCAGTGCAATCGCATCCAGTTCCTGCCCGGTCTCGACCGACTGCAGCCACCAATGACTTTCGTGATGTTCATCAACCGTGCGCAGTAACGAATGATCGCGCCCCGGCACATTGATTTGCACCCGTCCGCAGCCATCCTCGGTGAACCGCGCAATCGGGTCGAAGGTCAGGCTGTGGTGATTGGCCTCGATGATCAATTGGTCGATGGCGTAGTCATGTGCTTCGCCGCCCGGTGAAGTTTCGCAAACATGCGTAGGATTGCGCCGGATCTTCAGTCCGACCTCGGTGACGGGCTGTAACCATTTTTCGATGCGGTGGTACAAGTCATACACCTGAGCGGGCCAGCAATCGATTTCCAGTTCGGCGCAAGTAATGTCGTCAGCATGGACGTGCTTGAGTTTGGCGGCGAGTTCGTCTGCTTTACTCATGTCGGATCCCTTGGTTGGATGTCTGCCTGTTAATCGTAGACCCTGCGAAGACGTCAGGCCTTGCCTTGCGTCATGCGCTTGCAACACAAGCGTGGCGAAATCAGCGCTGGTCCGGTCGGGTCCGGAGCTAAACCATGGACGCAGGCGTCCCAAGGAGTGGGTAGATGAAAAAGCTGTTTACAATTTTCGCAGTGATTGCGCTGACGGCCGGTAGCATCGGCCTGAGTTCGGCGCGGCAATCGCAATCAAGCAAGGCCCAGGCGGAATCGGTGGCGGGGGTGTTCGACTACTACCTGCTGGCGCTGTCGTGGTCGCCGACCTTTTGCCTGACGCATAAAGATGATGTGCAGTGTTCCGGCAAGGGTTACGGCTTCGTGCTGCACGGGCTGTGGCCGCAATATGCCGCGGGTGGCTGGCCGCAGTCCTGCCCACCGCTGACGAGGCTGTCGGCGGCGGAAACCAGCAAAGGCCTGACCCTGTTTCCAACGAAAAAACTGCTCGATCACGAATGGGCCAAACACGGCACCTGCAGCGGCCTCAGCGCGATGGGTTATCTGGATGAAGCGGACAAGGCCGTAGCGGCGGTGAAAATCCCGGACGAGCTGCAGCCGTTCAGCACCTCGTATTATTTCGAGGCGCAGGAGATTGCCCAGTTGTTCCGCCAGGCCAACCCGGGGATTCCGGCCGATGGTGTCGCAGTGATCTGCAGCGGCCCGGAACTCTCGGAAGTGCGCGTGTGCATGGGCAAGGATCTACAGTTCGCGGCGTGCGGCAAAGGCGTGAAAACCCAGTGCCGGGCGGGCGATATCCGAGTACCGCCGTCGCGGTGACCCAAGCGGTATCAGCGATGAAGAACAGGCGCCCGACATGGCGCCTGTTTTTTTGCCTGAAGGTTTGAAGCACCTGCGCATTTCCCGCATGCTTGCGCCCCCAAAAGGACGACACGCTAGATTGCAAGGAGCTGTTCATGAGCGGAAAGCCCGCTGCACGCGTCACCGATCCAACCGCCTGCCCGCTGCCGGGACATGGCACCAATCCTATCGTTAGCGGTTCGCCAAACGTCAATTTCGATGGCCTGGCGGCTGCACGCATGACCGACAAATCTGCCTGCGGCAGCGCTATCACCGGCGCGGTGTCTTCGACGGTGTTCATCAATGGCTTGAACGCCGCAACGCTGGACAGCACCGGTGGCCATGGCAACGTGGTCATTGGCGGTTCCGGCACGGTCATTATCGGTGACACGGTGGTCACCGCGCCCTTCAGTGGTTTGCTGCCCATGCCGGTGCACTTCACCGACAAGTTACAACTGGTCAACGACGTGACCGGCGAGCCGATGCCCAATCACCCCTATATGATCCAGCGCGCGGACGGGCGCATGGAACATGGCGTGTCTGACGCCGCCGGGTTTACCCACGAAGTCAGCTCGCACCTGCCTGAAACCATCAAGTTGTTTCTGGAGGAATGAGGCATGGCGGCTGAAACGGTAACGTGCCCGAAAGGCAACAATTACAAGCTGCACAAGGAACATGCGCTGACGGACAAGAAAGATGTCAGTGTGAAGGCTGTGCCGGTGGAGAGTACCAAGGCGATTGTTCTGTTCATTGGTGGGGCAGGGGATAAGGAAAGTTATTATTTTTCGGGTCCTTATGGAAACATTCAGGAAGCACGCAAAGACTTTGATGAGCGCACCAAGCTGTTAGCCAATGACGGCAAATACAAATCAGAGTGGTTGGGTTACAACGAAGTGAAAGGTAAGCAGGATATTCAGCGCAATGTTCTGGCCTTGATCCCTTATAAAACCTGTCCTGTCTATGTCGTCGGCCATAGCCTCGGTGGCTGGAACGGTGCGCATTTGACGAACATCATGTCGGGCTGGGGTTATAGGGTTCAAATGCTAGTTACCCTTGATCCCGTGGGTGAGGGGGCTTTGGTTTGGTTGGGTTCGGATATCTATCGTGAGCGCCCCGAGCCGATTGCTGGCGATTGGGTCAACGTCAAAGCTATGCCTGCCATAAGAGACTCTTCGGATGGCGTAGCTGACTTCGGCGAGAAGTGGCTTATCACCTGCGGACCCACGTTAAACGTGAATATAAATACCAATCATGCGAACGCCCTTGGACTTTTCACTGCGCGTATAGCCGGTGATAAGTCGGCAGCCGATATGCTGTTCGAATCGATCATGGAGGAGTTTTCATGATTAAAAAGGTACTGCTTTGTGCTTTTTTAACGGTTTGCTCTGGCTGCGCTAAGGACCCATTAAAACCGCCCGCCACCTTGAGCTTCGTTTCTGTCGAAAGAGAGGAATCACTGCTCTACGCTGTCAGGTATCAATCGGACATCGACGTTCTTGATCTTTTTGGACGTGGCGAACGTGTCGGGATGGTTTCAGGCATGCTGCGTTGTGCGCTAGCCGATGACCACGATTTTACAGTGGGTAACGCTATGCAATTCTCCGCTTTTGGCTTGGTGAGATCGGATGAAAATGCGCAGCAGAAGGGGACGTTTACTTATTTCACCCGCGCGTTCATGGTCGAAACTTCCAGCGACCGCAGTTCTGAAAGGAATCTCTCAATAGCAGAACTCAACCACCTCCTGTCCAACAAACAAAAAATCCCCTGCAAAGTCGTGGTCACCGCCTACGGTTACAAACCCTATTACTCCAACACCCTGTATATCCCCGTCGCCGATCTGCTCCGGGAAATCAACAGACCCCGCTGACAAAGCCGGGGAGTTCCAAGCGCGAATTCCCCACGATGTTTCCCGCCGTGAAGCGGCAAAATCCGCCTGCCCACGCCGCAAAAATAAATCGACGAAACGCGATCATCCAATCTCGGCGCACGCCGATATAACGGGCAGGAGCGCTGCGTTTGCCGGGTACATCCCGGTGGGCTACGCTCCGAGAATATAAGGGTTTTGCGCTGGCGCCCTTGTCGTATCTGCCCAGGAATTGCTTTTGCCTATCTCCCTTCACGATCCGCAACAGGCCCCCGGCGCGCTTAAGCGTCTGCCGTTACGCAAAGCAGCGGTGCTGTTTATCGTCGCGGTGAGCCTGTGCCTGTCCGGTTTGCTGTACCTGCAACTGCAGCAGTCGCAGCGTCAGGATCTGGCGGTGGCGCAGGCCGCGTCGAGCAATTTGACCCGGGCGATGGCGCAGCAGGCCGAGGACACGTTTCTGGCGGCCGATCTGGTAATGACCAGCCTGGTCGACTGGATCGAGGATGACGGTTACGGCGCTGCGCAAAAGCCGCGTTTGCAGCGCATCTTCGCCCGGCGTGCGCAGCAACTGACGCAGTTGCACGGCATTTTTCTATTCGATCGCGACGGGCAATGGGTAATCACCTCGTTTGCCGAGCTGCCGCGCGGCAACGGTGTTGCCGATCGTGAGTATTTCAAGTTTCACCAGCAGAACGTGTCGACGCTGGCGCACATCGGCCCGGCGATTCGCAGCCGCGAAAATGGCGAATGGATCATCCCGATCTCCAAGCGCATCAATGACGCTTCCGGCAATTTCGAGGGTGTGTTGCTGGCCGGCATCAAGATGTCGTACTTCGATCAGTTTTTCAAAAGCTTCAGTCTCGACGACAACGGCATCATGTTTCTGGCGCTGACTGACGGCACCTTGCTGGCGCGGCGGCCGTTCGATGAATCGCTGATTGGCACTTCGGTGGCGCGCGGGCAGATTTTCCAGGCGCTGCTGCCCAATGCCTCGGCTGGCACCGCGATGCTCGATTCTTATGTCGACGGCACCGAACGGCTCTATGGCTATCGGCAGTTGGCGTCTTATCCGCTAGTGGTATCGGCCGCCACCTCGCGGGATACGATTCTCCAGGGTTGGTACGAGCGCGCCTTTCAGTCAAGCGTGATCGTCGCGCTGGTGATCCTCGGCGTCGGCCTGTTTGGCTGGGTGTTCATCCATCAGGTGCGCAATGGCGAACGCATCGAGAAGAACCTGCGCAAGGCGCAACGGGCGCTGGAGCAGATCGCCACGCACGACAGCCTGACCGGGCTGGCCAATCGGCGCCTGTTCGAGCGCTCTTTGGAAATCGAGTTTGCCCGCGGCGCACGGCAGGTCAGTCCGGTCAGCCTGATCATGCTCGATATCGATTTTTTCAAACGTTACAACGATGCCTACGGCCACGTCGCCGGTGATCAATGCCTGACGCAAGTTGCCCAGGTGCTGAGGACGTGTTGCCAGCGCAAGTCCGATCTGGCCGTGCGTTACGGAGGGGAAGAGTTTGCCGTGTTGCTGCCGGACACCGATATCAACGGTGCGCTGGCGATTGCCGGGCAGATTCGACGCAGCGTGATCGACAAGCACATCGTTCACAGCGGCTCGCGGACCGGGTATCTGACGGTGAGTCTGGGTTGTTATGCGTTCATACCAAGCGGCAATGACAGCCCGGAAGCGTTTATCCAGCGTGCTGACGCGGCGCTGTATCAGGCGAAAAATGCCGGTCGCAATCGCGCGGCGGTGCTGTCGCTGGACAGCGGATTTGCCGAATTGATGCGCTCGGATCGCTGACTGCAACACAATCCCTGTAGGAGTGAGCCTGCTCGCGATAGCGGTGTATAAGTCGATATTTACGCCACTGACACACCGCTATCGCGAGCAGGCTCACTCCTGCAAGGGAAGGTTACCTACCTGGGATGGCTCTTGTTCGTTCAGCTGCCCGAGCCACCGCCCGCACCGCCAGTGCCGCCGCCGGCCGAACCGGTGCCACCGCCCGCGCCGGAACCCGAGCCGCTGGCGCCACCGTTGGTGCCGGTACCCGTGCCAACACCGGTGCCCATGGAGCCCGTACCTGAATTGGTCCCCGAGCCGCCAGTGGAACCACCGCCGGAACCACTGCCACCGGAAGGCGCGCCGGGGGTGTTGTCCGGTGGCATGGTCGAGCTGCTGGCGCCGCCGGTTTTGGTCCCGGTGGCGTCGGTGCCGTCATTCGCCGCGAAGCTGGCGGCCGATGCGCTGGCCAGCAAACCGGCCAGCAACAGGGAAGTGAGTTTGCGCGTGATCATGGTGCATCTCCTGAAAAGGGCATGTACCTGATATTGGTCCGACGCGCAGAACCCTGGGTGCCCACTGTCTGACGAGTGGTCAGAAATCGACAGTGGCGGCGACCTTCAGCGTGCGCGGTGTGCCCTGCGTCAGATACCCGCCGTTGGCCGATGCCCAATAGGCCTCGTTGGCGACGTTTTCCAGGTTGGCGCGCAGGGTGATCTGCCGGTCGTCCAGTTTGAAGGCGTAGCGCGTGCCGAGGTCGAAACGGTTCCACGCCGGGATGCTCTGAGTGTTGGCCGCGTTGAGGTATTGCCCGCCGGTGCGCAACATCCGTGCGCTCACCGCTGCACCTTCGAGGCCGGGAATATCCCAATCGGCGCCGAGGTTGATCTGGAAGCGCGGCACGCCGACGGCGCGGTTGCCATCGTTGACGCCATTGCTGCTGCCTTGCAGTTCGGTCTTCATCACGGTCGCGCCGCTGAGCAGGCGCAGACCGTCCAGCGGCTCGCCATATACGTTCAACTCGACGCCCTTGTTGGTCTGCTCGCCATCGACGCGGAAGATGCCGTCCTGGGTGTAGCTGGACGGTTGCTCGATGCGGTACACGCCGAGGTTGGCGCCGTAGCTGCCCATGTCCACGCGCATGCCGGCCTCGATCTGCTTGCTGCGCACCGGGGCGAACGTTTCATCGCGGTTGATCGCCGTGGTCGGCGGCGTCGGCCCTTTGGCCAGGCCTTCGATGCGGTTGGCGTAAAACGACACGTGCTCCCACGGCTTGATCACCAGGCCGTAAACCGGCGTGGTGATCGACTCTTCATAACTGGAAGTGCGCGCGCCCGTGGTGGTGTTCCAGCCATCGACCTTGAGTTCCTGGCGACGAACGCCGAGGGTCAGCAGGATACGGTCATCAACGAAACCGAGGGTGTCGGAAATCGCCTCGCTGCGCAGGGTGTTCTTGCCGACGATGCGCGGATCGTTGATGTCGCTGGCGAACGACGTGGCCGCTGGCCGTGGCTTGTCCGTGACGTTGTACAGATTGGTGGTGTAACGGCTGGCCGTGCCGATGGTCTCGAATGCGGAACGCTGCTCACCCCAGATTCCGGCCCAGCCGAGGTTGAGCTGGTGGCTGATGGGCCCGGTGCTGAAACGCCCGTTGAGACCAGCCATGGCACTCTGGTTGTCCTCGTCGTGGGGCGAATACAGCATGCCGCCGCGCGCAGTGCCGTTGAGGTCGGTGACCGTCAGCGACGAGTACACACCGTTCTCGCGGGTGTGTTTCGCTCCGCCGGAAACGTAGGCCGTCCAGTTATCGTTCAGGTCATATTCGGCGCGGGCCATGCCAAAGGTGTCTTCCAGTTGTGAGTAGCTCCAGCGCTGCGCGTAGCTGTCGTTGGCGTCCGGCACCTTGGGCGCTTTTTTCAGGCTCGAATCGACGTAGATCACCGAGCGCCCCTGATTGATCACCTGTTTCTGGTAACCCAGGTCGGTGGAGATGCGCAGACGCTCACCGCGATAATCGAGGCCGAGGCTGAACAGCGACGAGCGCTGGTCTTCTTCATCGACAGCGGTAGCACCTTCGCGCTGCATCAGGTTGACCCGGGCGCCGAAGCGGTTGTCTTCGCCGAAGCGCTGACCCAGATCCAGATGCCCGCCGACACGGCCGTCGTCGCTGTAGTCGAGAGTGACGCTGCGGGTCGGCGTGTCCATTGCGCGCTTCGGTTGCAGGTTGACCCCGCCGCCGATGCCGCTGCCGCTCGGGGTCACGCCGTTGACGAAGGCGTTCGGGCCTTTGAACAATTCGACCCGTTCCAGCGCTTCGGTCGCGATGATCTGCCGGGGCAATATGCCGTAGAGGCCGTTATAGGAAATGTCATCGGAGAGCAGCGGCAAGCCGCGAATCATGAACACCTGGGAGAAGTTGCCGAAGCCTGACGACTGGCGAACGGAGGCGTCATTGAGCAACACATCGCCGACGGTTTGCGCCTGTTGATCGGCCATGGTCTTGGCGGTGTAGCTGGTGACACTGAAGGGCAAGTCATTGACTGCCTGATTGCCAAGCATGCCGATCTGTGCGGAACGCGCGACTTGCTCACCGCCATAGGTATCGCCGCTGTCGCGCACGGCGCTGACGTTGGTGGCGCTGAGCTCGAGTGCGCCGTCAGCCGCCACCTGCGGCGCTACCGTGTAGCCGTTGCCCGCGGTGCCGATCAGCTCGAAACCGCTGCCCTCGAGCAGTCTGGCGAAACCGCCTTGTGCGCTGTATTCGCCTTGCAGACCGGGGCTTTGGCGATTACCCAGTTGCGCCGGATCGAACGACAGCGGTACGCCGACACTGACGGCGAACTGCGCCAGCACATGGCTGAGCAGGCCGGGGCCGATATTGACGCTGTGGCTGGCGCTGACGGGTTCGACGGCGTGCGCCAGCACCGGCGTCAGGGTGGCGAAGGCCAGGGCCAGGCTCAGGTTCAACGCCTTGAGCGGGAAGGTGGCGGGGCGGGGCGTGGGCAATGCTGTCATTCGGCGTTCCTGTCGGGCGCGTGGAATCAAAGAGGTCTGCTCCACTCACCGGACGAGACGCAAAAAGGTATCAGGCACAGGCAAAGATATTTTCGTCGAATTCAAACCCGTGGTTCCACTGACAACCAGTAACGGGTCAGGCTGCTGATCTTCAGTGGCAGGGTGTCGCTGAGCAGGCGCAGGCTCGCATCGGTGTCACGCAGGGAAAACGCCCCGGACACACGCAGCGCCGCAACGTCCGGATGGCAGCGCAGCACACCGCGCCGATAACGGCTCAGTTCATTGAGCAAATCGTCCAGCCGCAGGTTGTTCGCCAGCAGCATGCCCTTGTCCCAGGCCAGACTGTTGCTGTCGAACGTTTCGGCGGTGTCGAAAGCGTCGAGCTTGAAGCCCTGGCGTTCGCCGGCCTTCAGCGTGTTGCTCTGCTGCAGCCATTGCGGGGTTATTTGCACGCGGCCCTCAAGCACTGAGACCTGACTGCGCGAATCGTCGATGCGCACGCAGAACCGGCTGCCGAGGGAGAGGGCGCTGCCTTGCGGGGTTTCGACGATAAACGGGCGGGCGCTCGAATCATCCGCCGTGTTGATCAACAGTTCGCCGTTGAGCAACATCACCCGGCGCTCGATCGGACTGAAAGTGATGTCCACGGCGCTGTCGGTGTTGAGCAACAGTTGAGTGCCGTCGGCCAGTTGCAGGTTCTTCTGCTCGCCGACCGCGGTGCGCTGGTCGGCGCTCCATTGCTGCCACGGCACGTGTTGCGAAGCGATGCCGACCGGGCCGGCGAGCAGCAACAGGCCGAGGCGGGTGAGGGTCTGTCGACGGCTGAGACCCTCGCGGCGAGCGGCCCCTTTCAGCGTCTGGATAGCGACATTGGCCGGCACGCTGCGCAGATCCCCAAGCAGCGCTTCGGCGCGCTGCCAGGCCTGCGCATGCTCGGCGCTGCGCAGGCGCCATTGGGCGATCGCCTGGTGATCGGCAGGCGTGGCATTGCCGGAATGCAGCTGCACCAGCCAGTCGGCGGCTTCGCCGAGAATCTGCGGATTGATCATCGGAGAGGTCATCACGCCACACTCAGGCAGGCAATGAACGCTGCGCGCATATGGCGTTTGACAGTGATCAGCGACACGTTCAGGCGCGTGGCGATCTGCGCGTAAGTCAGCCCTTCGATCTGCGACAGCAGGAACGTGTCGCGGGTCTGCGCCGGCAGTTCGCGCAGCAGCGCTTCGATGCGCCACAGCGTCTCGACAATCAGTAGACGGGTTTCCGGCGACGGCACCTCGGCCGGTGGCAGTTGCGCGATGGTGTCCAGATAGGCGCGTTCGATGTCCTGACGTCGCCAGCGATCGATCATCAACCCTTTGGCGATGTGCGTCAGCAATGCCCGCGGCTCGCTGCCCAACGGTTTGGCGACCTGACGCGCGAGCAGGCGCAAAAAGGTGTCATGGGCCAGATCGGCCGCATCGCAGCGATTACCGAGCCTGCGCTGCAGCCAGCCCTGCAACCAACCGTGATGCTCGCTGTAGAGACTGTGAATCTGTTGGTTCAAGGGCGAGTCGATGGACGACATGGGGTGCAGATACTCGGTTCGGGCAGCCGTGGCATGAGTGCAATTAAGAATTGATCGCATTCTAGTGGCACTGCTTCAGCGCTGGCAATTGCCCGACAGCAATTTTCTGCACCAGTGGCCTACTGATCTTCGCCACTATTGGCTATTTGTCGCAGCCGCCACCGGGACTAACGTGGTCGCACATTCCCTTGCGACCCGGAGTCACCATGCAACCTCGTACCGATTTTTACACCGCTTCCCCTGACGCCCTGAAAGCGATGATGGCGCTGGAAACCGCGGTATCCAGACTGCCGCTGGAAAAGACCCTGATCGAACTGGTCAAACTGCGCGCCTCGCAAATCAATGGCTGTGCATTCTGCATCGACATGCACACCGCTGACGCGATCAAGGGCGGCGAAACCCCGCGTCGGCTGTTCGCCGTCACTGCCTGGCGGGAAGCGCCGTTCTTCAGCGACCGCGAACGCGCCGCGCTGCTCTGGACCGAATCGTTGACGCAACTGAGCCTGACTCACGCCCCGGACGCAGACTACGAAGTGGTCGCCGCGCAGTTCACGCCCAAGGAAATGGTCGATTTGACCGTGGCGATCAGCACCATCAACAGCTGGAATCGTCTGGCGGTGGGGTTTCGGAAAATGCCGCAGGCTTGAGTTTTTAACAGCTTTCTTGTCTTCCTTCGCCTGCTTGCGAGCGCAAGCGGGCGAACGGCATAGACGGCCGCTTGAGGAATTCATTGCTTCGCCTTAATACGAAGCATTACTATTCACGCCCTTTCCTCAGTGCGCCGTTCCCTACCTCATGCGTCCCCGCAGACCCGGCTTTTTCGAGCATTACGAAGAGTTGATCGGCACCTGGACTCGGCGTCTGCGCAATCGCGCGCAGGCCGAGGATCTGGCGCACGACACCTTTGTGCGCGTGCTCGAGGCCGATTCGGCGGCGGTGCAGCAGCCGCGTGCTTATCTGCACCAGACCGCGCGCAATATTGCGGTTGACGGTTATCGGCGAGAGGACCGGCGTGGCGCCCTGGAATCGCAGGCTATCGAGCACAGTGCGTCGTCGACCGGCGACCCGGAGCATTACATGCATGCGATCCAGTTGGCCGATTCCATCGAGCGGGCGCTGACCGAGCTGCCGGTCAATTGTCGGAAGATTTTTGTCTGGCAGAAGATTGAAGGCCTGACCCAGGCGGAAATCGCCGAGCGCCTGGGGCTGTCCAAGAACATGGTCGAAAAGTATATGATCCGCACCCTGCGGCATCTGCGCGATCGCCTTGATGGCCTGCAATCATGAGCGATGGCGATTTTTCCTCCCCAGCCCAACAGGACCTTCCATGACGGATACCCGTGATTGCGCGTGCGGGCCGAGCACGGCGCGCGATGATGCTGCGCGCTGGTTCGTGCGGTTGCAGGAGCCGGATGTCAGCGCTGAAGAGCAGCAGCGCTTCGACGCTTGGCTGAACGAGCATGCGCAGCATCGCGACGAATTTCAGTTGCTGCAGGGCTTGTGGTCGGCGGCCGATCTGCTCCCGGCGCCACGCCTCAAGGCTTTGGCTGAAACGCCGCCGAGCCGTCGCGCACGCCGGCCCTTGTTGCGTTACGCGGTGGCAGCCAGTCTGCTGGCGGTGGCGCTCGGCCTCGGTCTGTTCAGCGGTTTGCATCATCCGGGCGGCTACAGCGCCGAATTCGTCACGGCGTTGGGCGAGCGCAAACACGTGGCATTGCCGGACGGTTCGCTGATCGATCTGAACAGCCGCAGCCGCTTGCAGGTGCGCTATGAACAGGATCGTCGCTTGATTGAGCTGTTCGAAGGCGAGGCGATGTTCAGCGTCGAGCACGATGCTTCGCGGCCGTTTGTGGTGGCAACCGACAGCGGCAAGGTCACGGTGACCGGCACGCGTTTCGATGTGCGCCGCGACCCTGCGCAAACCCGTGTGGCGGTGGAACAGGGCACGGTCAAGGTGCAGGGGCGGGATGCGCCGAGTGATCAATTCATCAGCCTGACGGCGGGCCTCGGCACGCACGTCGATGCCCACGGCAAAGTCGCGTCAGCGTACGCAGTCAACCCGGCGCAACTGACCGCGTGGCGCAACGGCAAACTGGTGTTCGACAACGCCAGCCTCAGCGAAGTGGCGGCCGAAGTATCGCGTTATCGCCAGCATCCGTTGACGGTGAGCGACCCCTCCGTTGCGAATCTGCGCCTGACCAGTGTGTTCAACGCCGACAACACCGATGCCTTGCTCAAAGCCTTGCCGAGCATTCTGCCGGTGGCCGTGCGCAGCCTGGCCGATGGTCGGCAGGAAATAATCGCAAAATAAAATTCAGGTTTTTTCCGAGTTCAGCGTCTTCCTGTTCAACTGCAACTGGTTTGCATTAACAGCCGCACACTCTTGCGATCCACAGGACTCTGTACGACGTGAAAAACACCACAGCCCATAACAAAAAATTCCCTTGGTTACCGCTGGCCCTGGCGCTGGCGGTCAGCGCTGCCATGCCGCAGGCGTTCGCCGCCGAAGCCATCCATATTCGGGCGCAGCCGCTGGGCCAGGCACTGAGCGAGCTGGGCCAGCAAACCTCGCTGCAGGTGTTTTTCAGCCCGGATCTGGTGGCCGGCAAACAGGCGCCGGCGGTCGATGGTGATATTTCCCCCGAGCAGGCGCTGCGTCAGTTGCTGCAGGGCAGCGGTCTGGATTATCAGATCAACGAAGGCTCGGTGACGCTGTCGTCGGCCGCCACTTCCGCGGCGAGCAATGGCCCGTTGGAACTCGGCGTGACCGATATCAAAGTGGTCGGCGACTGGCTCGGCGACGCCAACGCCGCCGTGGTGCAGAACCACCCCGGCGCGCGCACGGTGATCCGCCGTGAAGCCATGGTCGAGCAGGGCGCAATGACCGTTGGCGATGTGCTCAAGCGCGTACCGGGCGTACAGGTGCAGGACGCCAACGGCACCGGCGGCAGCGATATTTCCCTCAACGTCGGCGTGCGTGGTCTCACGTCGCGCCTGTCGCCGCGCTCCACTGTGCTGATCGATGGCGTGCCGGCGGCGTTTGCACCGTACGGTCAGCCGCAACTGTCGATGGCGCCGATTTCCTCGGGCAACCTCGACAGCATCGACGTGGTGCGCGGCGCCGGTTCGGTGCGTTACGGGCCACAGAACGTCGGCGGGGTGATCAACTTCGTCACCCGCGCGATCCCGGAGAAAACCACCGGTGAAATCGGCACCACTCTGGAAACGTCGCAGCACGGCGGCTGGAAACACATCGACACGGCGTTTTTGGGCGGCACCGCCGACAACGGCCTCGGCATGGCCTTGCTGTATTCCGGGGTCAACGGCCACGGCTACCGCGAGCGCAACAACGGCAACGACATCGATGACGTGATTCTCAAGACTCACTGGGCGCCGACCGAGCAGGACGATTTCAGCCTCAACTTTCACTATTACGACGCCAGCGCCGACATGCCCGGCGGTCTGACCCAGAAGCAGTACGACGATCAGCCGTTCCAGTCCGACCGCGATTACGACAGCTTCAGCGGCCGACGCAAGGACGTGTCGTTCAAGTGGATTCGGCAGATCGACGAGCGCACCCAGGCCGAAGTGCTGACCTACTATTCCGACAGTTACCGTGGCAGCACGATTGCCGCGCGCGACCAGAAAACCCTCAGCTCTTACCCGCGCACCTATTACACCTTCGGTATCGAGCCGCGGGTTTCGCATGTGTTCGATGTCGGCCCGACCACCCAGGAAGTCAGCGTCGGTTATCGCTACCTCAAAGAAGGCATGCATGAAGAAGCCAGTCGTCTGGCACTGGTGAACAATCAACCGGTGGTCACCCGCACCTCTGACGGTCACGTCTATCAGGACCGTACCGGTGGCACCGAGGCCAATGCGTTTTACGTCGACAACAAGATCGATGTCGGCAACTGGACGATCACCCCGGGCATCCGTTTCGAACACATCAGCACCGAATGGCACGACCGCCCGGTGCTCGACACCTCTAACCGGCCAGTGCAGGAAAAGCGCCGCAGCATCGACAGCAACGAACCGCTGCCGGCACTGAGCGTGATGTATCACCTGTCCGATGCGTGGAAGCTGTTTGCCAACTACGAAACCTCGTTCGGCGCCTTGCAGTATTTCCAGCTCGGCCAGGGTGGCACGGGTGACCAGACCGCCAGCGGCCTGAACCCGGAAAAAGCCAAGACCTACGAGATCGGCACGCGTTACAACGACGACGTGTGGGGCGGCGAGGTGACGCTGTTCTACATCGACTTCGACGACGAGTTGCAATACATCAGCAATGACGTCGGCTGGACCAACCTCGGCGCGACCAAGCATCAGGGCATCGAAGCCTCGGTGCATTACGACATGGCCGCTCTGGATCCGCGCCTCGACGGCCTGACCGCCAATGCCGGCGTGACGTACACCCGTGCGGTATACGAGGGCGAGATTCCCGGCTTCAAGGGTCGTGACCTGCCGTTCTATTCACGCCAGGTGGCGACGGTCGGTTTGCGTTACGACATTGATCGCTGGACGTACAACCTCGACGGCTTCGCCCAATCGCAACAACGCTCGCCGGGCACCGGCGTCAACGCTGACGGCAGTTTCAACGGCAACTACATCACCGAGGGCACCGCCGACGGGCAGTACGGCGACATTCCCGGCTACGTCACCTGGAACGTGCGCGGCGGCTACGATTTCGGCGCGCAACTGTCGAACCTCAAGCTCGGCGCCGGGGTGAAGAACATTTTCGACAAGCAATACTTCACCCGCTCCAGCGACAACAATTCGGGAATGTATGTTGGCGCACCGAGGACATTCTTTGTGCAGGCCAGCGTGGGGTTCTGACCGACCGCGTCGGTTTCTTCGCGAGCAGGCTCGCCCACAGGTACACCGAGATTCTGTGGGAGCGAGCCTGCTCGCGAAGCTTTTCAGACCTTCAGTACTTTCCCACCAATCGCCACCGCCACCAGCAGCACCGCCATCAGGCCAAAGGCAAAACTCAAGCTGCTGGCGTGGGCGACAAAACCGATCACCGCCGGTCCGGCGAGAATTCCGGCATAGCCCAGCGTGGTAATCGCCGGTACCGCGATGCTTTCCGGCATCACCGTCTGCTTGCCTACCGCGGTGTACAGCACCGGCACGATGTTCGAGCAGCCGGCACCGACCAGCGCATAACCCACCAGTGCGGCTTGCCAGCTCGGCGCGAAGGTCGCCAGAAACAGACCGGCCGCGGCCGTCAGCCCGCCGAACAGAATGATCCGCGTGGCGCCCAAGCGGCGGACGATGCGATCACCCAGCAAGCGGCCCGCGGTCATGGTCAGGGCGAATGCCGCGTAACCCAATCCGGCGTACGCGGTGTCGATCCCGCGTTCCTGTGCCAGGAACACCGCGCTCCAGTCCAGCGCTGCGCCTTCGGTGAGAAAGACAATGAAGCACATGCCACCGATAAACAGCACGATGCCATGGGGAATGGCGAATGCCGGACCCGAACTTTCGCTGCCGTAGGGCAGCATGTGCGGCACGCATTTGCACAGCGCCGCGATCAACAGCGCGACCACCACCAGCATCGCCGCCAGTGGCGACAGGCCGAGGCCGAGCAGGGCGCTGACGCCGGCCGCGCCGACAATCCCGCCCAGACTGAACAAGCCGTGAAAGCCCGACATCATGTTCTTGCCGCTGGCGCGCTCGACGATCACCGCTTGCAGGTTCACCGTCGAATCCACCGTGCCCAACCCCGCACCGAACATGAAAAGGGTGGCGATCAGCGCCGGTATCGACGACACCGTCGCCAGCAACGGTAATGCCGCGCAGATCAACAACGTGCCGCCGGTGGCCACGCGCCGGCAGCCGAAGCGCGTCGCCAGAATACCCGCCAGTGGCATCGCCAGAATCGAGCCAACGCCCAGGCACAACAGCAACAGGCCCAGCGTGCCCTCATCGAGACCGGCGCGGGCTTTGGCATAAGGCACCAGCGGTGCCCACGCCGCGATGCCGAGCCCGGCGATGAAAAAAGCCACGCGCGTGGACATCTGTTGCAGGCGTCCGGGGACGAAGGTGTCTTGGGGGTTGAGGCTGGTCATATCGATCCTTGGTAAAAACATCGCGTCCCCGAAGGACAGTGATTCAGCGACGAGGTTCGATCGCTACGCGGGGGCGTGCAGCCGACATCGTAACCTGTAGGCCTTCGCCTGCTCGCGATAGCGGTGTGTCAGGTAAAAATATCTCGACTGACACACCGCTATCGCGAGCAGGCGAAGGCCTACAGGGGATTGCGGTTACAGTGGGATTTTCGGCAGCGCAGAGAGGTGGGGATGACTCGGTTTTATGACGCACGAGGCAATATCTATGGTGTGGTTTCACCCGAAGCCTTGCGCGATGCCGGAATCGCCTTGCCCGCCAGCGCCATCGAATGCGCCGCCTCGTGTCAGGCATGGAGCGACGTGGCGATCTCTTATTGCTGCGACTGGCCCGCAGGCCAGCGCCCGGCCAACAGCAAGGCTCACCGCAGCGACGGCTTGCTGATCGGCCCGTTCCAGGCGGCGCCGCCGTTCGATGTGCTGATCGTCAACACCGACGGCACCCTCGCCGAACGCAGTGGCAACGGGCTGACGATCTTCTCCCAGGCGCTCGCCGGGCAAGGCTTGATGCCGCAAGCAGGCGCGCTGTTGTGCGTGCATCACGACAAGGGCGACGCCGTGGAAACCTCGGTGAAGCCGGCCACGGTGGACGATGTTCAGGGCTTCTGGCTCGATCTGGGTAAGCCCGGTTTCGGCGCGGATGCCGTCGGTGCGCAGCAGGTCGAAGAGGTGCCATTCAATGGGCGAGTGGTCAGCCGCATACCGTCGCTGGCAGAGCTCGATCCAGCCTGGACGCACAGCCAGTTCGTGCGCATCGGCAATCCGCATTGCGTGACGTTGCTTGGCGATGTCGGCGCATTACCGAGCAATGAGCAAATGAGTGAGTCTGCATTGAACGAAGGCCTGGCCCGCATCGCCTATGCCATGCCAACCGGCGCCGGAGATCCCTGCCCGGCGGGCGTGAATCTGCAATGGGCGGCGCTGGAGTCAGCACAGAAAATCCGCGCCCGGGTGTTCGAGCGGGGCGAAGGGCCGACCGCCTCATCCGGCACTAGCGCCAGTGCGGTGGCATCGGCGGCGTGGCGGGTGGGTTGGGTCGCGGCGGGGCAAGTGCAGGTGGTAATGCCCGGCGGCACGGCGCCGGTTTTGCTGGAGGTTGAAGATAGAGAATTGGTGCGGGTCAGACTGTTCGGGACGGCGCGGTTGATCGGCTGAATTCGAGGCCGCCATCGCTGGCAAGCCAGGCTCCCACAGGTTTACGCCGTACTCAATATTGAGGATCGGCACAAAACCTGTGGGAGCCTGGCTTGCCAGCGATGAGGCCATCAGATCCGGCGAAAGCCTCAGCTCAGACCACCGCGGAACTCCACCACCGGCATCTGCCGCTTCATCAACACCTTGCCATCGCGAATCGAATACAGCGGCAAGCCCTGGCTGCGAATCACTTCGTAGTCACTGTCCGCTGACAGGATCAGCAGGTTCGCCGGGCGCCCCTGTTCCAGTCCGTAACGCTCGCCCAGGTGCATGGCTTTGGCGCTGTTATCGGTGACCAGATCCAGCGCGCTTTGCAGGTTGCGGTAACCGAGCATGTGGCAGATGTGCAGCCCGGCTTCGAGCACGCGCAGGATGTTGCCGTTGCCCAGCGGATACCACGGGTCGACGATCGAATCCTGGCCGAAACACACGTTCATCCCGGCTTCGAGCAGTTCATTGACGCGGGTCACGCCACGGCGTTTCGGGAAATTGTCGAAACGCCCTTGCAGGTGAATGCTCTCGGTCGGGCAGGAGACAAAACTGATCCCGGAATGCCCCAGCAGGCGAAACAGTTTGGCGCAGTAGGCGTTGTCGTAAGAGCCCATCGCCGTGGTGTGGCTGGCGGTGACGCGGGCGCCCATGTCGCGGCTGCGCGCTTCTTCGGCGAGCACTTCGAGAAAGCGTGAGTGCGGGTCGTCGGTCTCGTCGCAATGCACGTCGACCAGGCAACCGGTGCGCTCGGCGAGGTCCATCAGAAACTTCACCGAACTGACGCCCTGATCGCGGGTGTACTCGAAATGCGGAATCCCGCCGACCACGTCCGCGCCCATGCGGATCGCTTCTTCCATGAGCTCGCGGCCGTTACGGAACGACTCGATGCCTTCCTGCGGGAACGCAACAATTTGCAGGTCGATCAGATGACGGCTTTCCTCGCGCACTTCGAGCATGGCCTTGAGTGCGGTGAGTTGCGGGTCGGTGACGTCGACGTGGGTGCGTACGTGCTGAATGCCGTGGGCGGCGAGCGCCTGAATGGTTTTCTTGGCGCGGGTCTTGGTGTCTTCTTCGGTGATCGTGACCTTGCGTTCGCCCCAGCACTCGATGCCTTCGAACAGTGTGCCGCTCATGTTCCAGCGCGGCTCGCCGGCGGTGAGGGTGGCGTCGAGGTGAATGTGCGGCTCGACGAAGGGCGGCACCACCAGATTGCCGCCGGCGTCGAGGTCGTCCGGGCCGAGCGTCGGCGCTTCGGTCTGCCGGGCGATGCTGTGGATCAGACCGTTTTCCAGGTGCAATTCGTGCAGGCCTTCCTGGTTGCGCAGGCGGGCGTTGATGATGTGCATCAGGCGAATCCTTTTATAGATCTTGTAGTGGTGCGCTGACGCGACGGGCGCCGAGCAGACCGGTGACGATGACATACGTTAGCGCGGCAGCGGCAATCCCTACCAGCGGCGCGACCCACGGCGAACTGAACGCAGCAATGGTGCCCACGCCGTAAGCCCCGAGCCCCGGCCAGTTGAACGCCGGTAACCGCGCGTCGGCCAGGCGCGGATAATGCCCGCGCCAGCGGTAGAAGAAGTCCGCCATGATCACCCCGCCAATCGGCGGAATCACTGTGCCGAGCAAAATCAGATACGGCACCAGCATGTCGTACATGCCGAGCAAGGCGAGTACCGTGCCGATCACCGCGCCACCGAGGGTCACGGTTCTGCGCCGGCCGGTGCGCAGCAGGTTGCAACCGGCGACGGCAAAGTTGTAGATGGTGTTGTCCTGGGTGCTCCAGATGTTCAGCAACAGCATGGCCATCGCGGCCATGGCGAAACCTTGCAACAGCAACACCTCGACTACGTCTGGTTGCTGATAGACGATGGCGCCGTACGCGCCGATCAATACCATCAGGCCGTTGCCAACAAAAAAACCGATCAGGCTGGCCAGCACCGCCACCCGCGCCGAGCGCGAGAAACGCGTCCAGTTGGTCGCTTGCGTCGCGCCACTGACAAAGGTGCCGAACACCAGCGTGATGGCTGTTGACCAGTCCAGCGAACCCGTCGGCACGACGCTGAGCAAACCTTCGAAACCACCGACTTTTACCGTCGCCACCCACATCGACAGCATCAACAGCAACAGCATCGCCGGCACCGCGATGTACGAGAGAATCTCCAGTCCGCGATAACCGATGTACGCGGTGGCGCAGAAGCCCAGACCGAACAGCACCATCAGGCCGAGCACCGTGGCTTCATTGAGATTGAAGTACTTGCCGATTACCACCGCCGCCGTCGCCGTGCCCCAGGCGTACCAGCCGATCTGGGTGAAACCGAGGATCAGGTCGCTGAGCTTGCTGCCCACTTCACCAAAACAAAAGCGGCCCATCAACACCGAGTTGAGCCCGCTCTTGAAGGCGATATAGCCCAGGCCCGCGGCGTACAGGCCGAGCAGCAGGTTGCCGACGACGATCACCGCGATCATCTCGCTGAAGGTGAACGCCACACCGAGCTTGCCGCCGGCAAACATCGTCGCGGTGAAAAACGTGAAGCCCAGTAACACCATCGCGGTAGAGGCCAGGCCTTTGCGCGCGTGCATCGGGACTTCGCTGAGGGGGTAATCGTTGCCGGGAGCGTTCTGCGTCATGGGGCAGTCCTTGCTGGAAGGGAGAAGACGCGGGAGGGTTGCAGCGGTCGTGCCAAATACCGATTGGGTGGGGTATGTATAGACGACGCGGCAAAGTCAGGCGCAAAAACGGTGCACCCGAGCGCACCCGTGTGCCATGTGGGAGCCACGGGGCATGACCGTGCATGATCGTTCCCACGCAGAGCATGGGAACGATCGGTGTCAGGGGATTTTGATGCTGACAGAGGAATTGCAGCAGGGCGGCGTAAGCATAAAAAAACAGCCTTTGCGGCTGTTCTTTATTTCCTGACTCAACACCGACCCCTGTAGGAGTGAGCCTGCTCGCGATAGCGGTGTGTCATCAAGCATATGTTTGGCTGACACACCGCTATCGCGAGCAGGCTCACTCCTACAAAAAGCGATCTGCGGTGATTACTCGCCGCGATAGATGCACCCGCTGGTGCACGTCTCATGAATGCGGATCGCGCTCAGTTCCGGCAGCAGCGGCTTCATTTCATTCCAGATGAATTTGGCCAGCACTTCGCTGGTCGGGTTTTCCAGACCGGGAATGTCGTTCAGGTAGTTGTGATCAAGACGCTCGTACAGCGGCTTGAAGATCGCCTTGATCTCGGAGAAATCGCGGATCCAGCCGGTGTGCGGGTCGAGGTCGCCGCTCAGGTGCAGCGCCACTTTGAACGAGTGACCGTGCAGACGTCCGCACTTGTGGCCGTCCGGGACGTGCGGCAGGCGGTGGGCGGATTCGAAAGTAAACTCTTTGAAGATTTCCACGGTATTTGGCTCTGTTCAGATGGCGTTCGCCGCAGCGATTCGGGCAGGCGGCGAGTTTATCAGCTTGTCTGTGGCTGTGCTGACTAAAGGGTCAGCAAGTACTCGGCGAGGCGACCGTTGGCCGTCAGTTCTAAAAATTCATCACCGAGGCGGCGGCTTTCGTCCATCGCCGTGTGCCAGTACTTCTGCCGGCCCGTCGCATCGCCCATGAAGCGTTTGAAGTCGTTACGGTCGGGCAGCTTGCCGAAGGGCAGGCGGGCCAGATATTCCTTCGACGGCGCGAGCAACAGCACATCCTGCAAGCGCTGCACCGAGGCCCGGCGCCACGGCAGGGTCTTGTCGAACCAGCCGGGGATCACCCGGTCGGTGAAGTGCGGATACAGCACGATGCCGTCGCCGCTGTAGGGCAGGTCGAGGTGATAGTCGAGCAGGCCGCCGTCGCGGAATGTCCCTGCGCCGGCGCCCGGCAAATCGCGCACGCCTTGCATGACCATCGGGATCGAACCCGAGGCGAGCAGGGCCTGGCGCAGGTTGCCGGCGTTCAGCGCGACAAAGCGCGAAGGGAAATCGTCCAGTGCATGCAGCGGCGGGGCCAGGCGTGGATCGTGGATGATCAGCCGTTCGAAGTGCCGCGACAGCCGCGCACGACCGCGCAGGTTGTCGGCGATCACCGAACCCAGCGCCAGACCGAGTCGCCCGCGATGATCCTCGGCCAGACGGCCCTGGCTTTTCACCACCATGATGTTCAAGCGGTAGTGGGCGTTGTCGAGGATGCTGGCGTCGCGGCCGTCGAGCAGGTCGTTGAGCATGCGCTGCGAGCTCTGACTGATCTCGGCCATGGTCACGCCTTTGTTGAAATTCTGCTCGGCGTACAGATGCCCGAGGCGGCGGATGCCTTCGGCGGCGTCCGGCAGGCAGGCACTGGCGAAGCGCCAGGAGCCGACTGAAGCGCCGATCAGCGAACGCTCGCGCGGCGCACCCGGCAGCCATTCACCGAACAGCGCCAGATCCAGCCCCTGAATCCCCAGCGCCTTTGGCCCACCGGCCGCGCCGGGCAGGGTGCCGACGTCGGTCGCGTTCAGGCCTTGGGCGCGAATGCGCGCCATGGCCCGCGGGCCGGCCTTGAGGGTGAGGGCGGGGAATTTGATGTGGATGGCGGTCATACCGGCCTCGATCGTTAGCAAGCTGCGAATTATAAGCACATGTTGCAGAGCCCTTGTAGGCCTTCGCCTGCTCGCGATAGCGGTGTGTCAGTGCCAAATGGGCTGACTGAAAGACCGCTATCGCGAGCAGGCGAAGGCCTGCAAGGTTTTGCATCGTCTGAAACGGGCACAATGATGGCCATTCAGTTTCAGTTAAGTTGCTGCCGTTAAGGTGCCTACCTTAAGCAACCTATAAAAATTCGGAGACACCCGTGAATACCCTGACTGCCCTGATCACCGCCTCGATCATCTGCCTCACCGCCGGTACTGCTTTTGCGCGCGATCTGGGACCTGACGAAGCGCTTCGTTTGCGCGACGCTGGTACTATCGTCTCCTTCGAGAAGCTAAACGCCGCCGCGCTGGCCAAGCACCCGGGCTCGGAAATTACCGAAACCGAGCTGGAAGAAAAATACGGCAAGTACCTTTACCAGATCGAACTGCGCGATCCGCAGGGCAAGAAATGGGATCTGGAATTGAACGCGGTCGACGGCGAAGTGCTCAAGGATCATCAGGATACGTAATGAAGCTTAATGTTCGCACCACCCGCCATACGGCCTTGGTGCTGCTGTTGTTTTGCTCCACGGCGATGGCCCGCGACCTTGATCAGGACGAAGCCCTGAGCCTGCGCGAGAAGGGCGTGATCCTGCCGCTGGAGCAAGTGCTGCAGCAGGCGATGGACCGTTATCCCGAGGCGAAGCTGCTGGAAGTCGAGCTGGAAGAAAAGCACGACATTTATATTTATGAAGTCGAATTGCTCACCGTCGAGGGTGTCGCCCGTGAGCTGCACTTGAAGGCTGATACCGGTGAACTGGTAAAAGACAAGGAAGATTGATCGATGCGTTTGCTCTTGGTGGAAGACCACGTACCGCTGGCCGACGAGTTGCTCGCCAGCCTGCAGCGGCAAGGTTACGCGGTCGATTGGCTGGCGGACGGTCGCGATGCGGTGTATCAGGGCAGCAGCGAACCCTACGATTTGATCATTCTCGACCTCGGCCTGCCCGGCGTGCCGGGGCTTGAGGTGCTGGCGCAGTGGCGCGCCGGTGGGCTGTCGATTCCGGTGTTGATTCTGACGGCACGCGATTCCTGGGCCGAACGCATCGAAGGCCTGAAGGCCGGCGCCGACGATTACCTGACCAAACCTTTCCATCCCGAAGAGCTGCAATTGCGCATTCAGTCGCTGCTGCGCCGCTCCAAGGGCCAGGCCAATCAACCGACCTTGAAGGCCGCCGGCCTGCACCTGGACGAGGGGCGTCAGTGCGTGGTGCGTGAAGGCACGGACATTCAACTGACCGCCGCCGAGTTTCGTCTGCTGCGCTATTTCATGCTGCATCCCGAGCAGATCCTCTCCAAGAGCCACCTCGCCGAACACCTCTACGACGGTGAAACCGAGCGCGATTCCAATGTCCTTGAAGTGCACGTCAATCACCTGCGGCGCAAGCTCGGCAAAAGCGTGATCGAAACCCGTCGCGGCCAGGGTTACCTGTTCGGCGGGCAAGCCTCGTGAGATCGATCCAGCGCCGCTTGAGCCTGGGTCTGATCAGTGTGATGGTGATCGTCGGCGTGGTGCTGGCGCAGACCAGCCTGTGGTTGTTCGAAGCAGGTTTGCAGCGTTATCTGGAGGCGGGTCTGCGCAACGACAGCGAGAGCCTGCTGGTGGCGTTGGTCCGTGGCCCGCAAGGCTTGCAGCTGGACGAGCGGCATCTGTCGCCAGCCTATCAGCGGCCGTTTTCCGGGCATTATTTCCGCATCGACTTTGCCGACAGCCACTGGCGTTCGCGCTCATTGTGGGACCAGGACCTGCCGCTGCTCGATCATCCCGGCCTGCACAGCAATCTTCAGTTGGGCCCGGACGGCCAACAGTTGCTGATACTGCGTTCGGACTATCGGCGCCTCGGCCAGTCGATTTCAATCAGCGTCGCGCAGGATTACACGCCGGTGCGCGAAAGCTTCCAGCGCATGCGCCAGATCGGTCTGGCAGCAGGCCTGACGGCGTTGCTGGTGATTCTGCTGTTGCAGCGTCTGACCGTGCGCCGTGCCTTGAAACCGCTGGAGCGGGCGCGCGAACAGATCGCGCAGTTGCACCAAGGCCAGCGTTCGCAGCTCGATGACCAGGTGCCGGTGGAACTGGAGCCGCTGGTAGCGCAGATCAACCATTTGCTCGCCCACACCGAAGACAGCCTCAAGCGCTCGCGCAACGCCTTGGGCAATCTCGGCCATGCGTTGAAAACGCCGCTGGCGGTGTTGTTGAGCGTGGCGTCGAGCGAGAAACTCGATGCACACCCGGAACTGCGCAAAATCCTCATCGAGCAACTGGAACAAGTGCAGCAGCGCCTCAATCGCGAGTTGAATCGCGCGCGCTTGTCCGGCGATGCACTGCCCGGCGCGCTGTTCGATTGCGACGCGGAACTGCCGGGCTTGCTGGCGACGCTGAACATGATCCACGGCGAGCATCTGGCGCTCAGCTACGTCGCCCCGGCCGGGCTGCAACTGCCGTGGGACCGTGAAGATTTGCTTGAGCTGCTGGGCAACCTGCTCGACAACGCCTGCAAGTGGGCGGACGCCGAAGTGCGCTTGAGCGTGATCGAACGCACCGATGGCTTTTCCTTGAGCGTCGAGGATGACGGCCCCGGGATTCCCGAACAACAGCGCGCCGAGGTGTTCAGTCGTGGCACACGGCTGGATGAACAGACCGACGGCCATGGGCTGGGGTTGGGGATCGTGCGCGATATCGTGGAAACGTGGGGCGGGTTGCTGGTGTTGGGCGAGAGCGAGTGGGGCGGGTTGAAGGTAGTGATCGAATTGCCTCGGCGGTGAGCCCTTGAAAAGCCCTTCATCGGAACGCCGCCCGCCTAACCCTCTCCCAGAGGGAGAGGGGACTGATTGTGTTGTTCTTGAGATATGCACTCACTTGAAATACCGAGTCGGACTCAGGACTTGAATGGCATGAAGATCGGCTCCCTTTCCCCCTCGCCCCCCTTGGGGGGAGAGGGCTGGGGTGAGGGGGGATTGCAACTGACACCCCGCACTCGTGCATCAAACGCGAAACTGATCCATCAACCGCTGCTGCTGATTCGCCAGGCTGTTGAGCGACTGGCTCACTCGGGCCGATTCATTGGCCTGCCCCGACAGCGACTCCGTCACGTCGCGAATCGTCGCCACATTGTTGTTGATCTCTTCGGCCACTGCGCTCTGCTCTTCAGCGGCGCTGGCGATCTGCAGGTTCATGTCGCTGATCACCGTCACCGCGTCGCCGATCTGGCGCAGTGCGGTCACTGCCTGGCCGACTTGCTCGACACTGCCCTGGGCCTGGCGATGGCTGTTGCCCATCGAGCCGACCACCTCCTGCGTGCCGTTCTGCAATTGCTCGATGACCTGACGGGTTTCCTCCACCGATTCCTGGGTACGCCGGGCGAGGTTGCGCACTTCGTCGGCAACCACGGCGAAACCGCGTCCGGCTTCACCGGCCCGTGCCGCTTCGATCGCGGCATTCAGCGCCAGCAGGTTGGTCTGCTCGGCAATCGCGCGAATGGTTTCCAGCACCGCGCCGATTTTCTCGCTGTTGGCCGCCAGACCCTCAACCTGCACCATCGCCGCGCTCATGTCGGCGGCGAGGGTGTCGATGCTGGCGGTGGTGCGGTCGATCACGGTCAGGCCCTGGCGGGTGGCGCGGTCGGCGTCCTTGGCGGCTTCGGCCGCCTGGGCCGCGCTGCGGGCGACGTCCTGCGCGGTGGCGCTCATTTCGTGGGAGGCGGTCGCAACCTGATCGACCTGACGGTATTGCTGCTCCATGCCGGCACTGGTCTGGCTGGCGATGGCCGAGGACTGATCAGCCGTGCTGCGTGCGTCCTGCACCGAGCGTTTCACTTCGGCGATGATCGGCTGCAATTTATCGAGAAAGCGGTTGAACCAGCCCGCCAGTTGGCCGAGTTCGTCCTGCTTGTCATAGGCCAGGCGACGGGTCAGGTCGCCTTCGCCGCTGGCGATGTCTTCAAGCATGTGCGCGACGCCAAGGATCGGTCGGGTCACACTGCGCGCCATCAGCCACACCAGCAGCAGGCCGAGCAGGGCGGCGAGGCCGCCGAGGCTCAACTCCATCAACGTGCCCGAGGTGTTGCTCGCGTCCAGCTGTTGCTTGAGCGCTTCGGCGCGGCTGACCAGAACTTTTTCCGGCACGTCGAGCAGCACGCCCCACGCCGGCCCGCCCGGAATCGGCTGGAACGGCGAGAGCACTTTCAACTGACCATTATTGTGCAGACTGCTCACGCCGGTGCTGGCCGCCAGGCGTCGCAGCAGTTCAGCCCCGCTGGTGGTGTCGATGGCGTCCAGACGCTGGCTGAGTTTGCCGGCATCGGCGCTGTAACCGGCGAGCAGGCCGGCGGGGCTGATGATGCTCACGGCAGTCTGACCGTCGTAGAGCTTTTTGCTCGCGCTCTGGCTGATCGCTTGCAGGCTGTTGAGGTTGATGTCGACCGACAGCGAGGCGATGACCTTGCCGTTGAGCAGCAGCGGGAAGACGATGCTGGTCATCAGCACTTTCTGCCCGTCGATCACGTAAAAGTACGGTTCGATCACACACGGCTTGAGCGTGCTGCGCGGGCAGGTGAACCAAGCGTTGGCTGCTTGACCGCTGGGGCCGGTGCGGGTGTCGCTCATGTCACTTTCCGGCAGGGCCATCGAGTGGACCTTGCCCGGGGTCGGCTGCGACCAGTACAGGGCGAACCGGCCCTTGTCATTGCTGCCCAGTTCCTCTTGTCCGGCGAACAGTTCGTCCTTGCCGTCCAGCGCATTGGCTTCGAATACCAGCGACAGGCCGAGCAGATCCGGGTTGGCCTGCAATGCGGATTTGACCTGACGGGTCATGTCTTCGCGCAGATCGAAGGCATCGAGAAAACGCTTCTCGGCCTGTTCGCGTAGAAACAGCACCTGCCGCGAGAAGCCGTGACCGTACTGGTAGGCATCCATGAACTGCTGACGAATCCCCGCCGCCTGCACCTCACCCTGCGACTCTATGCGCGCCTGCGCCGACTCGGTGAGCATCTCCATGCTCGACGCCTTGACCAGCGCGGAACTGTGCTCCATGCGATACAGCGAAAGACCGACGAGCAGGGTCACGATACCGGCCAGACAAAGGCCGGCGAGCAGGGTGATTTTCCATTGGATGGAAAGGTGTCTGAGCGACATGGAAAACATCCTTATTCGATAAATATCTGAGACTTTGCACTCTAACGGCAGAAAAGCAGCTTTCTTGAGCGGCAAGCTTCAAGCTTCAAGCTAAAAGCTTGATCGTTCCCATGCTCCGCGTGGGAATGCCTCAATGGACGCTCTGCGTCCGCTTTGGGACGCGGAGCGTCCCGGGCTGCATTCCTTTGCTCCGCGTGGGAACGATCAAAAGCAGCTCAGCTTGCCGCTCGAAACTTGCAGCTTGTGGCTGCTTGGGGCACAGTGCGCGCCCTTCTAACAAGACCCTTTTGCCTCCGCCGAGCAGTTCTGGCGGACTCATCCTGTCTGGCGGTCGGTTTGCCCACCGCAGTGTTTTTCGAGGTAGTGAAATGAATGCAGTCATAGCGGCAGTCGGCGTCATGCTGATTCTCAGCCTGTCCCGCGTGCATGTGGTGATCGCGCTGATCGTCGGGGCGCTGGTTGGCGGCCTGACCGGTGGCCTTGGCATGGACGCCACGCTCAAGGCGTTCAACAGCGGTCTGGGCGGCGGTGCGACGGTGGCGTTGTCCTACGCATTGCTCGGCGCTTTCGCCGTGGCGATTGCCAAGTCTGGCCTGGCCCACGCGCTGGCCGACAAGGCGCTGGCGATGGTCGACCGGCAACATGCGACCGGCGGCGGCAACGTCAAATGGCTGCTGATCGGCCTGCTTTGGGTGGTGGCGATTGCTTCGCAGAACATCCTGCCGATCCACATCGCGTTCATTCCGCTGCTGGTGCCACCACTTCTCTACGTGCTGACCAAGCTGCAACTTGACCGCCGCCTGATCGCCTGCGTCATGACCTTCGGCCTGATCACCCCGTACATGTTCCTGCCAGTGGGTTTCGGCAATATCTTCCTCAACGAAATCCTGCTGGCCAACGTCGCGCGCAGCGGCGTTGACATCAGCGGCATCAACATCACCCACGCCATGGGCATTCCGGCGCTGGGCATGGTTTTCGGCCTGGCGATGGCGTTCATCAGTTATCGCAAGAAGCGCGTCTATGACCTGGAAAAAATCGAGCAGGTCGAGCAGACCGCGGTGCATTACAACCCGCTGAGCCTGTTGATCGCCGGTGTGGCCATCGCCTCGGCGTTCGTGGTGCAGTTGCTGCTGGATTCGATGATTATCGGTGCGCTGGTGGGTTTCCTGATTTTCTCGGTGTCCGGCATCGTCAAGTGGCGCGAAACCGATGACCTGTTCACCGAAGGCATGAAGATGATGGCGATGATCGGTTTCATCATGATCGCCGCCTCCGGTTTCGCCGAAGTGATGAAGGCCACCGGGCAGGTGCAGACGCTGGTTGAATCGTCCGCGGCGTGGATCAACCACAGCAAAGGCATCGGCGCGCTGTTGATGCTGCTGGTGGGCTTGCTGGTAACCATGGGCATCGGTTCGTCGTTCTCCACCGTGCCGATTCTGGCGGCGATTTTCGTGCCGCTGTGCGTGCAACTGGGCTTCAGTCCGATGGCCATCGTGTGCATCGTCGGCACTGCCGGTGCGCTGGGCGACGCCGGTTCACCGGCCTCGGACTCGACGCTCGGCCCGACCTCCGGCCTGAACATCGACGGCCAGCATCACCACATCTGGGACACCGTGGTGCCGACCTTCCTGCACTACAACCTGCCGCTGCTGGCGTTCGGCTGGGTGGCCGCGATGGTCCTCTAAGCCTGTCACCGATCCCTTGCAGGAGTGAGCCTGCTCGCGATAGCGGTGTACCCGTCGCCTGATCCGCTGACTGATACACCGCTATCGCGAGCAGGCTCACTCCTACAGGGAGCGGGGGTGAATCCAGGACTCAACTTTTGCCCCGGCGTGCCGTTAAAGCCTTTAACCACGCCAACAAAATCAAAAGAGTGAGCCCCCACAATGCGCCTGAGCCTCAAGGCTAAAGTCCTGTCCCTCGCTGTTCTCCCGGTGCTGCTCTTTGCGCTGGTCATCAGCCTGACCACGCTGTTCATCCTTCAGGAACAGGCGCGCAAGGAAGTCGAACAAACCCGCGAGCGCCTGCTCGGCGACGCCAAAGCCACCCTGCAAAGTTACGTCGCCGTGGCGATGACCACGATCAAACCGCTGTACGACGCGGCTGCTCCCGGCGACACCGAGGCGCGGGCGCAGGCGATCAAGCTGCTGTCGGGCATCCGCTACGGCAAGGACGGCTACTTCTTCGCTTACGACTCGGAGATCGTGCGCCTGTTCAAGGCCAACGACCCTGACGGTGTGGGCAAAAGCTTCAAGGACAACCGCGACCCGAATGGCGTCTACGTCAACCTCGGTCTGGTGAAAGTGGCGAAGGACGGTACTCACTACCTGCAATACAGCTCGCCGCTGCCGGGCAATGCCAAGGTGCTGGTGCCGAAACTCGGTTATACCGAATACCTGGCCAAGTGGGACATGGCTGTCGGTACCTCGGTCAACCTCGACGGCATCGAAGCGCAAGTGGCGCTGGTCGAAACCCAGGTGCAGGAACGTGTGCAAGGCGTGGTGCTGAGCATTGTCGGTGTGGCGGTGGTGGTGCTGCTGGTGATTGCCGCGGCGGGGATGCTGCTGGCCAACACGATTCTGCGGCCGCTGACCCTGATGAAAGCCAACCTCGATGACATCGCGGCAGGCGAGGGCGATCTGACCCGGCGCCTGAACATCACCAGTCAGGATGAACTCGGCGAACTGGCCGGCTCGTTCAACCGCTTCGTCGACAAGATCCACGGCCTGGTGCGGCAGATCACCGAGATGACCACGCAACTGACCGGGCTGGTGACTCAGGTGTCCGATCAGGCGCAGCGCTCGGATCAGGCGATGGAGCGTCAGCGTCACGAGACCGATCAGGTCGCCACCGCCATCAACGAAATGTCTGCCGCCGCGCAGGAAGTCGCCAAGAGCGCACAGAACGCCGCCGTCGCCGCGCAGCAGACCGACGCAGAAGGCCAGAGCGCCAAACGCGTGGTGGCCGGCAGCATCAAACAGATCCATGCGCTGGTCGATGACATTCGCAGCAGCGGCGTATCGCTGGACAGCTTGCAGCAGGACGTGACGTCGATTGTCGGTGTGCTCGGGGTGATTCGCTCGATCGCCGAGCAGACCAACCTGTTGGCCCTCAACGCGGCGATTGAAGCGGCGCGGGCGGGGGAGGCCGGTCGCGGTTTTGCTGTGGTCGCCGACGAGGTCCGTGCGCTGGCCAGCCGCACGCAGATCAGCACCCAGGAAATTCAAGGCATGATCGATCGTCTGCAGGCCGGCACGCAGCAGGCGGTGGAAGCCATGCGCCGTTCCAGCGAGGCGGGTGATGGCACCTCGCAACAGGCCAATCAGGCCGGGGCGTCGCTGGATGCCATGGCTGAGCTGATCGCGACAATCAACTCGATGAACGCGCAGATCGCCAGCGCCGCTGAAGAACAGACGGCGGTGGCGGAAGAGATCAACCGCAGCGTGCACCAGATCGCGGTGGCGGTGGACAGCGTTGCCGATGAAACGCAGCTCGGCGCGCAGACGTCGCGCAGTCTGGCGGAGTTGGGGCAGCGGTTGGGCAAGCTGGTTGGGCAGTTCCGGATCTGACGGCCTGAAAAACAGACCCTCACCCTAGCCCTCTCCCAGAGGGAGAGGGGACCGATTGGGGGATATTGTGGGAATAGGCCGACCTGAAAGCTCGGCATTGAATCCATAATCGACTCGTTTTTTCAGGCCGATGGCTGACGTAAGACACCTCGGTCAGTCCCCTCTCCCTCCGGGAGAGGGCTAGGGTGAGGGGCTCTTGATCTTCAAGGCCTGTCCCAATACGGCACCTCACCAAAACACTCAACAAAAAAATCAATCACCGTCCGCACCTTCACCGACAACCTTCGACTGCCCGGCCACAGCACCGCAATCTGCTGCGGCTCCAGACTGTTCGATACCTGATACCCGCGCAACACCGGCACCAGCGTGCCGGCGCGCACCGCCTCGCCAATCAGCCATGACGGAAACATCACCAGCCCCAGCCCCTGTTCGGCGGCCTGGGTAAGGGTGTCGGCGTGGTTGCTGGTGATCGGGCCTTTGACCGAGTGCGGCGTCCAGTCCTCGCCCTCGCGGCGGAAAAACCAGCGCTGCTGACCGGCCGCGCCTTTGTAGGCCAGGCATTGGTGTTGAGCCAGATCCTCAGGCTGTTGCGGCGTGCCGTGGCGCGCGAGGTACGCGGGGCTTGCGGCGACCTGAAAGCGGTGCGGCGCCAGAATCCGCGCCTGCATGCTCGAATCGTGCAACGGGCCGATGCGCACCAGCAGATCGGCGCCTGCCTGCAACGGGTCGACGTAGTGATCGGTCTGCTGAATATCCAGTTGCAACTGCGGATACCGCGCGCACAACTGGCCCAGCCAAGGGCTCAGATGGCGCTGACCGAACACCACCGGGGCGTTGATGCGCACCAGCCCCGTCGGTTCGCTTTGCTGCTCCTGTAACGCTTGCTCGGCTTCTTCCAGCTGCACCAGCACCAGCCGCGCATGATGGCCGAGCATACGACCGGCCTCGGTCGGCGAAACGGCGCGGGTGTGGCGGTAAAGCAATTGCTGATTCAGCGCTTGCTCCATCAATTGGATTTGCCGCGAAATCGAAGAGGGCGCCACGCCTTCGCGGCGCGCGACTTCGGAAAAACTGCCGTGGTCGAGCACCGCTACAAACAGCCGCAGTGCCTTGAATCCCAGTTCATTGAGCCCGTGCATGGGATGTCCTGTTGTGCGGGTTGCGCAAAAGTGTTGTCCGGATGCTCCCATTTATCGCACAGCTATGCCAGCCGATAATCCGCGCCATCGTTTCTTGAAGTGGAAAGTTTTTATGCAGACGCTGGATGAAGTGGCTATTGCCACGCCTGTGAAAAAATCGGGGTTGCGCTTGTTGTTGCTGCCGCTGGTGATTCTGGCGGGCATGGGCTTGTCGGTAGAGGCCGGACTGCTCGGGCCTCTGGGCGAGCAGGTCGGGCACCTGTGGGCGACGTTGAGTATCTTCGGCGTCGGGGCGGCGATCCTGTTTTTGCTGCTGCTGTTCGCCGGTCCGCAGAAAGGCCCGGCGCTGACCGATCTGCCGCGCTGGCAGTTGATCGGCGGGTTTCTCGGGCCGATGTACGTGGTGGTGCTGACACTGGCAACGCCGCATATCGGTATTGCCATGACCATGATCGCGATCCTCTCGGGGCAGGTGGGCAAGAGCGTGCTGATCGACCATTTCGGCTGGTTCGGCGCGACCCGCAAGAAGGTCAATGGCGAGCGTTGGCTGGCCTTGGGGCTGATTGTGGTGGCATTGGTTCTGATTGCGCGGGGGTGAGTGATGGGTCTGGTGATTTTGTTGGCAGTGGTGGTGTTGGCCGGCGCGGTGTTGAGCGTGCAAGCGGCGATCAACGGGCGCCTGGGTGAGTCGGTTGGCGTGTTGCGCAGCAGTCTGCTGACCTTTGCGGTGGGCGCGGTGGTGACCGGGTTGTTGATTTTCTTCTTTGAGCCGGCGCAGGCGGTGAGCTTGCTCGACGTGCCGAAGTGGCAGTTGACCGGGGCTCTGTTCGGCGTGGTGTACATGATGGTGATGGTCGGTGCGGTGCCGGTGGTGGGCACGGCGGTGGCGACGGTGGCGGTGATTGTCGGGCAGTTGGGGATGGGGATGTTGATCGATAATTTCGGCTGGTTGGGCAATCCGGCGATTGAGCTTTCGTGGAGTCGGGTTTTGGCGATGGGGTGTCTGGCGTTGGCGCTGGTATTTATGTATCGGAGTTCTTCGCGCCTGGATTGATTTTATGGGGCGCTGAGATGGGGTGTATATCCGTTGCTTCGGGTGCTGCGGCTGGCGGTTTCGCCCTTACGGCGAGTCCCTTTTTCAGACGCCAAAAAGGAACCAAAAGGCTTGCTCCTGCGTTCGGCCCTCGCAAGCTCGGGTCCCTTCGCTCCGGGATCGATCCGGGCGCAGCGGCTACGGTTTGCTTCGCTGCACCTCCTTCCGCTGTGTCTGGCTGCGCCAGACGGTCGCTGCGCTCCCACGCCCGGATCGATCCCTGCGCTCAGCCTTCCGATGTCGCTGGTTAGGCAAGATCAAGATCAAAGGCACTCGAGCTAACGCTCATTGTTGAGTGGTTAGAAGCGGGTGGTTGGCTTTGGTTTTGTGGTGTGGCTGCCCCTCACCCCAGCCCTCTCCCCGAGGAGAGGGAGCCGATTTTGGTTGAATTCGAAATTCGCATTCGACTCGGTATCTCAGATTTCAGTATCTAGCCCAAACACCTCGGTCAGTCCCCTCTCCCTCCGGGAGAGGGCTAGGGTGAGGGGCTTTTGATCAATCTGGCTCTACCTGCAATTTCAGCCCTGCATCCTCCATCCGCTCCCTCTCCCGAACACTGCCCTGAAGCGTACGCCCATCCACTTTCACCACGACGATTTTCGCCTGGTCCAGATCCTCCGGTACCGGCGCCTTGACGCATAAGGTAAAGCGATAAGGATCGTCCGCAACGGTCTCGAGGCCGACTTCGCAGTTCACGCTTTTGCTGATCTGGCCGAAGATCGTGGTCAGGCCGTAGTCCAGCCGCGCCGGGTGGTAAAGGATGTCCATCAGTGCTTCTCCCTCGTCCGCAAGCGACTGGGTAGTTAATGCGTCTGGCGCCATGTGACGTTTTCCAGGCCGAATTTTTCCGCCATCGGTTTGCTGGTCTTTTGTACCTTTTCACGGCCAAAGCGCGGGATTCGGCCGACGCCGGCGTCGCAGCTCGCCCAGTGCCAGGCTTCGGCATTGTCCATTTTGTCCGAGCGGATAATGAACGACTTGGGCGTACCGTGAAGGGTGTAGTCGATAACAAATAGTTTTGCGTTGTTCATAAAGCCGGTATTCCTCCCTGTGGTAATTAACGGATCGCAGGGCGTCGCGAAAATTCAGTCGGATTGTCCGACGGTAGCGATGATTGGCGAGCGTCGGGCGCGCTGGTTACCATGGCGCCTTCGTCAACCCCAGTGAATGCTCGCCATGGCCCTTGCTGCGCCCCCCGATCTGAGTGACCCCGATGTGCCGGTGCAACCGCTGGCACGCACCTATCCGCGCGGGCTGTTCATCGAACCCCATGAACATGTCTGGGGGCAGTTGCTGTATGCGATGAGCGGGGTGATGTGGGTCGAGACGCCGCACGAAGCGCTGGTGGTGCCGCCGCAGCGGGCGGTGTGGTTGCCGCCGGGTGTGCCGCACGCCATTCGCGTGGTGTCGGACTTGCAGATGCGCAATATCTATCTGCGCCCGGCGCTGGCGGCGACACTGGATGCGACGGTGCAGGTGATCGAGGTCGGCGGTTTGCTGCGTGAGCTGATTGTCGGCCTGGTGGGGCAGGGCGACAGCGGCGAACCCGAGTACTACGAGGCGCTGGTCGGGCTGGCCTTGCTCGAACTCAGGCGTGCGCGGCGCTCTTCATTGAAGGTCCCGCTGCCGGACAATTCCGATCGGCGCCTGATGAGAGTGTGTCAGGCGGTGATGGCGGCGCCGTCGCTGGCGCTGCCGTTCGAGCAGCATGCGGAAAACGCCGGAGCCAGCGTGCGCACCCTCGCGCGGCTGTTCAAGGACAGCCTCGGCATGGGCTTCGCCGAATGGCGGCGTCAGGTGCAACTGGCGACAGCCGTGGCGGAGTTGATTCAGGGCGTCGCAGTGAGTGCCATCGCGCGGGAGCTGGGTTACTCGCCGAGCAGCTTCAGTGACATGTTCCGGCGTGAGCTGGGGGTGGCGCCTTCGCAATTTATCACTGGCTGAATGCAATCCCCCTGTAGGCCTTCGCCTGCTCGCGATAGCGTTTTATCCTTCAATGATCCATAAACTGACACACCGCTATCGCGAGCAGGCGAAGGCCTACAAGGGGATCGCGGTGGTTCCGCCGGTTTGGCCGAAATCCAGAAGTCCTTGGCCGGTAGCCTCCGGTCCCTCTCCCTAGACTCTGCCCATTGCTTGTCAACGGCGGAGTGCCTCGATGAATTATCTGATTTCGCTTGCCATCGGTCTGGGCGTCGGCCTGTTGTACGGCGCGCTCGAATTCCGTTCTCCCGCCCCACCGGCCATCGCGCTGGTCGGCCTGCTCGGCATGCTCGCCGGTGAACAGTTGTGGCCGATGGGCCGGCAGCTCGTCGCCGGTTGGTTGTCCTGACTTTCTCTTTTCTTTGGATGGATCGTTCCATGAAAGCTCTGCAATTCGATAAAACCGGCGACCTGTCTTCCCTGCGTTACACCGAGGTGCCGACACCCGTGCCTGGCCCTGATGAAGTACTGGTGCAGATCAAAGCGGCCGGCCTCAACCCCAGCGATGTGAAAAACGTCCTTGGCCGTTTTCCTTACACCACGCTGCCACGGATTCCCGGGCGGGACTTTGCCGGGTTGGTGGTCGAAGGGCCGCAAGCGCTGATCGGTCAGGAAGTCTGGGGAACGGGCCGTGAACTGGGGTTTTTCGCCGATGGCTCCCATGCGCAATTCGTCAAGCTGCCGGCCAGCGGCGTCGCGCACAAGCCATCGCACCTGAGCTTCGCTCAAGCGGCCAGCCTCGGCGTGCCGTACACCACGGCGTGGGATGCGCTGGAGCGCAGTCTGGTGCGCGCCGACACACGTTTGCTGGTGATCGGCGGCGGGGCGGTGGCGACAGCGGCGTTGGCACTGGCCAAAGTGCGTGGCGCGCAGTTGCTCGCTGCCGCGCGGCGTCCCGAACAAGTGGCCGACTTGCAGGCGCAGGGTTATCAGACGATTCAACTGGAGCAACCCGAAGACCTCGGTGCGCAGGTCAACGCGGTGTATCGCGGCGGCGCCGATGTGATTTTCGACACCACCGGTTTCTGGTTGCCGGCGTCGGTGGCGGCGTTGGCGACGTTCGGGCGCATCGCAATCATCGCCGCGCCAGTGGACGGTCACGTGCAACTGCCGGCGCTGGCGCTGTACCGCAAGGGCGGTTCGGTGGTGGGGATCAATTCGTTGTTGTATGGCGTTGAAGCGTGCGCGGCGATGCTCGAGCAGTTCGGGCGGTTTTTCGATGAGGATCGGTTGCCGTTGCCGCAGGGGCTGGTCGAGGTGCCGCTGGCTGAAGGTCTCGCGCGGTATACCGAATTGAATCAGGGCGGCGGGGACAAAGTCATCCTCATTCCCTGATTCACCGCAAAACCCTTGTAGGCCTTCGCCTGCTCGCGATAGCGGTGTATCAGTAAACGAATATGTGACTGACACACCGCTATCGCGAGCAGGCGAAGGCCTACAGTTGATTTGTGGCGGGGCTTCAGGACTGCGGGACGCCTTTTTCCCACGCCGACCAGTTCTTGAGAATGTCCTGCACCAGCGGATTACCGGCCCGATAGAGGTTTTCCAGCGCCGGCACAAAACCACCCTGATCGGCGTATTTGAGCAGGTTGTCGACTTCGCTGCCGCCGGGTTGCGGGCGGTCGAAATCGGAGCCGGCGCGGACTACGGCGAGGCGTTGCACGTCGACCAGGCCTTCGCGGCTGGCGCGTAACAGCGCTTCAAACGTGGAGTTGTCCTCCTGTTGCGTGGTGCAATATTCGCCCTTGTTGTCGGTCAGCAGCTTGGTCCATACCTCGGCCCGTTCGCTCAGCCGTGTGCCGGAAAACCAGGTATTGCCGGCCAGCGTATCGCAGCGCGTCACCACCGGTGGCTGGTTGGCCGGGGCGGACGGATATTTCTGCCGCCACGCCGCCGATTCCTTGCTCTCGCTCAACTCGATCTTGTGGCTCAACGCAAAGGCCTTGGCTTGCAGTGTCGGGTTGAGTTCGAAGACTTCGGTCTTGTAGTCCAGCGGCGGTTTTTCGTTCGGCCCTTGGGTGTTGATGCCCAGATAACCGGTCGGCCAGCTCGCCGGGGCATCGCGCGAATCCAGCTCCCACTGCGTGCCGAACTCGACCAGATAATGCGCCCATGCGGCAGTGCCGAGGGTGCCGTGTTTGGGGCTGATGCCGGCAATGCCGGCGATCAGGAAGTAGCTTTTGCGCAGGTCGAATTTCGGCGACAAGGCCAGTGCCAGGGTCGAGGCGGCGGCGTTGGTCTGGCCCATGCCGGTGGTCAGCAGGCACACCTGCTGGGCGTTGCAACGGATGCTTGGGTATTCGGCGGACAGCCCCGGCACGCGGATTTCCTGTTTCAGCTCGAGGCGGTCGATCCAGTGCTGCGCCTCGGGGGCGAACATGGTGATCAGCACGACTTTCGGTTGAATCGGTGTCTCGCTCGCCCATGCGGTGGAAGCGAGCAGGGCCGCGCCGGTCAGGGTCAAACATTTAATGGCTTGCATGCAAAACTCCTTGAGTCAGAACTGATAACCGATGCCGGCGTAATAACCCCAGCCGTTGGAACGCGCACGGAAATTGCCGTCGCCGAAATTCAGCTCGCTGCCGTCATCCCAGTTGCCGCCGTTGTGGAAATAGCGGCCGACGAGGGTGAAGCGCACATGCGTGAACGAGTAGAGCAAGACGTTAGTGGCCACCGTCGCGTTGGCGGTGCGTGCCGGGTCCTCCTTGTGCAGATCCGAGCCAAAATCGAAGTTGGTGAAGCCGATGTAGGTCAGCGATGCGCCGTTGCTGAATTTGTCGATGGGGACGATGTACTTGAGCTGCGCGCGGTAGCCGTCCCACGAATACTCATTGCTCGCGCCGTAGTTTTCCCACTGATAGCGACCGTACAGGTTGGCCGACAGATTGACCCGCGAGTGCGTATCGATGTCGGTGCCCAAACCGCTGTAAAGCGTGTTGGCGCGGTTTTCCTTGCGGCTGCCGTGGTCGTAGATCCAGTCGAACGCGACGTACCACTCTTTGAACGGGCCGATGGCCAGGCTGCGGCCGGCGAGGTAGTCGATGGAAATCCGCGGTTCGTGCTCCATGAACACCGGCGAACCGTGATCCCACACGCCTTTGTCGTGGCTGTTGCCGATGTTGAAGATCTTCGGCACATCGATGTAACCGTAAAGTTCGAACGGGCCTTTACGGCCGAAATACTCGTATTCCAGATAGATGTCATCGGCCGGTTGCGGGCCGAAGCTGATGTCCTTGCTGCCGATCAGGGTCAGGTCCTGGTTGTACCAGTCCGACAGGTACGCACCTTTTTTCGGCGGGCTGGCCTCGGGGCTGAGGCTCTCGCCCTGAGCGGATTCTTCGACGGGCGCCGGTTGCGCGCAGGCGCTGTGGCTGAGAAATCCGGTAACGCCGGTCAGTAGCAGGGAAACAGCGCAAGTGCGCAATAACGGTGCGCATTGAGACGAGACGAGGTGCATGCAAAGTCCTTTTTGTGGATCCGGGCCCGCAGTTCCGTGGGCGATTAAGGTTTGTCACGAAAAGGCTGGCATGGGTGACAGGCAAACGTTTGCACAAGGCGTACCAGATTTGGCAAGACACTGAAATGTTGGAGCTTTCGCGACATTTCATGACGGATCGATCAGAAAGCTGCATCCGGCGCCAAACCCTATAGCGGCGAGCCTGTTCGCCAAGACGTTTGGCAGACGCCAGCGCCCATGATCCTTGTCGCGCTCTGCTAGAATCCGCCCCATTCATTGCCAGAGACCCTCCCATGAGCGAGCCGATTCGTCTGACCCAATACAGCCACGGTGCCGGTTGTGGCTGCAAGATTTCCCCGCAGGTGCTGGAAGTGATTCTGGCCGGCAGTGGCGCGCAGAACCTCGACCCCAAATTGTGGGTCGGCAATGCCTCGCGTGATGACGCGGCGGTGTACGAGATCGATGCCGAGCGCGGTGTGGTGTCGACCACGGACTTTTTCATGCCGATCGTCGATGACCCGTTCGACTTCGGCCGCATCGCCGCGACCAACGCGATCAGCGATATCTACGCAATGGGCGGCGATCCGCTGATGGCGATCGCGATCCTCGGCTGGCCGGTCAATGTGCTGGCGCCGGAAGTAGCGCGGGAAGTGATTCGCGGTGGCCGCGCGGTGTGCGACGCGGCGGGCATTCCGCTGGCTGGCGGGCATTCGATCGATGCGCCAGAGCCGATTTTCGGCCTCGCGGTGACCGGTCTGGTGGAAAAGCGCCACATGAAGCGCAACGACACCGCCACCGCCGGTTGCCTGTTGTACCTGACCAAACCGCTGGGCATCGGCATCCTCACCACCGCCGAAAAGAAGGGCAAGCTGCGCGCCGCCGACGTTGGCGTGGCCCGTGACTGGATGTGCACCCTGAACAAGCCCGGCAGCCGTTTCGGCAAACTCGCCGGCGTTACCGCGATGACCGACGTCACCGGTTTTGGCCTGCTCGGGCATCTGGTGGAAATGGCTGACGGCAGCCAGCTCACCGCACGCATTGCCTATGACCGCGTGCCACGTCTGGACAGCGTCGAGTATTACCTTGATCAGGGCTGCGTGCCCGGCGGCACCTTGCGCAATTTCGACAGCTACGCGAAACAGGTCGGCCGCGTTCAGGAGCTGCACAAACGCGTGCTGTGCGATCCGCAAACCAGCGGTGGTCTGCTGATCGCCGTGACACCGGAGGGCAACGAGGAATTCCTCGCAGTCGCCGCCGAGCTGGGCCTGAACCTTGCACCAATCGGCGAACTGGTCGAGCGACAGACGAACGCAGTCGAGGTGATTTGATGCTCCGCGACTGCACCGACTACCGCGACATTTTCCTCAACGACCGACCGCTGATGGACGCTCGCGCGCCGGTCGAGTTTCACAAGGGCGCGTTCCCCGGCGTGGTCAACCTGCCGCTGATGAACGACGCCGAACGGCAAAAAATCGGCACCTGCTACAAGCAGCACGGCCAGCAGGCGGCCATCGAATTGGGCCATCAACTGGTGTCCGGCGCGGTGAAGGCCGAGCGCATCCAGGCCTGGGCCGATTTCGCCCGGGCCCATCCTGATGGTTATCTCTATTGTTTTCGCGGCGGCCTGCGCTCGCAGATCACCCAGCAATGGCTGCGCGACGAGGCCGGCATCGACTATCCGCGTATCGGTGGTGGCTACAAGGCGATGCGCAGTTTTCTCATCGACACCCTTGAGCAAGCCATCGCCCAGTGCGATTTCGTTTTGCTCGGCGGCATGACCGGCACCGGCAAGACCGAAGTGCTGGTGCAGCTCGGCAATGGTCTGGATCTGGAAGGGCATGCCAATCATCGCGGTTCGAGCTTCGGCAAACGCGCGACCGGGCAGCCGTCGAACATCGATTTCGAAAACCGTCTGGCCATCGACATCCTGAAAAAACGCGATGCCGGTATCGAGCAGTTCGTGCTCGAGGACGAGAGCCGGGTGGTTGGCAGTTGCGCCTTGCCTCTGGCGCTGTATCAGGGCATGCAGCAATACCCGATGGTCTGGCTGGAAGATCGTTTCGAAGACCGCGTCGAGCGGATCTTGCGTGATTACGTCACCGATCTGGCGGCGGAGTTTTCAGCTGTCCACGGCGAGGAGGGTTTCACGCTGTTCTCCGAGCGCCTGATTGAGAGCCTTAACAACGTGCAGAAACGTCTGGGTGGCGAGCGCCATCGACGCCTGTTGCTGTTGATGGAGGACGCCTTGGCCGAGCAGGCCCGCAGCGGCGCGGTGGACCTGCATCGCGGCTGGATCGAAGGCTTGCTGCGTGAGTATTACGACCCGATGTATGTGTTCCAGCGCGAGAAGAAGGGCGGACGGATCGAGTTTGCCGGGGAGCGGGGGGCGGTGATTGAGTATTTGCGCGAGCGGGTGAATCAGAAAGGTTGAGGTTGCTTCGACAGGCCTCATCGCTAGCAGGCTAGCTCCCACAAGGGGAGTGGCGTACACAAAACCTGTGGGAGCCAGCCTGCTGGCGATGGGGCCAGCAAGGCCAATGCAAGAACTCAGGTCGGGCAGCTCTGCTCGCCATGATCCAGCCCCTGCTTGTAACTGTGGCTCTGCAGGCTGGCCTTGCCGTTATGCCAGGTCAGGGTTAGCACATACAGCGAGTCGAAATCATTGCCCGCCCAGTCCTCGGTGATGTTCTGTTTCTTGCCGACCGCGTTGCCCGCGACCTTGTTGATCAGCTCCGGCAGATAGCCGTGCGACCAGGCGGTGTAGATCGTCGAGTTGTGGTACTTCTCGTCCAGCAGTTCGCGGGCCAGGTCACTGGTGTCATTGGCCGAGAACTCGATGTTCACCGGCAGGCCGAGCTTGATCGCAGCGGGGCTGATGGTCATCAACGGACGAATGTAGCTGTAGGAATTGTCCAGCTCGCCTTCCTCGACATTGCGCGTCGGATTGGCGGCGAACACGTAGTCGGCCTTGCCGAATTTTTCCGGCAACAGCGTCGACAGGTCGATGGCGCGATTCAGGCCCTGGCAGTTGAGCTGACCCAAGCCGCCTTCAGGTTTTTCGGCATGGCGCAGAAACACCAGCGTCTGCGTGCCGTCGGCCGGCTGTGCGCGGCTCTCGCTGGACTCCAGCGACAACGCCAGCGCAGTCACGGCCAGCAGGGAAGGCAGGACCACATAGGCACGGTGTTTGAAACGTTTGGCGAAACTCATCAGGTTCGTCATGAAATAGAAAGTCTTCAGCAAATTCAGTTAGGGCTGACAAACCGTTACACCACTGGCTGCCGGCGCCGGGTGTTTTCCATGTCGTGAACAGCTTCCTCTGCAAAAAGGCATAGCTCAGAGTCGTGCAGGGCCATTTGGTTCGATTCGGCCCGCCGTGCGGCACTTTAACGGCAAACTTTGCGAGCTTGAGCGCAGGTTAGCGACAGGATGTTACGGTTCGTGTAGGCGCTGCGGCGGGCCTGTTTTATGATCGCCTTCTAATTTGTGACTGGATGCTTCCCATGACCGATCTGTCCGCGTTCCCGATCACCCAGAAATGGCCGGCGCAGTACCCTGACTGGATTCAGCTCTATTCCCTGCCGACGCCCAACGGTGTGAAAGTCTCGATCATGCTCGAAGAAATCGGCTTGCCGTACGAGCCGCATCGCGTCGGGTTCGACACCAACGACCAGACTTCGCCGGAGTTTCTGTCGCTGAACCCGAACAACAAGATCCCGGCGATCCTCGATCCGCATGGTCCCGGCGACCAGCCGCTGCCGCTGTTCGAGTCCGGCGCCATCCTGATCTATCTGGCTGATAAAAGCGGCCAGTTGCTGGCTCAGGAAGGCGCGCTGCGTTACGAGACGATCCAGTGGCTGATGTTCCAGATGGGCGGGATCGGCCCGATGTTCGGCCAGCTCGGTTTCTTCAACAAATTTGCTGGCAAGGATTACGAAGACAAGCGTCCGCGTGATCGTTACGTTGATGAAAGTAAACGCCTGCTCAACGTGTTGAATACGCGCCTGGAAGGACGTGACTGGATCATGGGCGAGCGTTACACGATCGCCGATATCGCCACGTTCCCGTGGGTGCGCAACCTGATCGGTTTTTATGAAGCGGGTGATCTGGTGGGCATTCAGAACTTCCCCAATGTCACGCGAGTGCTGGAGCGGTTTGTCGCCCGTCCTGCTGTTGTCCGCGGCCTGAGCATTCCCTCCTGACTCACTGCGTTCCCCTGTAGGCCTTCGCCTGCTCGCGATAGCGGTGTATCAGCCACACATTTGTTGACTGACACACCGCTATCGCGAGCAGGCGAAGGCCTACAGAGGATTTGTGGTGTTCTGAAGATTGTTGCGAACCCGGTAACGCTCTCTTGATTGATCCAGGTTTGTACCCCAACCCCCGCAAGGCATAAGCTTCGCCCCCTACGACTTTCGTCTCATCCGCTGTTTTCAGGAAAGGCCCCATGTCCAGTCAGTTCCCCGAAGCACGTCCCCGCCGTCTGCGCCGCAATGCGAGCCTGCGCAGCCTGTTCCAGGAAACCGAGTTCAGCCTGAACGATCTGGTCCTGCCGATCTTCGTCGAAGAAGACATCGACGACTTCGTGCCGATCACCAGCATGCCCGGTGTGCAGCGCATTCCCGAGCGCAAGCTGGCCAGCGAAATCGAGCGCTACGCGCGCGCCGGGATCAAGTCGGTGATGACCTTCGGCGTCTCGCATCATCTGGACAGCAACGGCAGCGACACCTGGCGTGAAGACGGCCTGGTTTCGCGCATGTCGCGCATCGCCAAGGACGCCGTGCCCGAGATGATCGTGATGTCCGACACTTGCTTCTGCGAGTACACCGATCACGGCCACTGCGGCGTGATGCACAACCTCGAAGTCGACAACGACCAGACCCTGATCAACCTCGGCAAACAAGCCGTGGCGGCGGCGCGTGCCGGTGCCGACGTGATCGCGCCATCGGCCGCGATGGATGGCCAGGTGCGAGCGATTCGTCAGGCGCTGGACGCGGCCGGGTTCACCCAGATTCCGATCATGGCCTATTCGACCAAATTCGCTTCGGCGCTTTATGGCCCGTTCCGCGAGGCCGGTGGCAGCGCGCTCAAGGGCGACCGCAAAAGCTATCAGATGAACCCGATGAACCGCCGCGAAGCCCTGCGCGAATCGCTGCTCGACGAGCAGGAAGGCGCCGACGCGCTGATGGTCAAACCGGCCGGCGCCTACCTCGACATCATCCGCGACATTCGTCAGGCGTCGAACCTGCCGCTGGCGGCGTATCAGGTCAGTGGCGAGTACGCGATGATCAAGTTCGGCGCCCAGGCCGGCGCGATCGATGAGGATCGTGTGGTGCGCGAAAGCCTCGGCGCGATCAAGCGCGCGGGTGCTGATCTGATCTTCACCTACTTTGCGATGGATCTGGCGTTGGCCGGGATCTGAACAACACCCCATAACCTGTGGGAGCTGGCTTGCCAGCGATGGCGTCGGCACAGGCAGAATCATGCTGGCTGATCTACCGCTATCGCTGGCAAGCCAGCTCCCACAGGTTCAGGGTGTTCTTTGTCAGGTGCAGTTGAAGTACGGTCGGATACCGCGGTCGTGGAAGTACCGTTCGATCACCTTCGGATCGGCACTGGTCTCGGCAAGCGCCACATACGTATCCGGGCGCAGCAGGTAAAACCCGTTGCGCGCCAGTCCCGCCGTTCAAACGCCGGGCGCCCAGCCCTCTCCCGAGGGAGAGGGAGCCGATTTTGGTTGGCTTCGAAGTTTGCGTACGACTCGGTATTTCAGTTTGGCGTATTTCTCATATTCACCGCGGTCAGTCCCCTCTCCCTCCGGGAGAGGGCTAGGGTGAGGGGCTTTTGCTCTTCAACGGCGCCATCAAGATCAACAACAAGATCAAAAGCAGGCGTGCTGACACTCGGTTTATTGAATGATGAGAAGCGCCGCATGGCTTGAGCTTTGCGGTGAATTCGCCCCTCACCCCAGCCCTCTCCCGAGGGAGAGGGAGCCGATTTTGGTTGGCTTCGAAGTTTGCGTACGACTCGGTATTTCAGTTTGGCATATTTCTCATATTCACCACGGTCAGTCCCCTCTCCCTTCGGGCGGTCCGACGTTTCGGGAGGGCTAGGGCAGGGCTTATGCCATCGCGGTCACGGCCCACGGTTTGCCAGCGATTGTGTATGGTGGGGGCGCCTCAACGGACTGGATAACGCAACATGCACACCCCTCGCTTACTCATCACTCTCGCGGCTTTGCTGGCATTGGCCGGTTGCGCCAGCCAGCGCGGCGGCGAACCGCTGCCACGCCCACCCACCGAGGTGAAAGCCGAAATCGTCCGGCTGATGCCGGCGAAAATCCCTGACCGGCAGGGCTGGGCCACCGATATCTACGCCGCCTTCGCCGCGCAGAACATCAGCCCGACCACGCAAAATCTGTGTTCGGTGCTGGCCGTGGCCGAGCAGGAGTCGACCTTTCAGGCTGACCCAAAAGTCCCTGGCCTGGGCAAGATCGCCCGTGACGAAATCGACCGCCGCGCCGCCAAAGTGCACATCCCCAGCCTGCTGGTCAGCGGTGCCCTGCAAGTGCGTTCGCCCAACGGCAAGAGTTACAGCGAACGCCTGAACGCGGCGCGCAGCGAGAAAGAGCTGAGTGCGATTTTCGATGATTTCATCGGCATGGTGCCGATGGGCCGCACCTTGTTCGGCGGCTTCAATCCGGTGCACACCGGCGGACCGATGCAAGTCAGCATCGAATTCGCCGAACAGCACGCCAAGGATTATCCGTACCCGGTGGACGGTACGATTCGCCGCGAAGTGTTCAGCCGGCGCGGTGGCATGTATTTCGGTATCGCGCATTTGCTCGGTTATCCGGTCAGTTACCGCGAGCCGTTGTACCGCTTCGCCGATTTCAATGCCGGTTGGTACGCCAGCCGCAACGCTGCGTTCCAGAATGCCGTGAGCCGCGCTTCGGGCATCCCGCTGGCGCTCGATGGCGACCTGATCCGCTATGACTCGATCATGCCCGGCGGCACGGAACTGGCGGTGCGTACCCTCGGTAAATCGCTGGGCATGCGCAACCCGAGCATTCGCGATCAGCTGGAGAAGGGCAAAACCCTGGAATTCGAAGAGAGCAAACTCTACAAGCGGGTTTTTGAACTGGCCGAGCAGGCTGAAGGCAAGCCATTGCCGCGGGCGGTGTTGCCGGGCATCGTCCTGCAAAGTCCGAAGATCACCCGCAAACTCACCACCGCGTGGTTCGCCAAGCGTGTGGACGAGCGCTACAAACGCTGCATGGCCAAGGCCGGATAAAACGGTAGACATAAAAAACCCGGCTGAGGGAGCCGGGTTTTTCTGCGGTGTTGCGCGTGCCGCCATTCATTCAAGCGTTGCGCAGTTCGTTCAAGCGATCAGCACCGCCTTCAGCGACACGACGCTCGATCAGACGATCCGAACCACCTTCAGCAACGCGACGTTCGATCAGACGATCCGAGCCACCTTCAGCAACGCGACGTTCGATCAGACGATCAGAACCACCTTCAGCAACGCGACGTTCGATCAGACGATCCGAACCACCTTCAGCAACGCGACGTTCGATCAGACGATCCGAACCACCTTCAGCAACGCGACGTTCGATCAGACGATCAGAACCACCTTCAGCAACGCGACGTTCGATCAGACGATCCGAACCACCTTCAGCAACGCGGCGTTCGATCAGACGATCCGAACCGCCTTCAGCAACGCGACGTTCGATCAGACGATCCGAGCCACCTTCAGCGACGCGGCGTTCGATCAGACGATCCGAACCACCTTCAGCCAGACGGCTTTCGATCAATTTGTCCGAGCCGTCAGCGGCGATCATTGTGTGGGCCGGGGTAGCGGCGAAAGCGTTAACTGCGAAAACCGAGAAAGCGATGCTGAGAAGAGTCTGGCGTTTCATGATGGTGTGCTCCGGGGTGTTGTTGGTTGGTATGGAGCCGATGTTACGCCCGGAATTTTTTCTGAGAACTTCATTGCCGTGATGGTGAACATCGACGCCGATGATGGTAGCGGCAACCCGCAGGACAGAGCCTTAAAGCACCTTCACCGCGCGGCCGATCGCCTGGATCGGCCCGGTCGGTTTGCCGATCGGCGAGCCATTGGCGCCCTCCAGCGTCAGCTCGAACAACTGGTTCGGTTGCAGCGGCGGCAGTTTATCCAGCGGCACCGACAAGGCCTCGCCCGGTTTGACCAGCCCCAGCGACACCGGCCCTTGCCAGCCGTCCGCTTTGGTCCAGAATTCCAGGGCCTTGTCTGCCGGTACTTCGACCACGCCGAGCGGAATCAACTGAATCTCGCGCGAGTTGCTGGCCTGGATCACCCAGCCCGGTGCCTTGTCCTGCGGCGCCACCAGCACCACCAGATAGCTCGGTTTCGGCGGGGTCTGGGTCAGCAGAATCGAACCCAATACCAGGGTTGCCGCCAACCCGGCCGCACTCAAACCGCGCCACAGCGGCAGCCGATTCCACCACAACGTTGCAGGCGCTTTTTCCGCGAGGCGATTGAGGCTGCGTTCGATGCGCGGCCACAGCAGCGCCGACGGTTGCTGCGGTTCGGCCAGATCGGTCAGCTCCAGCAGGCGCCGCTCCCAGGCGTCCACTGCCGCACGCAACTCGGGGTCGTTGGGCAAGCGTCGCTGCACCTCGATCCGCTGTTCGAACGATAGCGTGCCAAGCACGTATTCGCTGGCCAGTTCATCACGTTCCTGCGCCGATTCGCCGGTCATCCCATGCACTCCCGCAACGCATTGAGGCTGCGCTTGAGCCACGCTTTGACGGTGCCCAGCGGCGTGCCGAGGCGCGCCGAAATCTGCGCGTGGCTGTAGCCGTCGACATACGCATGCACAATGCAAGTGCGCCGCTGCGGCTCCAGCTGTTCCAGGCAACGATGGATGCGCGCCGAATGTGCGGCGGCATCGAAGCCGTCATCCTCGGTCGCCACTTCGTGATCGACGCTGAGCGGCGTTTCACGACCGTGATCGCGCAACAGGTTCAGCGCCAGATGCCGGGTCACGCTGAACATCCAGCCACGCGCCGAACCGCGCGCCGGGTCAAACCCCGCCGCGCCGTTCCAGATCTTGATGAATGCTTCATGAACGATGTCCTCCGCCAGTGCGGTGTCGCGCACCAGACGCTTGGCCACGCCGAGCAGGCGCGGGCCTTCCTGCACATACAAATCGCGCAGAGCCGCACGCTCGCCGCGGGCACAGGCAGCGAGACTGGCTTGGTAATCGAAATCGGATTCGGCTAAAGGCATGGTGTGCAATCTAGCTGACATTCGAGCAAACACCACCATCCCTTTGTAGGCGTGAGCCTGCTCCGGGCGGCGTTCCGACGATAGCGGTGTGTCAGCCGACTAATTTTTCACTGATACACCGCTATCGCGAGCAGGCTCACTCCTACATGGAATCAGGGTGAGCCGGAAGTCAGCTCGCTGCCCAGAAAATATAGTCCGCCTGATACTTCACCACTTCCTGCTTGCCCTTGTTCGCCGTCGTGCAGGCGCTGGCCGGGGCCACGCCGCCCTTGAGTGCGACGCGCTGGATGTAGCTCACGCCGCTCATCGCGCCTTTGCCTTCAGCCGGGTTGGCCTTGACCAGTTGATAAGGCAGGTTGCCCGGGCTCGAAGGCGCCACGGCCAATTGCGTGCCAGTGACTTTCGAACCGTCCTTGGCTTGCCAGGTCGCTGGCGGGCCGAAGTAGGTGCCGACCTGCTTGCCGCTGCGGTCATTGAGCACGGCTTTCGGGCCGACGAAGGTCCACTCGGTCTGACCGGCCATGTTCGGCTTGTCGCGGCATTCATAAGTGATCTCGCCGACGCCGGTGGTTTCCAGGGCGATCTTGTGGCCGTCCGGCACTTTGATGGTGTCGGGATAACTGCTCTGGGCAAAGGTCGTCGAGGTGACGGCGAGCAAACCGGTGAAGCCAATCAGCTGGGTGATGTTCATCCGATGATTCTCCGAAAAGGGTAGAGCGCTGACAGCACAAAAGTGGGCTGTTACAGGGACTACCCGTGGCGGAGGCGATTGGATGCAGTGCCTGGAAAATAAATTTCAATGACCCCCCAATCCCTGTAGGAGTGAGCCTGCTCGCGATAGCGGTGGGTCAGGCAGCACTCATATCACTGCAATACCGCTATCGCGAGCAGGCTCACTCCTACAGGGCTTTGTGTTGGGCTTTAGGGCGGAGGCGTTGAGGAGTTCCTGGGTATAGGGATGTTGTGGCGCCGCGAAAATCTCTTGCGACGATCCTTGCTCCACGACCTTGCCATCCTTGATCACCATCAAGTCATGCGCCAGCGCATGCACCACCGCCAGGTCATGGCTGATGAACAGATACGTCAGCCCGTGTTTGATCTGCAGCTGCCGCAACAACTCCACCACCTGCTTTTGCACGGTGCGGTCCAGCGCCGAGGTCGGTTCGTCGAGCAGGATCAGTGCCGGTTCCAGCACCAGTGCGCGGGCGATGGAAATGCGTTGGCGCTGGCCGCCGGAAAACTCATGGGGATAGCGATGACGGCTTTGCGGGTCGAGGCCAACCTCTTCGAGCACGCGAATCACCGCGGCTTCACGTTCGGCTTCTGTACCGATGCCATGGGTCAGCAAGCCCTCGGCAATGATCTGCTGCACCGACATGCGCGGGCTGAGGCTGCCGAACGGGTCCTGAAACACCACCTGAATCTGCCGCCGCAACGGCCGCATCAAGCGCTGGTTGAGCAGGCTCAGTTGCTTGTTGCCGAAACGGATGTTGCCCTCCGATTCAATCAGACGCAGGATCGCCTGACCCAAGGTCGACTTGCCCGAACCCGATTCGCCGACAATTCCCAGAGTCTTGCCGCGTTGCAGGGTGAAACTGACCCCGTCCACCGCTTTGATGTAGTCCTGCTGGCGGCTGAACAATGCCTTGGGCAGGGGAAACCAGACCTTCAGATCATCGACCTCGAGCAAGTTGTGCTCGTACTGACTCGGCACCGGCGCGCCGCTCGGCTCGGCCTCGATCAGCAGGCGGCTGTAAGGATGCTGCGGCGCGTTGAACAGCGTTGCGCAATCGGCCTGTTCGACGATCTCGCCGTGACGCATCACGCACACGCGCTGCGCGATGCGCCGCACCAGATTGAGGTCGTGGCTGATCAGCAGCAACGACATGCCGAGGCGTTGCTGCAACTCGATCAGCAGTTCGAGGATCTTCTGCTGCACCGTGACATCCAGCGCCGTGGTCGGCTCATCGGCGATCAACAACTCCGGCTCGTTGGCTAGCGCCATGGCGATCATCACCCGTTGCCGCTGACCGCCGGAGAGCTGATGCGGATAGGCCTTCAAACGCTGCAACGGCTGGCGAATGCCGACCAGTTCCAACAGCTCCAGCGTGCGTGCGCGGGCGGCGCGGCCCTTGAGGCCTTTGTGGGTTTCCAGCACTTCGCTGATCTGTCGTTGCACCGTGTGCAGCGGGTTGAGCGAGGTCATTGGCTCTTGAAAGATCATCGCGATGCGATTGCCGCGCAAGCCACGCACCTGCTGCTCGCTGGCGTGCAGCAAATCCACGCCGTTGTAGCGGATCGAGCCACTGCTGCTGAGGTTTTTTTCTGGCAGCAAGCGAAGGATCGAATGCGCCGTCACCGATTTGCCCGAGCCGGATTCACCGACCAGCGCCAGGCACTCGCCACGGCGAATATCGAGGTTGACCCCGTGCACCACGGGCTGCCCGGCGAAGGCGGCACGCAGGTCGCGAATTTCAATCAGGTTGTCAGTCATGTCAGCTCCGGGGATCGAACGCGTCACGGCAGGCCTCACCAATAAAAACCAACAGGGACAAAATCAACGCCAAGGCGAAAAACGCCGTCAGCCCCAGCCACGGCGCCTGCAGATTGCGCTTGGCCTGGCCGATCAGCTCGCCCAGCGAGGCGGTGCCGGCCGGCATGCCGAAGCCGAGAAAATCCAGCGCAGTCAGGGTGGCGATGGCACCGGTGAGAATGAACGGCAGGTAGGTGAGGGTGGAGGTCATGGCGTTGGGCAGGATGTGCCGGCGCATCAGTTCGTTATCGGTCAGGCCCAGTGCCCGCGCGGCTTTGACGTATTCCAGATTGCGCCCACGGAGGAACTCGGCGCGCACCACATCGACCAGCGCCAGCCAGGAAAACAGCGCCATGATCCCCAGCAACCACCAGAAACTCGGCGAGACGAAACCGGACAGAATGATCAGCAGGTACAGCACCGGCAGCCCCGACCAGATCTCCAGCACACGTTGCCCGAGCAGGTCGACCCAACCGCCGTAATAGCCTTGCAGCGCGCCGGCAACGATGCCGATCAGCGCACTGATGGCGGTGAGGATCAACGCAAACAGGATCGAAATCCGTGTGCCGAAAATCACCCGCGCCAACACATCGCGGGCCTGATCATCGGTGCCCAGCCAATTGCTCGCCGAGGGCGGACTGGGTGCCGGTTCCGCAAGGTCGTAATTGACCGTGTCGTAGCTGAACGGGATCGGCGGAAACAGCATCCAGCCGCCCTGATCCTCAATCAGCTTGTGCACGTAATTGCTGGCGTAATCCGGCTGAAACGGCAGCTCGCCGCCAAAATCGGTTTCGAGGTAATCGCTGAGGATCGGAAAGTAAAAAGCGTCGTGATAACGGATCACCAGCGGCTTGTCGTTGGCGATCAACTCGCCGCCGAGGCAAATCAGGCACAAGCCGATAAACAGCCACAGCGACCAGCGTCCACGGCGGTTGGCCTTGAACTGCGCGACACGGCGCCGGCCCAGAGGAGACAGTGTGAACATCAGGCAGTCCTCGCCGAAAAGTCGATGCGCGGATCGAGCAGGGTGTAACAGAGGTCGCCGATCAGCTTGATCAACAGGCCGAACAGGGTGAACAGAAACAGCGCGCCGAATACCACCGGATAGTCGCGCGACACCGCCGCTTCGTAGCTCATGCGCCCGAGGCCGTCGAGATTGAAGATGGTTTCGATCAGCAGTGAGCCGGCGAAAAATACTTCGATCAGCGCCGACGGCACCCCGGCCACCACTAAAAGCATGGCGTTGCGAAACACATGGCCGTACAGCACACGGCGCTCGGTCAGGCCTTTGGCCCGCGCGGTGATCACGTACTGGCGGCTGATTTCGTTGAGAAAACTGTTCTTGGTCAGAATGGTCAGCGTGGCGAAGCCGCCGATCACCAGCGCGGTGACCGGCAACACCAGGTGCCAGAGGTAATCGCCGAGCTTGCCCAACATGCTCAGCTGGTCGAAGTCGTCCGAAACCAGCCCCTGCACTGGGAACCAGTTGACGTAGCTGCCACCGGCGAACACCACGATCAACAGAATGGCAAAGAGAAATGCCGGCATCGCATAGCCGATGATGATTGCCGTGCTGCTCCAGACATCAAACGCGCTGCCGTTTCTGATTGCCTTGCGAATGCCCAGCGGGATCGAAATCAGGTAAGTGATCAGCGTCGCCCACAAGCCCAGCGACAGTGACACCGGCAGCTTCTGCACGATCAGGTCAGTGACCTTGGCGCCGCGAAAGAAACTGCTGCCGAGGTCCAGCTGCGCGTAATTTTTCAGCATCAGCCACAGGCGTTCGTGCAGTGGTTTGTCGAAGCCGTAATGGTGTTTGATTTCTTCGATCAGTGCCGGGTCCAGGCCACGGCTGCTGCGCCCGGCACCACCGACCGCCGCGACCTCGCCGCCACCGCCCATGCTGTGCCCGCCAAAGCCTTGCAGACGTGCGATGGCTTGCTCTACCGGCCCGCCGGGCGCGGCCTGCACGATCAGGAAATTCACCACCAGAATGCACAGCAATGTCGGGATGATCAGCAGCAAGCGACGGCTCAGATAACGCAACATGTCACTGGCCTCCCGCGAGCTGAGCGCGCATCTGCTGGGTGGTCAGCGGCTTGGCCGAGACTTCCCACCAGGTGTTGAGGCCTTCGTCGTACGCCGGTTGCACGGCCGGCATGCCAAAGCGGTTCTGATACACCGTCGGCGTGCCTTTGGAGTAGTAGTTGGGAATCATGTAGTAACCCCATTGCAGCACCCGGTCGAGGGCGCGGGCGTAATGCACCATGGTTTGGCGGCTGTTGGCCTGGACCAGTCCGTCGATCAGTTGATCGACCGCCGGGTCGGCCAGCACCATCGAGTTCGAACTGCCGACCTGCGTGGCACTTTGCGAGGCGTACAGGCTGTACAACTCGCGGCCGGGGGAGACGATCGGATCGCCACTGCGCGGGAAACTGGTGACGATCATGTCGTAGTCTCGGGCGTTGAGACGGTTGACGTATTGCGCCGAATCGATGCGCCGCAGATTGAGGGTGATGCCGATCTGCGCGAGGGTGCGTTTGAACGGCAGCAGCATGCGATCAAAACCGCCCTGACCGTCGAGAAAAGTGAATTCCAGCGGCTCACCGGCAGCGTTGACCAGGCGATTGTGTTGCGGCGTCCAGCCGGCTTCGGCGAGCAGCCTCAGTGCTTGCAATTGCTTGTCGCGGATGTAGCCGCTGCCGTCGGTTTTCGGCGCTTCATACACCGTAGTGAAAACCTCATCGGGGACCTTGCCGCGCAGCGGTTCGAGGATCTGCAATTCCTCGGCGTCGGGCAGGGCGGTGGCGGCCATTTCACTCTTCGGCCAGAAGCTGTTCTGACGGACGTAGAAGCCCCGCATCATCTGCTTGTTGGTCCATTCGAAATCCCACAGCAGGCTGATCGCCTGACGCACGCGGCGATCCTTGAAAATCGGGTTTTGCAGGTTGAACACGAAGCCTTGCGCGGCGGTAGGTTTTTCCGGGGCGAGTATTGCCTGCTGCAAACGCCCGTCGCGCAGGGCCGGGCTGTCGTAGCCGACGACGTAACCGGAGGAGGAAAACTCGCGGTTGTAGTCAAACGCACCGGCCTGCAACAACTGCCGAGCGACGTCGGTGTCGCCGTAGAAATTCACCGTCAGCGTGTCGAAGTTGTACATGCCGCGACTGACCGGCAGGTCCTTGCCCCACCAGTCCGGGTCGCGCTGGAAACTGATGCTGCGCCCGGCGTCGACCTTGCTCACCCGGTACGGGCCGCTGCCCAGCGGTGGCTCGAAACCGCCGCCATTGGCGAAGTCGCGGGTTTTCCACCAGTGTTCCGGCACCACGCGCATCGTCGCCAGATCCAGCGCCAGCGTGCGGTTGAGGTTGTTCTTGAAGGTGAAACGGACTTGCCGCGGGCCTTCGATCAGCACGTCCTGCACATCGGCGTACTGCTGGCGATAACTGAGGCTGCCCTTGGTCATCAGCAGGTTGAAGGTGTAGCGCACATCTTCGGCGCTGATCGGCGTGCCGTCGGCAAAACGCGCCTTCGGGTTGAGGTTGAAACGCACCCAGAGCCCGTCGGGATCACGCTCGATCTGCTCGGCGACCAAGCCGTAAACGGTGTAGGGCTCATCGAGCGAGCGGAACGCCAGCGGCGCATACACCCAGTCGTTGACCTGCACCACGGAAATGCCCTGATCGGCGTACGGAGTGATGTAGTTGTACTGGCCGATCTCCATCGACGCGCGGCTGAGCGAACCGCCCTTGGGCGCCTTGGGATCGACGAAATCGAAATGCTGGAAATTCGCCGGATACTTCGGCGCCTCGCCGTACACCGTCAGCGCATGGCTGCCGGCGGCGAGCGCCGAGGGGCCGGAGCACAGCAGCGCACTGCTCAAAAGCAGGCCAGCCATGTTGCGCAAAAAACTCATGAAATCACTCCTTAATTCCTGAATGCACACAGGTCAAAACTGTAGGAGTGAGCCTGCTCGCGATGAGGCCAAGTCAGACCCTGCAAGGTTGACTGAAAAAACGCTATCGCGAGCAGGCTCACTCCTACAGGGGGTGTGGTTTTCGGTTAGAAGTGGTAAGTCATGCGCGCAAACAAGGTGCGTCCCAGCGGGTCGGTGTAGCGCGGGTCATAGCCGCTCTGGAAGTTGTAGGCCTGGTTGGAGAACGGCGGGTTGCGGTCTAAGACGTTCTTCATCCCGGCATCGACATCCAGCACCTTGTTGAAGGTGTAGCCGGCCGACAGGTCCCACACCGAATACGAGGCCACGCGCGAATGGGTGTCGCGGTCGTAGTCGTTGTAACCGGTGGTGAAGCGGTTGGTCAGCGCTGCCCGCGCCGCGCCCAGGCTCCAGCTGCCGGTGAGGTTGTGCTTCCAGCGCGCGATCACGCCGTCACCCTGAAAGTCGCCGACCTTGTCGGTGAACGGGCCTTTGATGGTGCTCTGGAAGTCGTACTCGTCGACATAAGTGCCTTGCAGGCCCAGACCAAACTGACCGTACGGCGTATTGGGAAAGCGATAGTCGAGCGACACATCGACGCCGTTGGTTTCGACGATGCCGAGGTTGGCGTTGCCGGTAACGATGTAATCGAGTGTGCCGTCGGCGTTACGCACGAAGCGATCCTGATAGGAACCGGCCTGATCGAACACGGTGGATTCCGGGAACGGCTGGATCTGGTTGGAAATGTGAATCCACCAGAAATCCAGGCCAACCGAGAGGTTGCTGATCGGCTGATAGACGAAGCCCAGCGTCACGTTGCGCGCCTTTTCCGGGGCCAGGTCTTCGTTGCCGCCAATCTGGTTGAGGAACTGCTGACCGCAATCGCGGCCACCGTTGCCGCCCGGTTGCACCACGCCGCCGGTACACAGCACCGGGTCGTTGTAGTAGCCCTGGGTGTAAGTGATGCTGCGCGGCGAATACAACTCATAAAGCGACGGCGCACGGAAGCCTTCGCTGTAGGCGCCACGCACCACCAGCTCTTTTAATGGCTGATAACGGAACGAGTATTTCGGGTTGGTGGTGCTGCCGAAGTCGCTGTACTTGTCGTGACGCACGGCGGCGGACAGTTCGAGACTGTCGAGCACCGGTACGTTGATTTCGGCGTAGGCGGCTTTGACGCTGCGGTCACCCTCGACGCTGCCGGCCGGGTCGATACCGAGGCTCTGGATGTCGCCGGCAAATTGTTCGAAGTCCTGGTGGAATTTCTCTTTGCGGTACTCGCCACCCAAGGCCAGACCGGACGGGCCGGCGCCGAACCAGTCGCCGATCTCGCGGCTGATGCGCCCGTCGAACCCGGCCACGCGCCCCACAGCCGTGGAATAGGCACCGTGGTACGCCGCGTTATCGATGTACTGCTGACCAGCGGCCGATTGCGGGCCGAACGGGTTGAGCAAACCGCTGGCCAGACCGTCGATCATCGCCTGATCGCTGACATAACCACTGGTGACGCTGGAGACGATTTTGTTCTGGTTGTACGAGGCGCCGACGTTGTAATCCCAGCCGGCAACCAGGCCATCGAAGCTCAGCAGAAAGCGCTGACTGGTGTTCTGGTCCTTCGATTCCCGCGGGCCGGCGGCGGTTTCACGCCAGTTGACGTCGACCGGTTGCGTCGGGTCGAGGGCGAACTCGGTCGGCGCCGGGGTGATGCCGTTGCCGGGGTAGTAGGGCGACGAGCCGTCGAGGCTCAGACCGGTCAATGGTGCCGGGCCGACGGCGACGGCGTTGTTGTTGCGCGACCAGAAATATTCGAGGTTGACGTTGTGATCGTCGCCGAGCTTGCCGGTGGTCTTGCCGAAGAACGAAGTCTTCTCGGTCTGCGGCACCAAATCGATGAATTCACGGGTGCTGAAGCGGCACAAGCCGTCGCGGGCGATCAGGTTGGGACCGTTGCAGTTGCTGGCGGCCAACGGGTTGGTGGCGTTGCCGTTCTGACTGTAGTTGCCGGGGAACGCAGTGCCGGAGGTCTGATCGAGACCGCGGCCGGGGGCGTAGTCGGTGGCGAAGGAGCGGTCGTTGGCGTCGAGGTTCTGCTGCTTGTTGTAGTTGAACACGCCGAGCACGTTGAAGCGGTCTTCTTCCAGATCGCCGTAACCCCAACTGGCGCTCATGTCTTTGGTTGCGCCACCGCCGCTGTGGGTCGGGGTTTCGCCGCCGAGGGTCAACGCGCCGTCGGTGAGGGATTTCTTGGTGATGAAGTTGATCACGCCGCCGATCGCATCGGTGCCGTACAGCGCCGAGGCGCCGTCGCGCAGCACTTCCACGCGCTCGATGGCGGCAAACGGGATCATGTTCAGATCCACCGCGCCGCCCGCCGAGTTGGTGCCCGACAAGGCGTTGTTGGCCAGACGCCGGCCGTTGAGCAGCACCAGCGTCTTGTTCGCGCCGATGCCGCGCATGTCGGCGAACGAGGCGCCACCGGTGGCGGCGCCCACGGAGCCGGCACTGTTGTTGATCGACTGGCTGCCGGTGATGCGCTGGACCAGTTCGGCGGTGGTGGTCACGCCCTGTTTGCGCAGTTCATCGGCCTTGAGAATGGTGATCGGCACCGCCGTTTCTGCATCGACCCGACGAATCGCCGAACCGGTCACTTCCACCCGTTGCAGTTGCGTGGTGGGCGCGACGACCGCTGCCGCCGCCGGGACGCTGGCATTGTCATCCTCGGCCGCTTGCACGGTGCCGGCGCCCATCCCCATGGCCACCAGGTACAGCGGAACGAAACGATGGCGAGAGATCGTGACCACCAAGGGTTTGAGCGTGAAGCGTGGAGTGTTCATCAGCATGGTTGTTTCCGACTTTTATCAGACGTTATCGAAATGGCCTTGTGAGCCGCTCATTGCTCCGCTACCGGTGATACCGCGTGCGGAAAACCACTTTCTTCAAGCAAGCCGATCCCCTCCGAACACGCGTGGCGTTTTTTCGGTCGGCCGATTACGACGGGATTCGTTCAGCGGTGCGGCGCGCGCCTTTCAAGCCGCGCGCAGCACCGCATTCAGTGGGTGGTCATCACCGAGATCTTGCTGATGCCCGAGCGTTCGATGGACGCCATGGCTTTCGCCACCTGGCCGTAATTGACGGCGGCGTCGGCCTGCAACTGCACGCGGACATCGGCGTCCTTGGCCTTGACCTCCTTGAGGCTGGCTTCCAGGGACTCGGGGGCGAGTTCGGTCTTGGCCAGGTAAAACTTGCCGTCCTGATCGACGCTGACCACCACCGGGTCTTTCTTTTCGGCGGGGGCAACGGCGTCGGTTTTCGGCAGGTTGACCTTGATCGCGTTGGTCATCAGCGGCGCGGTGACGATGAACACCACCAGCAGCACGAGCATCACGTCGACCAGCGGCGTGACGTTCATTTCGCTGAGCACTTCATCGCTGTCTTGAGTCGAGAAAGACATCAGCTGGCCTCCCGCACGGCGCTGGTGGTTTTGCTGGCGATGGCCTGACGGCTGATGGAAAACGCGCTGCGCGAGGCGAGGGCGTCGAAGTCGTGGGCGAAGTCATCCATGTCCGCCGAGGCGAGCTTCAGGCGCCGCAGAAAGAAGTTGTAGATCAGCACCGCCGGCACCGCGACAGCGATACCTACACCGGTGGCGATCAGTGCGTGACCGATGGGGCCGGCGACCGCTTCGAGGCTGGCCGAACCGGTTTCGCCGATGCTTTTCAGCGCTTCCATGATGCCCCACACCGTACCGAACAGACCGATGAACGGCGCGGTGCTGCCGATGCTGGCGAGAATGGCCTGACCGTTTTCCAGCGAGCGGCGCTCCTTCTGGATCTGCTGGCGCAGGTTGCGTTCCAGGCGATCCGAGCGGTTGATGGTGTGCGCCAGTTGTTGCGTGGTGCGCGGCGAATCTTCCACCAGCAATGCCTCGAAACCGCTGCTGGCGATGCGCGCCAGCGAACCCGGGTACTGGCTGGCGTGTTCGGCGGCGGTGAGCAGGTCCGGCGCGCTCCAGAAGGCTTTGGTGAACTGTTTGTTCTGCGCTTTCTGGCGCAGGTACTGCGCCGACTTGACCAGCAGGATCGCCCAACTGACCACGGAAAACAGCACCAGGCCCCAGAGGACACCGGGGACAATCATCGAAGACAAATCGTTCATGGTTACACCTCGCTTGCGTTAATCAGTAATGAGTCGGTTGTGCCGTCACTGCGGCAATTTGAAATCGATGGTCTGGGTGGCGAAGCCGTCGATCGGCGTGTCACCGCGCTTGGCCGGAATGAACTTCCAGTTCTTCACCGCAGCGACGGCGGCGTCATCCAGTTGTGGCTTGCCGCTGGATTTGGTCACCGTCACCGAACCCGCGCGACCGTTGGCCAGCACTTGAATGCGCAACACCACGCTGCCTTCCCAGTTGCGCCGCAATGCCAGCGACGGGTATTCCGGCGGTGGATTGCCAAGGCTGGCGAGGCCGGAAATCGCTGCCGACTCTTTCACTGGCGCGGGCGCAGCGGCCGGTGCCGGCGGCGCGCTCGGTGTCGCCGGGGCAGCGGGGGCAGCCGGTTGCGGCGGGGCCGGCGGCGCTTTCGCAGGCTCGACTTTTTTCACCGGTTTGGGCTTCTCGACCGGTTTCGGTTTTTCGATCGGTTTGGGCTTCTCCACCGGTTTGGGCGGTGGCTTGACCGCGTCTTCGTCTTCCACCGGTTGCTCAGGCTCGGGCGGTGGTGGCGGAGGCGGCGGGGGGGCGGTTCCGGGGTCAGCGGTGCCGGTGGCGTCGGGCTGGTCAGCTCGACGGTCATTTCCGGAATCTGCGGCGGCGTCGGTAATGGCCCGGTTCGGGACTGCTGGAAAAACCACCAGGCTGCCCCGTGTATCAGCGCCGACACGGCCACCAGCAAGACCATCTGCTGTTTTTTCAGACCGCCGGGTTGTGAGGTATTGGCTGTGAAGGCCGGCCTGCCCGTTGGCGGCGGGACCGGCGCTTCCCGCAACGGCCCCGGCAGGGTTTTATGCTTTACCGCATCGTTCATTAAAGCTCCCTCGGGTAGATGAAGGGCAATAAGCCGCCGTCCGAACATCGGGTGAATGTTCGAGTGGGTGAATGCAACTTTCTTCAAGGTGTGCAGAAGCCGATAGTGGAACTATCCAATTAACCGGGCTTGTGCAAACTTACTAGCTCAGTGCCATTCGACTTCGATTGTTCATTAGCCATTCCATGGATGTTGTTCTGTTGCTCGAATCACTTCTGGGTGTCTCATGCCTGTTACATATTGCAACCGTTGTGCCAGATATTGCTGCAACGTAGCGCAGTTATTTCATCGGTGTTACGCGTGTCGCATTTATATAAGTTTTGTCACGATCAGGCGTTTGTCATGGCGCGCAGTGAGCCGTTACCCCGTCGGGCGGGGCTTTTTCAGAGGCGAGTCGGGCTTGACGCTTTATCCCGCGAAATAGCGAAACAGAGCGGTTGCGCGACTGCCTGTCCGTGCACGTGCTGGTGCGCGAGGAACCGATTTGGTGCGGGTCAGTGTTCTAGCGGGTCACAAGCTGTATTCCTTGTTCATGTTTAACGAAAACCGAGGTTCAAGTGCCGACAAAGTTATTCCGCTGGAACGCTTTTGGTGCAATCACAGTTGTCGGGAAGTTATTGTCCGACAATCCTCTAATTGCGCCGATTAGCGCCGCGAACAGCCAAGTCATATTTAAAAAGTAAATAGCACCTCGCTGTCGGCGAACAATGGATGGCCGACAGCGACGTGCTGTTGAAGTCAGGTAATAAAGTAAGCAGGGCGGCTGTTCGGATGAACCAGGCCTGGAGCGCACAGATAGTAGTGGCGAGTGATGCGGCAGAACGTTTGAAGATTCACGCGGTGAACTCCTTGTTGCCAGCCCGGATACGCGAACTTTTGGTTCGGTATCGCACCTTACAAGAACGCGGGTAGCGTTCGGTGATTGCTCTTGGTGCGGGATAGGCACCGCCAGCGCTGTTGTGCGAGATGTGAATTCGCAAGTCGGCAGTGCATGGGAAAACCGTGCCAGAACCGTTACACCGGCAGATTATTTCTACACCCGGGCCACAGGCATCTACTCTGTGGCAAAGGTTTTTTCGGGGGATTGGCTATGTACCAGCTCTATGGGCACAAGAATTCTGGCGCCGCGGCGATCGAGGCGGCACTGGAGTTATGCCAGATTGCTTACCGCTTCATTGATAACGAAGCCAGTGCGGAGGCCGCCGAGGCGTTGGCCAAACTCAATCCGCTGAAACAGATTCCGACGTTGCAACTGCCCGACGGCAGCGCGATGACCGAGAGCGCGGCGATTCTGATTCACCTGGGTCTGACGTTTCCCCAATCCGGTCTGTTGCCCGCCGAGGCGGCGGATCGTGATCAGGCGATTCGCGGCCTCGCCTACATCGTCAGCAACTGTTACGCGGCCATCGGCATCATCGATTACCCCGAGCGCTGGCTGATCACGCCCGATGAAGGCGCACGGCAAAACCTGATCGCCGGCGCGCGCCGACGCTTGCACTTCAGTTGGGAATTGTTTGCCGACCAGTTCTCCGCCGAGCTGTACCTGGACGACGAGACGCCGGGGGCGCTGGATGTGTTGGCGGCGGTGGTGACGCGCTGGGAGGGTAGCCGCGAGCATCTGCGGCAGACGCGACCGGGGTTCTACGCCTGGCTGCAACGCATCGACCGCCACCCGGTGCTGGCGCCGGTGTTTGCGCGACACTGGCCAACCTGAGCCCACCACGAAACCCTGTAGGAGTGAGCCTGCTCGCGATAGCGGTCTGTCAGTCGCCCAGTTTTTAGCTGACAGACCGCTATCGCGAGCAGGCTCACTCCTACAGGGGGGGCGGTGCCTTGAGATTTATTCCCCGCGGATGTACTGCTCCAGCTGTTTGATCAGCTCGGCCTGTTCGGCAATCGCTTCCTTGACCAGGTCGCCGATCGACAGCAGGCCGATCAACTGGCCGTCCTCGACCACGGGCAAGTGGCGCAGGCGTTTGTCGGACATGATGCCCAGGCAGGTGTCGACGGTCTGCTTGGTGTCCACAGTGATCACGTCCTTGACCATGATGGCGCTGACCGGGGTGCCCACCGACGAGCGCCCGTGCAGCACCAGTTTGCGCGCATAGTCGCGCTCGCTGATGATGCCGACCACCTTGTCGTCTTCCACCACCAGCAGGGCACCGACGTTTTTCTCGGCCATCTTCATCAGCGCTTCGAGCACCATGTGATCGGGTTTGATCTGGTGCACTTCCTGGTTTTTCTGATCTTTGAGCTTGAGCAGTTGGGCGACGGTCTTCATGGCGGTTACTCAGGTGTTGTCGTTGTTCACCAAGCATCGTAGACGCAGCCGCGCAGGGCAAGGTGGCAAAGCGGCAGATAGCGTGCAAAAAACGCCATTTGCCGGGTTTTTTGCGGTTCAAGCGCTGATTTATCGCCAAGGTCATTTCTGGCAATGCCGGGTAGAATGCCGGTCTATCCAGATTCCGAGGTTGCAGTGGTGGATTTACCGCAGGGCTTCGTCCTGACCCGGCATTGGCGCGATACGCCGGCCGGCACCGAAGTCGAGTTCTGGCTGGCGACCGACGCCGGGCCGCGCCGTGTGCGCTTGCCGCATCAGCCGTCGGTAGCGTTCATTCCCGCCGCACAGCGCGAAGCGGCGGAACGCCTGTTGCACGACGAAAAGAACGTCGAACTGCGCCCGTTGGCCTTGCAGGATTTCGAGCATCGCCCGGTGCTGGGTCTGTATTGTCAGCAGCACGGCCAGTTGATGCGCCTGGAAACCGCATTGAGTCGCGCTGGCGTCGATGTGTTTGAAGCCGATGTGCGCCCGCCGGAACGCTATCTGATGGAGCGTTTCATCACCGCGCCGGTGGTATTCAGCGGTACAGCCGATGCCGACGGCGTGTTGCTCAATGCCCAGCTCAAGCCCGATGCCAAGTATCGGCCGACGCTGCGGCTGGTGTCGCTGGACATCGAAACCACAGAAACCGGCGAGCTGTACTCGATCGCACTGGAAGGCTGCGGTCAGCGCCAGGTGTACATGCTCGGCGCGCCGAACGGTGACGCCAGCATCGTCGACTTTGATCTGGAATATTGCGATTCGCGCACGCTGATTCTGAAAAAGCTCAACGAGTGGTTCGCGCAGCACGACCCCGACGCAATCATCGGCTGGAACGTCGTGCAATTCGATTTGCGCATCCTCCACCAACACGCGCGACGCCTCGGTGTGCCGTTGAAAATCGGCCGTGGCGGTGAAGAGATGCAGTGGCGCGAGCACGGCAGCCGCAATCACTATTTCGCCTCGGCGGCGGGGCGGTTGATCATCGATGGCATCGAAGCGCTGCGGTCGGCGACCTGGAGCTTTCCGTCGTTCAGCCTGGAAAACGTCGCGCAGACCCTGCTCGGCGAAGGCAAGGCCATCGACAACCCGTACCAGCGCATGGACGAAATCAACCGCATGTTCGCCGAGGACAAACCGGCGCTGGCCAAGTACAACCTCAAGGACTGCGAACTGGTCACGCGGATCTTCGCCAAGACCGAACTGCTGACCTTTTTGCTCGAACGCGCCAGCGTCACCGGCCTGCCAGCGGATCGCAGCGGTGGCTCGGTGGCTGCGTTCACTCATTTGTACATGCCACTGATGCACCGTCAGGGTTTCGTAGCGCCGAATCTGGGCACCAATCCGCCGCAGGCCAGCCCCGGCGGCTTTGTCATGGACTCGCAGCCGGGGCTTTACGAATCGGTGCTGGTGCTCGATTACAAGAGCCTGTACCCGTCGATCATTCGCACGTTTCTGATCGACCCGGTGGGCTTGATCGAGGGCCTGCAACATCCCGACGACGCCGATTCGGTGCCGGGCTTTCGCGGCGCACGTTTCTCTCGCACGCGTCACTGCCTGCCGTCCATTGTGTCGCGGGTGGCCGAGGGCCGCGAGACCGCCAAGCGCGAGCACAACGCGCCGCTGTCGCAAGCGCTGAAGATCATCATGAACGCCTTCTACGGCGTGCTCGGCTCCAGCGGTTGCCGTTTTTTCGACACGCGGCTGGCGTCATCAATCACCCTGCGCGGCCACGAGATCATGCTGCGCACCCGCCAGTTGATCGAAGCGCAGGGCCACGCGGTGATCTATGGCGATACCGACTCGACCTTCGTCTGGCTGCGCCGCCCGCACGGCCAGGAGGAGGCGGCGCAGATCGGCCATGCACTGGTCCGTCACGTCAACGACTGGTGGCGTGAGCATGTGCGCGAGGAATATGGGCTGGAAAGTGCGCTGGAATTGCAGTTCGAGATTCACTACAAACGCTTTCTGATGCCGACCATTCGCGGCGCGGAGGAGGGCAGCAAGAAACGCTATGCCGGCCTCGTCGTCCGCGGCGATGGCAGCGAGGAAATGGTCTACAAGGGCCTGGAAACCGTACGCACCGACTGGTCGCTGTTGGCCCGGCAATTTCAGCAGGAGCTGTACCAGCGGATTTTTCAGCGCAAGCCGTATCAGGATTACGTACGCGATTACGTGCGCAAGACTCTGGCCGGAGAGTTCGACGAGCGTCTGGTCTATCGCAAACGCCTGCGCCGCACCCTCGACGATTACGAACGCAACGTGCCGCCCCACGTGCGCGCGGCGCGGCTGGCCGATGACTACAACGCCGAGCATGGGCGCCCGCGGCAATACCAGAACGGTGGCTGGATCAGCTACGTGATCACTCTGGCCGGCCCCGAGCCGCTGGAAGTGCGCCGCGCCGCCATCGATTACGACCACTACATCACCCGCCAGCTGCAACCGGTGGCGGATGCGATTCTGCCGTTCGTCGATGACGATTTCTCAACCCTGATCGGCGGGCAACTGGGCCTGTTTTGAGTCGAGCAGTTGCAGCGTCCACTCATCGAGAATGCCGTGGAAATACCGCTCCAGCGCCTGATCGAACACGCTGTCCGCGCCAGCGAACTGGGCGAACAGCGTCATTGAGGAATGGAATTTCAAATCGTCCGGGTGGCCGAAAATCTCATTGATCGAGCGCTCCCGCACGGCCAGCACCCATTGCGTGCAGGTGCGCAATCGTTCGCCGAGCACGGCGTGCGCCAGATAAGCCTGCGCTTCTTCGGCCGAGCCAATGGCGAAGCGTCGCGCCATCTCACTGCCGCCCAGCCCGGCGAATTGCGGGAAGACAAACCACATCCAGTGGCTGCGCTTGCGGCCTTCCCCAAGCTCTCGCTGGACGCGCTCGAACACCGGGTCTTGCGCCTGGACGAAACGTTGCAGGTTGAACGGGTCGTGCTGATCCGTGCTTCTCATCGCGAAGCCCTCGCCAGTCGGCAGCGGCTCAGACCATGGCCAGCCGCTGCTTGCGTTGTGGCGCTTGAAACGCCTGGTCCAGCGCCGCCAGATCCCCGGCCTCCAGTTGCAGCTGCGCGGCCTGGGCATTGAGTTGCACATGCTCCGGGTGCACAGCCTTGGGAATCGCAATCAGGCCATCCTGACGCAGAATCCACGCCAGCGAAACCTGTGCCGGGGTGACCCCGTGACGAGCGGCAATGTCTTTGAGCACCGGCTCGGCGAGCATGGCGCCGCCCTGGCCGATCGGACAATAGGCCATCAGCGGCATGCGCTGGTGCTGGCACCACGGCAACAAATCGAATTCGATCCCGCGTTCTTCGAGGTTGTAGAGCACCTGATTGGTCGCGCATTGCGAACTGGAGAGTTCTTCGAGGTCGTCGACGTCGAAATTCGACACGCCCCAACGGCCGATTTTGCCGTCCTCGCGCAGGCGTTCGAACGCTTCGACGGTTTCTTCCAGCGGATATTGGCCGCGCCAGTGCAACAGGTAGAGGTCAATGTAATCGGTGTCGAGCCGGCGCAGGCTGCGCTCGCAGGCCTGTGGAATGCCTTTGCGGCTGGCGTTGTGCGGGTAAACCTTGCTGACCAGAAATACCTGATCGCGAAGGCCGGTGATGGCCTCGCCAACCACCGTTTCCGCACCGCCCTCGGCGTACATTTCGGCGGTGTCGATCAGGGTCATGCCCAGCTCGATGCCGCTGCGCAACGCCGTCACCTCACGCTTGTGCGCCGAGCGGTCCTCACCCATCCGCCAGGTGCCCTGGCCAATCACCGGCACCTGCGCGCCGGCCAACTCGAGGGTACGCATGCAAACCTCCTTATGTGAGTGTGTCGATTCCTTTAATGGGCAGCAGGATAGTCCAGATCGTTCCCACGCTCTGCGTTCCGGCTCGAGAGGGGACGCAGAGCGTTCCGGGCTGCATTCCCACGCGGGAGCGTGGGAATGATCTGGGGTGGGGGGTTATTGATCGTTCCCACGCTCTGCGTGGGAATGCCTCAAGGGACGCTCTGCGTTCCAGTTTGTGAGGGGACGCAGAGCGTTCCGGGCTGCGTTCCCACGCGGGAGCGTGGGAACGATCTGGGGCGGGGGTTATTTTGCGGAGAACTTCAGCACGACGCTCTGGGTATACGTCTGGCCCGGGTCGAGGCGGGTGCTTGGGAAGTTCGGTTGATTCGGCGAATCCGGATAGTGCTGGGTCTCGAGGGTGAACGCGCCCCAGTGCGGATACACCTTGCCGCCCTTGCCCTTGACTGTACCGTCGAGGAAGTTGCTGGTGTAGAACTGCACGCCCGGCTCTGTAGTGAACAGCTGCAGATGCCGGCCAGATTGCGGATCGCTGACTTCGGTGGCGACTTTGCTGATATCGCCCCTGGTGTCGAGTGCCCAGTTGAAGTCGAAGCCACCCTGTTTCGGCTCGGCGAATTTCAGTTGCGGATGGTCAGCCTTCATGTGCGTACCGATCGCTGTCGGCTTGGTGAAGTCCATCGGCGTTCCCGCAACGGGCGCCAGTTCACCGGTCGGAATCAGCTTGGCGGTGACTGGGGTGTAATGGCTGGCGTTGATCGTAGCGACCTGTTTGAGAATGTCGCCATTGCCGGCGCCGGCGAGGTTGAAGTAGCTGTGGTTGGTCAGGTTCAACACCGTCGGTTTATCGGTGCTCGCCTTGTAATCGATGCGCAGCTCGTTGGCATCGGTCAGGCGGTAGGTCACCTCGGTGGTGAGGTTGCCGGGGAAACCCATCTCGCCATCCACCGATAGATAGGTGAGGGTCACGCCGACCGAATCCTTGTCCTTGGTTTCCTTGGCCTTCCAGACTTTTTTGTCGAAGCCCTGGGTGCCGCCGTGCAGCGCATTGGTCTTGTCGTTCTGCGGTACTTGATAGCGCTTGCCGTCCAGTTCGAAGGCGCCGTCGGCCAGGCGATTGCCGAAGCGGCCGATGGTTGCGCCGAAATACGCGGTGCCTTTCTGGTAGCCCTGGACATCGTCAAACCCGAGCACCACGTCGTCGAACTTGCCGTGCTTGTCGGCGACTTTCAGCGATTGCAGGGTAGCGCCGTACGTGATGACGGTGGCCTGCATGCCGTGGCTGTTGCGCAGGATGTATTGCTCGACGGGGGTGCCGTCATTGGTCTTGCCGAAGGCTTTGTGTTCGGCGGTCAGGCCCGCCGCGTTGGCGCAAAGGGTAGTGATCATCAGGGACAGTCCGAGGCCGGAAAGCAGGTGACGGGATTGAAGCATGGTTGACCTTCCTTTTTGTTGTTGTTTTTGAAATCTGCAATTAGTCATGCTATTGGAAAATTAACAGAGGATTTATAGCCGACATAAGCGCAAATGCAAATATAAAGTCCGACTAATTGATTGTATGTGATTTGCCGAAGGTCGGTTCACAGACCGGGCACTGCACTTTTTCGCAATCGGCGGCTCTATCCATGGCCAGGATGCGATGACTCCCGTCGCACCGGAATGTGCCAGTTCGAGAATTCATGCCGAGCGCTTTTGCCCTGATCGTCCCTCTGTTCCGTCGCCCGTGCCTGCTGTTGGCTTGCCTGTCGTCGCTGTTTGTCAGCGGTTGCAGCCACCAGAACGGCAACGGCTTCATCACCCAGATGCGTGAGGGCCAGCCGCAGGAATTTCTGCAGACCAGCGTCGACCGCATGGCCACGCTGGCGATGCGCGACAACCTCAACAGCCTCTATCGCCTGATGGGCAAGCTGTACCTGCGCAATCCCGAAGAACTGCGCAAATCGGGTTTCCTCAACATCAACACCGCGGTCAGACAAGTGCGCCTGGCCGTCGAGCAGCAACAGCCGCTGCCGGTGCTCGGCGGGCGCAAGGACCTCGCCGCGCTGAGCTACGCGATGAGCCCGGAATTTCTCGGCGACCGCGTCGGCGCGTTCATCTATGCGATCGGCAGCATGCTCGTCACCGCGCACGGCAATCGCACCGAGTTCTACATGACTGACGCGATCAACCCGACGTTCGTTCACAACGCTGCACGCAATATCGAAAAAGCCACGTGGATTTTGTCCCAGCGGCAGAACAAGGAAGGCCAGCCGCTGCTGTTCTCCAATGAGATCTCGGAGGAGGGCAGCAACCTGAGTTTTGCCACCGAGTTCAGCAAGATTGTGGCGCGGCTGGATCTACTCACGCAGATGCTCGATGAGCGCTATCGAAGGATCGGCCTGAATTACGCGCAGAGTTTGCTGTTCTTGAATTTCTTGCCGGTGCAGTGAACGTCCAGAGCTTTCTGGCTTGCGCAGATCCAATGTAGGCCTTCGCCTGCTCGCGATATCGGTGGATCAGTCAACGCATCAGCGTCAGAAAGTTCGCTATCGCGAGCAGGCTCACTCCTACATGATTGCGTCGCCATGACGGGATTTGTATACAATCGCTCGCCTCGATTGATCCAAAAGGAGCTGCACCCGTCATGAGCGACCCCGCAAGCGCCGATTTCAGCCGCGTCGACCCCAGCGTCCGCGCCGACAAACTGCCCATCGCCGCGTTGCTGGCGTTCGCCATGACCGGTTTCATCGCCATCCTCACTGAAACCCTGCCGGCGGGGCTGCTGCCGCAAATCGGCGCCGGCCTCAACGTCAGCGAAGTGCTCGCCGGGCAACTCGTCACGCTGTACGCGCTGGGCTCGATCGTTGCGGCGATTCCGCTCACCGTGGCCACGCGCGGCTGGCCACGGCGGCGGGTGTTACTGATGACGGTCGGCGGCTTTCTGCTGTTCAACACGGTGACCACGTTTTCCACTCATTACGGCCTGACGCTGGCATCACGTTTCCTCGCCGGGATGGCGGCGGGGCTGTCATGGGGAATCATGGCCGGTTACGCGCGCGGCATCGTGCCCGTGCATCAGCAGGGGCGGGCGCTGGCGATTGCCATGCTCGGCACTCCGGTGGCGCTGTCGCTGGGTACGCCGGCCGGGACCTGGCTGGGCAATCTGATCGGCTGGCGCGCCTCGTTCGGGATCATGTCGGCGCTGGCGCTGGTGTTGGCAGCGTGGATCGTCATCGCCGTGCCGGATCGTCCGGGCCAGGCCCGCGACGAGCGCCTGCCCTTGCTCGAATCGTTGCGCCTGCCCGGTGTGCGCCCGGTGCTGTTCGTGGTGCTGACGTGGATGCTCGGGCACAACATTCTGTACACGTACATCGCGCCGTTTCTGAGCCAGGCCGGTCTAGCCGATCGGGTCGATCTGGTACTGCTGGTGTTCGGCCTGTGCTCGCTGGTGGGCATCTGGATCATCGGCCTGCTGGTCGATCGCTGGTTGCGCAAGCTGACCCTGATCAGCCTCGCGCTGTTCGCCGTGACCGCACTGGTGCTGGCGCTGGCCGCACCGTCAGCGCTGGTTGTGTATGCCTGCATGGCGGTGTGGGGTCTGTCGTTCGGCGGTTCGGCGACGTTGCTGCTGACCTCGGCAGCGGACTCGGCAGGCGATCACGTCGACGTGGTGCAGGCGATGCTCACTACCTCATGGAACGTCGCGATTGCCGGCGGCGGCCTGTTTGGCGGCGTGTTGCTGGACCGGGCCGGGGCCATGTCGTTTCCGTGGGCGCTGCTGATCCTGTCGCTCATCGCGTTGGCTACGGTGTGGTGCAATAGAACCCACAGCTTCAAGGCGGGGCGGCGGCTGCATTGATTCTCGAAGCCACCGCAATCCTCTGTAGGCCTTCGCCTGCTCGCGATAGCGGTGTGTCAGTCAACACTGATTTCAACTGACACACCGCTATCGCGAGCAGGCGAAGGCCTACAAAGCGTGATGGTGAGTTCGATATGGCATAACGATAGACCGCATCGATATATGTGGTTATAAGAAAAATCGCTATGCTGCGGGCCAGATTTTTCCTGTCGTTTTTCTGGACGGTTTAATGGAATTGGCAAATTTCGGCCTGGTGATTGCCGGGCTGGTGGTGGGTTTTATTGTCGGCATGACCGGTGTCGGCGGCGGTTCGTTGATGACGCCGATCCTGCTGTGGTTCGGCATCAACCCGGCAACCGCAGTGGGCACCGACCTGCTGTACGCCGCCATTACCAAATCCAGCGGCGTCCTCGTCCATAAAAAGAACCAGAACATCGACTGGGCCATCACTGGCTGGCTGACCCTCGGCAGCGTGCCGGCAGTGGCCATGACCCTGTGGTTTCTCAGCACCCTGCACACCGCGCCCGAGGCGATGAACGCCATCATTAAGCAGGCGCTGGGCTTCGTGTTGTTCGCCACTGCGTTGGCGATCTTCTTCAAAAAGCGCCTGCTCGAATTTGCTCACAAACGCGCTGGCGGCAACTACAACCCCAGCGGCTCGCGCCTCAATGTGATGACGGTGATCACCGGTCTGATCCTCGGCACCATGGTCGCGCTGACCTCGATCGGCGCCGGCGCCCTCGGCACGGTCGCCTTGTTCATCCTCTACCCGTTGCTGCCAACCCGCCGCCTGGTCGGTACCGAAATCGCCCACGCCGTCCCCCTGACCCTCGTCGCCGGCCTCGGCCACGCGAGCATGGGCAACATGGACTGGGGCGTCCTCGGCTTTCTGCTGGTCGGCTCGCTGCCCGGGATCTGGCTCGGCAGTCACCTGACCGGACGCATCTCCGACGAAGTCCTGCGCCCATGTCTGGCGGCGATGCTGGTGTTGATCGGGTACAAGTTGGCGTTTTGATCCACGGTTGCGCAATGTCGTGCCTGTCCTAAGCTTCGGTAAAGGCGAAACATATTTGCCCGACTGAACCGGAACAATCGCCGCGATGCGCAATCAGTAGAGCGTGGATATCAAAAGGAGATGCGCATGCTCATCAGGTCACTGACCCTGACATTCTTGCTGGCGATGGCCGGTCCCTTGTTCGCCGCCGACAGCGATTCGCCGCTCGCCGGCGATGTTGGCCGCGCCCGACCGCTGATCGTCATCGCACAAAGCACCGTCGACCCGGTGTGGGTCAGCCTGAAAAAGTCGCTGGACGACCCGGCCAACAAAAAGGGCGTCACCGACCGCAACATCAAGGTCTACACCATCCTCAACATGTCTGGCCAACTCGACGGCAAGGACCTGGGCCAGCAGGACACCATGGCACTGCTGCGCTCACTCAAGCTGGGTGCCGGGGCATATCCGAAAGTGTTTCTGGTGGGCAAGGACGGCGAGACCAAACTCTCTGCCTCCGGTGACGAAGCCAAGGCTTTGAGCCTGGCGAAGATTTTCGAAACCATCGACGCCATGCCCATGGCCGAAAAGGAAGCCGCCGCCGCTGCTCAGGCCGCCCCGGCCGCTGCCGAACCGGAGCCTGCCAAAGGCGCGAAAGGCACCAAGCCGAGCAAGCCTGCGAAACCGAGCAAGCCGCCGCAAATGCCGGACGACTAATTACGCACTTAACTGAATAAACCCTATCCCCTGTGGGAGCGAGCCTGCTCGCGATTGCGGTCTATCAGTCACCTCATCAGTGGCTGACATGTCGCAATTCGCGAGCAGGCTCGCTCCCACTTTTTTTCCTGCTTAGTCAGCCACAGCACTCAAAATCCTGTGCGCAATCTTCACCCGCTCCGCAATCGGAAAGTTCTTGTTGGCCATGATCGCAATACCGACGTCTTCGCTCGGTACAAACGCCACGTACGCGCCGAAGCCTGCGGTAGAGCCGGTCTTGTTGATCAACACGTTTTCCGGTTGTGGCTGCGGTGGATTCAGCCATTGCACCTTATGCGCCTGCATGGCCATTTCCGTGGAGTTGCCGGCGAGCAGGCGTTCGAGGCTGATCGGGTAGGGGTACATTTCCCAGCCCAGGCCCTGGGTCATATCACCGACGCGGTAGTAACCGGTGTGGGTGTTGGCGATGGATTGGGGCAAGGGGGCCGCCAGGGTTTCAGGTTTGAGGTTGGCCTGCACGTAACGCAGCAGGTCCACGGCACTGGTTTTCACACCATAGGCTTGCATGTCGAGGGCGCCGGGGCGGACGCGCACGGGTTTGTCGTCCTTGTCATAGCCTTGCGCGTACAGGCTCATTTGTTCAGTGGGGACGCTGAGATATGTGTGCTGCAAACCAAGTTTCGGCAGCAGGGTTTGCGTTATCGCTTGGTCGAACGGTTGGCCGAGACTTTTTGCCGCCAGGTAGCCGAACAGGCCCAGGCTCGGATTGGAATACTGGCGATGACTGCCGGCCGGCCAGGTCGGTTTCCACTGCTGAAAATAGCCGAGCATGGTCTCAGGCGAATCCGCGTTGGCCGGGAATTGCAGCGGCAAGCCGCCGGCGCTGTAAGTGCCCAGTTGCAGCACGCTGATGTTGTCAAAGGCGCTGCCCTTCAGTTCAGGCCAGAGTGTGCTGGCCTTGGTCGACAGGTCCAGTTTGCCGGTGGCTTGCGCGAAACCTGCGAGGGTGGCGGTGAAGGTTTTGCTTATCGAGCCGATTTCGAACAGGGTGTTCTCGCTGACCTTTTGCCCGGTGTCCTTGGCGGCGACGCCGTAGTTAAAGTAATGCACCTTGCCTTTGACGGTCAGCGCTACGATCAGGCCCGGGATGTTCTGCTGCTGCATGACCGGCGTTACTGTAGCGTTGACCAGTGCTTGCAACTGCGCGTCGTCAGGCGCGGCGGCGAGGCAGGCTGTGGCGCCAAAGAACAGGCTGAACGCTGCGCAGGAAAGGACCTTGCTTGAAGTGATGGATGACATGAATGAACCACTCTCCATGAGTGTTGATGTTGTTATCCCGCTACACTGCGGGCGATTTTCTCGTGAGGTCGCTGATCAGCGCCGCCAATCTAGTCAGCTCGGCGGCCAACGACAAACGATGAAAACTCGCAGGAGCCATTAGAAAAATTTGGGGTAGGGCATGATTCGACCGCAACTGCCGCTGAACGCGCTGCGCGCCTTTGAAGCCTCGGCGCGTCATTTGAGCTTCACTCGCGCCGCCGTCGAACTGTGCGTGACGCAAGCGGCGGTCAGCCATCAGGTCAAAAGCCTTGAGGCGCAGCTTGGCGTCAGCCTGTTCAAACGCCTGCCCCGCGGGCTGATGCTGACCAGCGAAGGTGAAACCCTGCTGCCGGTGCTGAACACCTCCTTCGATCACATCGCACAGATCCTCGAACGCCTCGCCGGCGGGCAGTATCGCGAAACGTTGACCGTCGGCGCAGTCGGCACGTTCGCCGTGGGTTGGCTGTTGCCGAGGCTGGTGGACTTTCGGGCGAAACATCCGCTCATGGATTTACGGCTGTCGACCCACAACAATCGCGTGGACGTGGCGGCGGAGGGGCTGGATTACGCGATTCGCTTCGGTGCGGGGGCGTGGCATGGCATCGAGGCGACGCGTTTGCTCGATGCGCCGCTGTCGGTACTGTGCGTGCCGGACATCGCTCGACAGCTGCATGCGCCAGCGGATCTTTTGCAGCAGACCTTGCTGCGCTCCTATCGCACCGATGAGTGGCCGCAATGGTTTCAAGCTGCCGGTTTGGCAACTCTTGCAGCGCCGCCTCAGAGCATTATGTTCGATTCGTCATTGGCGATGATGGAAGCTGCCATTCAGGGTGGTGGCGTGGCGTTGGCGCCGCCACTGATGTTCGCTCGGCAACTGGCGGCAGAGGTGATTTGCCAGCCGTTTGCGATCGAGATCACCACCGGCAGCTATTGGCTGACGCGATTGCAGTCGCGGCCCGAATCGGCGGCGATGATGGCGTTCAAAAACTGGTTGCTGCACATCTCTGGATAATGCAAAACCCCTGTAGGCCTTCGCCTGCTCGCGATAGCGGTGTGTCAGTCAACAACGATTCCAACTGACACACCGCTATCGCGAGCAGGCGAAGGCCTACAGGGATGGTGGTGGACTGAAGATCGGGCTCAACGCACCAGACACGGCCGCTTGTTATCGAATTTCCACCCCGGAATCAGGAACTGCATCGCCACGCTGTCATCCCGCGCGCCGAGGCCCATGCCTTTGTAGAGTTCGTGGGCCTTGGCCACTTGATCCATGTCCAGTTCAACGCCCAGCCCCGGTTTCTGCGGCACTTGCACGCAGCCGTCGACGATTTGCAGGGGCGCCTTGGTCAGACGCTGGCCGTCCTGCCAGATCCAGTGGGTATCGATGGCGGTGATGTCGCCCGGCGCGGCAGCGGCGACGTGGGTGAACATCGCCAGCGAGATGTCGAAGTGGTTGTTGGAATGCGAGCCCCAGGTCAGGCCCCATTCGTGGCACATCTGCGCGACGCGCACCGAACCCTGCATGGTCCAGAAATGCGGGTCGGCCAGCGGAATGTCCACGGACTGCAACTGGATCGCGTGGCCCATTTCGCGCCAGTCGGTGGCGATCATGTTGGTCGCGGTTTTCAGGCCAGTGGCACGACGGAATTCAGCCATCACTTCGCGGCCGGAATAACCGTTCTCCGCACCGCACGGGTCTTCGGCGTAGGCGAGTACGTGATGCTGATCGCGGCACAGACGAATTGCTTCTTTCAGCGACCAGGCACCGTTCGGATCGAGGGTTATGCGCGCCTCGGGGAAACGCTCGGCGAGGGCGGTGACCGCTTCGATTTCGGCATCGCCGCTGAGCACGCCGCCCTTGAGTTTGAAGTCCTTGAAGCCGTACCTGGCGTGGGCCGCTTCGGCGAGACGCACCACGGCTTCAGCGGTCATGGCTTTTTCGTGGCGGACGCGGAACCAGTCGTTGTCGGCCTCCGGTTCGCTGCGATAGGCGAGGTCGGTTTCACGCTGATCGCCGACGTAGAACAGATAGCCAAGCATCTTCACTTCGTCACGCTGCTGGCCTTCGCCGAGCAGTGCCGCCACCGGCACGTCCAGATGCTGACCGAGCAGGTCGAGCAGGGCGGCTTCGAGGCCGGTCACAGCGTGGATGGTGATGCGCAAATCGAAGGTCTGCAGGCCACGGCCGCCGGCATCGCGATCAGCGAAGGTCTGGCGCACCTGGTTGAGGATCTTCTGGTAGGTGCCGATCGGGCTGCCGACCACCAGATTGCGCGCGTCTTCCAGGGTCTGGCGAATGCGCTCGCCACCGGGCACTTCACCGACGCCGGTGTGGCCGGCGTTGTCCTTGAGAATGACGATGTTGCGGGTGAAAAAAGGCCCGTGGGCGCCGCTCAGGTTCAGCAGCATGCCGTCGTGACCGGCCACCGGGATGACCTGCATGTCGGTGATGATCGGGGCTTTGGCGGTGTCGTGTACGCTCATTGTTGTTTTCCTTGGCAGACGAATTCAGGCGTGTTTCGGCGCGGCATCGGCCACGGCGGTTTCAGCAGCAGGTTTCGGTGTGGTGCGTGCGGCGAAGACGATGATCGCGGCGATGATCGAGGTCGCGGCCAGACCATAGAGGCCGCCCTGAATCGAACCGGTGTGTTCTTCGAGCAAGCCGAAGGTGGTCGGCGCCACGAAGCCGCCCAGGTTGCCCACCGAGTTGATCAGCGCGATCACCGCTGCGGCGATGCGGGCATCCAGATAAGCCTGCGGAATCGGCCAGAACAGCGACGATGCCGACTTGAACCCCAGCGCCGCGAAGCAGATCGCCACGAAAGCGAAAATCGGCCCGCCGGTGGTGGACATGAACATCCCTGCCGCGGCGATCAACAGCGCCGTGGCGACCCACGCCTGCTGGTGTTTCCACTTCGCCGAGAGCGTGGCGAACGCATACATGCCGACAATCGACAGCAGCCACGGAATCGAGTTGAACAGGCCGACCTGCACATCGCTCAGCTCACCCATTTTCTTGATGATGCTCGGCAGCCAGAACGTTGCCGCGTAGATGGTCAACTGAATGAAGAAGTAGATCAGGCAGAACAGAATGATCTGCCGGTCCTTGAGCAATTTGCCCAGCGACGGGCGAACCGGTGTCGCCGCTTCGCGGGCCTTTTGCTCGTCGTCAATGGCCGTGACCAGGGCGTCCTGTTCGGCGCGGGTCAGCCATTTTGCATCGTGGGGTTTGGCGTCGAGCCAGAACCAGACGAACACGCACAGGCACACCGAGAACATCCCTTCGATGAAGTACATCCACTGCCAGCCGTGCATGCCCAGACCGTTGATTTGCAGGAGCAGGCCGGACAGCGGCCCGGAGATCAACGAAGCCACGGCCGAGCCACTGAGGAAAATCGCAATCGCCTTGCCGCGCTCGGCACCGGGCAGCCAGCGCGTGAAGTAATAGATCACCCCGGGGAAGAAACCGGCCTCAGCCACACCGAGGAGAAACCGCAGGATATAGAAGTGGGTTTCGTTCTGGATGAACGCCATGCCGGCGGCGACCAGGCCCCAGGTGAACATGATGCGGGTCAGCCAGATACGCGCGCCGACTTTCTGCAAGAGCATGTTGGAAGGGACTTCGAACAGCGCGTAACCGATGAAGAACAGCCCGGCGCCGAAGCCGTAGGCAGCGGCGCCAATGCCCAGGTCGGTTTCCATGTGGGTGCGGACGAAACCGATGTTCACCCGGTCAATGTAATTGACGATGAACATGATCACGAAGAGCGGCAGGACGTGGCGTTTGACTTTCGAGATGGCCGAGGCGAGCGTCGGATCGACACCCTCGCTCATCCCCGAGACGGAGGTTTTCACTTGGTTTTCTCCCACTGATTATTTTTATGCGGGTAGGTCTGGGTGCTGCGTTGTTGCTAGACATCATACAACTGGATTTTTTTTTCCTACAAGTGGGGTGGGTGATTAATTTCGTCTTGAGAAGCTGGTTTTTATGCTTTTTGCTTCGTCTGCCCCGTATTTGTTGGCTTTAGCTTGGCGGGCGCATCGTTGTTTGCCTTTTCAAAGTGCGGCTGGGTGACGAAAAAGTTTGATGAGTGTTTCGGATGGCTTTTAGTGTTGTCATACAAGCTGGCTGCAGTAGAGGGCCAAAATCAGTCCCGCCAACGCCGCGCACGGTGCTACGATCGGCAAGCCCCGATCACCGGACTCGACCATGCGAGAAGACTTCGACGCCCCCGCCCGCAAACGTGCGCACAACCTGGCGCATGACCTGGTGGAAAAGCTCACTCAGAGCATCCTGCTTGGCCAGATGACGCCAGGTGACAAGCTGCCGTCGGAGAATTCCATCGTTCAGGAGCACGGCGTTAGCCGCACGGTGGTGCGCGAGGCGATTTCCAAATTGCAGGCGTCGGGGCTGGTGGAAACCCGCCACGGCATCGGCACGTTTGTCATCGAGCGCGCGCCAGAGCAGGGCTTGCGCCTGAATGTCGACACCGCGTTGGGGGTGCGCAGCATGCTCGAACTGCGCCTCGGTCTGGAAACCCAGGCGGCGGCATTGGCGGCGCAACGGCGCAGCGAGCAGCAACTGCTGCAGATGCGTCAAGCGCTGGATGACTATCAGCGGCTGCTGGACAACAACGACAGTTGCGTCGAGGCGGATCGGCGCTTTCACCTGTTGATCGCTGAGGCCACCGGTAACGTGTGCTTCAGCGAGATCATGCAGCACCTGGGCAGCGCAATGATTCCGCGCACCCGCCTCAACGCGGCCGAGCGGGGCGCGGCAGATCTAAGCAAGCTCGGGCAACTGGCCAACCTGGAGCATGAGGCGATTCTGAATGCGATCAAGCGCCAGGACCCGGAAGCGTCGCGGGCGGCGATGTGGCTGCACCTGACCAACAGCCGTGATCGCTTTTCCGCGCAAGGTTGAATGCCGCTGGTCTGCTGCGTCGCACGGTACCCACTTTTCCCGTCTCCAACCAAGACACCCCGGACGTTCCGGCGCTGTTTTTGTGAGGTGTACCATGGCTGACGATTCGCTGTTTCCGGGCGGCATTGCGCCCACCGACCAGACCCACCGCATTCCCGGCACCGACGAGCCGACCCTGAGCGATCACGACGCGCCGCCGGGCATGGACCCGGGGCGTGATCCCTTGAGCGATGCTGACCGGCCGGAAGACTGGCAAGATCCCGCCGCTGATGAGGACATGCCGCCGGCGGATGAGCCGACGCCGTTGTCAGATGATCGGCGCTGAGTACTGGGCGTTTGTGTTGGATTGGCTGGCCTCTTCGCGAGCGGGCTCCCACAGGGGCGCGAATCTGCTTGCGGATCTCAGGTCGTGTGGATATCGCGCATCAGTAACCCGAAGTGCAAATCCACCGCATCCGGTATCGGCAGATAGACCGTGTGCCCGTCTCCCGGCGCTACGTCGATGGTCTCGCCCTTGAGGTTGTGCAGTTCGTGCAGGTCAAAATGAAAGTTGCCCTGGGGCGTCATCAGTTCCAGATGATCGCTCACGGCAAAGCGGTTCTTCACCTTGACCTCGGCCAGGCGTTCACGCCGTTCACCGGTCAATTCGCCGACGAACTGCTGACGTTCTGACACGGAGCTGCCGTGTTGATAGTTCTGATATTCATCATGCACATGCCGGCGCAGAAAGCCTTCGGTGTAGCCGCGCTGGGCCAATGATTCGAGGTCACTCATCAGGCTGCGATCGAATGGGCGGCCGGCGACTGCATCGTCGATGGCGCGGCGATAGACCTGGGTGGTGCGGGCGCAATAGAAATGCGATTTGGTCCGGCCTTCGATTTTCAGCGAATGCACGCCCATGCGTGTCAGGCGCTCGACGTGCTGCACAGCGCGCAGGTCCTTGGCGTTCATGATGTAGGTGCCGTGCTCGTCTTCGAAGGCCGGCATCAATTCGTCGGGGCGGTTGCCTTCCTGCAACAGGAACACCTGATCGGTGGGCGCGCCGAGGCCCAGCGTCGGCTCGGGCTGGAAGGTCTGCACGATCTCGCCAAGCTGATTTTCCGTGGCCTGCTGCGCCGAGTATTTCCAGCGACAGGCATTGGTGCAAGTGCCCTGATTGGCGTCGCGCTTGTTCAGGTAGCCGGAAAGTAGACAGCGTCCGGAGTAAGCCATGCACAGCGCGCCGTGGACGAACACTTCCAGCTCCATGCCGGGCACTTGTTCGCGGATTTCGCCGATTTCTTCCAGCGACAATTCCCTCGACAAGATGACCCGGCTGACGCCTTGCTGTTGCCAGAACTCGACGCTCGCCCAGTTCACCGTGTTGGCCTGAACCGACAAGTGAATCGGCATCTGCGGAAAATGCCGGCGCACCAGCATGATCAGCCCCGGATCGGACATGATCAGCGCATCCGGCGCCATCTCGATCACCGGCGCCAGATCCTTGAGAAAGGTCTTCAGCTTGGCGTTGTGCGGGGCGATGTTGACCACTACGTAGAAGCGCTTGCCTTGCGCCTGCGCCTCACGGATGCCCACCGCCAGATTGGCATGATCGAATTCGTTGTTGCGCACCCGCAGGCTGTAACGCGGCTGGCCGGCGTACACCGCATCGGCGCCGTAGGCGAAGGCGTAACGCATGTTTTTCAAGGTGCCCGCGGGGGCGAGCAGTTCGGGGGCGCTGAGGGTCGAGTTCATGATGGCGGTCGCAAAAGCGCGGCAGGGTAAGCGAGGCGCAGCGAGGGTTTATTGATCTGGATCTATGCTCAACGAATAAACAGGGCACTCGCGCGCGCCGCGGGTGACTAAGGTTCGGGGCGTGCGTGACGCCTGACAGACATGGACCGGACATGAACGAAAAGAGTCTTCAATTCAAATCCCTGACAGTGCTGCTGGTGCTGGTCACTGTAGCCTTCATCTGGATCCTGCTGCCGTTCTATGGCGCGGTGTTCTGGGCAGTGATTCTCGGCATTCTGTTTGCGCCGGTGCAGCGCAGGCTGCAAATCAAGTTCGGCTGGCCGCGCAACCTGACGTCGTTGTGCACGTTGAGCCTGTGCCTGGTCATCGCGATTCTGCCGGTGATCATCGTCAGCATTCTGCTGGTGCAGGAAGGGGCGACGGTTTACAAGAACATTGAAAGCGGTGAGCTGGACATCGCCGCTTATCTGGCGCAGTTCAAGCACAGCCTGCCGCCGTACTTTCAGCAGTTGCTCGACCGCTTTGGCGTGGGCGAGCTCGACAGCCTGCGCGAGAAAATCGTCAAGACCGCCATGCAGGGCAGCCAGGTGCTGGCGACTCAGGCGTTCAGTTTCGGCCAGGGCACCTTTGAATTCGTGGTGAGCTTTTTCATCATGCTGTACCTGCTGTTTTTCTTCCTGCGTGACGGTCCCGAACTGGCGCGCAAGATGCGCACTGCCGTGCCGCTGGAGGAAAACCACAAGCGTCGTCTGCAACTGAAATTCAACCGTGTGGTGCGTGCGACCGTCAAAGGCAACGTGCTCGTCGCCGTGACGCAAGGTGCGCTGGGCGGGGCGATTTTCTGGTTCCTCGACATTCCCAGCGCATTGCTCTGGGCGGTGCTGATGGCGTTTCTGTCATTGCTGCCAGCGGTCGGCGCGGGGATCGTCTGGGCGCCGGTGGCGGTGTACTTCCTGCTCAGCGGGATGATCTGGCAAGGCGTGGTGCTGGGCCTGTTCGGGGTCTTCGTGATCGGCCTGGTCGACAACGTCCTGCGCCCGATTCTGGTGGGCAAGGACACGAAAATGCCCGATTACATGATCCTGATCTCGACCCTGGGCGGCCTCGCGGTGTTCGGCCTCAACGGCTTCGTCATCGGCCCGTTGATCGCCGCGCTGTTCCTGTCGAGCTGGGCGCTGTTCGTCGAGACCAAACCCAAGGTGCAACTGCCTTAGGCATTGAACGACGCACTGACGATCTTTTGCGACAAGGCCTGTGCGGCGGGTAACGAGGTGAGCGGACCACTGATCGCCTCACCGTCGCGCATCAGATACCAGCAGGCAAGTAACCCCGACGCCCTGAGCGAAGCGGGAACCGCGCTGCCGACCACCGACATGATTTGAACCTGAGCCATGACCTGTACCTCCATTCAACAATGGAGCTACCTTAGAGATTCGCCGCTTCTACGGACAATCAACGCTTTCGATAGTGGTCATTGACGCCGTTGAGGGCTGCCTCAGTCGACCACTTGATCGAGCATGTGCATGACTTCGCGCTCGTTGAGCAAGCCCTTGTGCACCAGATTCTCCGCGAGCAGCGAAAGAAACTTGGCGCAGCGGTGACCTTCCAGATGCTTGAGCTCGGTCAGCGCGCTGTACACCTTGCTCGAGGTGCACAGACCAACAATGCGGTGCGGGTTTTGTGTTGGCATATCGTCGTCCTTGTTGTTATCAACCTGTTGTTTACGGACGGATTCAGATTGCGGCTCCGTCATGACAAACCCATGACCGTTTCGTGGAAATGCCCATGACGGTCGAGTCAATCATGCCGACTTTAGCTGCATAAACTGTTCTCGCAGCGACCTTGGCGAGATTTTTTCAGACGTTGGGCGACGAATGGTCGAATGCCCATCAAGATCAAAAGCCCCTCACCCTAGCCCTCTCCCAGAGGGAGAGGGGACTGACCGAGTGGGATGTGAGAGATGTTTCGGGGTGAGATACCGAAGCGGATGCGAGAGATGCGCCGATGCGAGATGCCGAGCCGGACGCAAAATTCGATGCCAACGAAGATCGGCGCCCTCTCCCTCGGGAGAGGGCTGGGGTGAGGGGTGAACTCAACGCAAATCCAAAGCCGATCGCACACTCTACACAAAAAAGCCCCGCTTGAAAAAGCGGGGCTCCGTGTTCCGGTCACCAGCGCGGACCGCCGTAATACCCATGCGGCCGGCCGTAATACCCGCGAGGCGGACCGTAATAAACCGGCGCCGGCTGCACGTAAACCGGTTGCTGCACGTAAACCGGCGCCGGCTGGTAATAAACCGGTGGCGGCGGCTGCTGCACATAAACCGGCTGAGGCTGAACGTACACCGGTTGCTGCACATACACCGGCCGATCCTGATTGATCAGCGCCGAGCCGATGATGGCCGAGCCGACGATCGCGCCAAACACTGCAGGGCCTTGCCAGCCGTGGCCACCACCCGCTTCTGCCTGACCCGTGACCGCGAGCGCGCCGATCAGCAAAGCCATAATGGGAAGTTTACGAATCATGATAAATCCTCGGTTCTTCGACCCGGCGGCAGGGCCTGCACCAGGCCCATAGTTGTCGCGGGGATACATCTGAGACAGTGAAATCGGCAAAATCAGCACAGCCGCTGGGTAAATTTTGTGTAAGGTCTGTAGCGGTTTCTTTACCCGGCTGAACGATCGCCGCGAAAGCCCTCTAAAACACGCCCCATGATCGTTCAGAGCCCGCGGGGCTGGCTAATCCCGTCTATCCGAAAGTGCGTTTGAAGGAGAAGTTTCATGCAGATGAACCCGAACAAAGACACCCAGCTGTGCATGTCCCTGTCGGGGCGGCCCGGGAATTTTGGTCTGCGTTTCCACAACCATCTGTATGAACAGCTGGGCCTGAATTTCTATTACAAGGCCTTCAGCAGTCAGGACCTGACCGGCGCGGTCGGTGGCATTCGCGCGTTGGGTATTCGCGGGTGCGGCGTATCGATGCCGTTCAAGGAAGCGTGCATTGCGCTGGTCGACGAGCTCGATGCGTCGGCGGCAGCGATCCAGTCGATCAACACCATCGTCAACACTAATGGCCATCTCAAGGCGTATAACACCGATTACATCGCCGTCGCCCAGTTGCTCCAGAGTCACGCCGTGCCCAAGGATTCGACCTTTGCCTTGCGCGGCAGCGGCGGCATGGCCAAAGCGGTGGCCAGTGCCTTGCGTGACGGCGGTTACAGGAACGGCCTGATCGTCGCCCGCAACGAGCGCGCCGGGCGTGCGCTGGCGGACTCGCTGGGTTACCGCTGGCAGGCAGAGCTGGGCGAGGAGCGCCCGCAGATGTTGATCAACGTCACGCCGGTAGGGATGGACGGCGGGCCGGAAGCGGGGCAACTGGCGTTTGAGCCGGAAGTCATCAAGGCGGCGCAGACGGTTTTCGATGTGGTGGCGATTCCCTCGGAAACACCGCTGATTGTGCGCGCCCGGGCGGAGGGTAAACGGGTCATCACCGGGCTGGAAGTCATCGCGATTCAGGCACTGGAGCAGTTTGTGCTGTACACCGGCGTGCGCCCGAATGAAGCGCAGTTTGCGGCGGCGGTGGCGTTTGCGCGTAGCTGATTGAGTCTTGCGGTGGCGGGGCGGACCTCGTCGCTTGCAGGCAAGCTCCCAAAGGTTGAGCGCGTTTTTTCAGCTGGAACCTGGTCAACCTGTGGGAGCCAGCCAGCCTGCGGTCTGGCGTCCGCCATCCCTTGCAGGCAAGCTCCCACAGGTTGAGCGCATTTTTTCAGCCGGAACCCGGTCAACCTGTGGGAGCCAGCCTGCTGGCGATGGCCGCGCTGCGGTAGCAAGCCAGACATCCTCGGCTATGCTGCCTGCGCGGCAAGCGCAGACTTGCCCACCACAAAAACCAGAACCGAGGCCGCCCATGCATCCGCCCATTCTCAATGTCGACGAGGTCGAACTCGAACCCCTTCCCGAGGCACTTGCCCCGCAAGGCGAAACCGCTGGGCGCTATCAACAGCGCTTCGCCCGCATCGGCCAGCGACTGGGCGCGCAAAAACTTGGCTATCGCCTGTACGTCTTGCCGCCGGGCATGCGCGGCAGTCCGTTTCACAGCCATCGGGTCAATGAGGAAATGTTCTACGTGGTGGCCGGGGAGGGCGAGGTGCGCCTGGGGGGCGAGCGTTTTACGATCCGTAGCGGTGATGTGATCGCCTGTCCACCGGGCGGCCCGGAGCAGGCGCATCAGATCATCAATACCAGTTCGGCCGAGCTGCGATACCTGGCGATCAGCACGCAGCAGCAACCCGAGATCTGCGAATACCCGGATTCGAATAAATACGCGGTGATGGATAACTTCAGCGTTGATGCCGAGGGCAATCCGTCCGGTTTCGTCGCCGTGGCGCGGCAGGCGGATGGGGTGGATTACTGGGATGGGGAATAAGCGCACGTCCCCTGTAGGCCTTCGCCTGCTCGCGATAGCGGTGTGTCATCCAACATATAGGTGACTGACACACCGCTATCGCGAGCAGGCGAAGGCCTACAAGGGGAATGCGTGAATTATTCGAGGCGTGCCAGGCGTTCTTCCAATGCAGCGATCCGTGCTTCGAGTTCTTCGATGCGCTCCACCGAAACGCCGGTGGCCGAGCGCTCTACGGGATTGTGCCGCGCGGCGATGATCGCCTCGATATCCGCCGGATCGCCCAGCGCATGGCTGTAACGGTCTTCACGCTGCCCGGCCTGACGCGGGATCAGTACCGCCAGGCCGCGAGCAATCAAGCGCTCGAGCTGATGTACCACTTGTTCGGCGTCTTCGAATTCATGCATGCGGCCGCTGCGGGTCAGCAACTCATTGACCGTCTGCGGGCCGCGCAGAAACATCAGTCCGCTCAAGATCACCTGCGCCGGCACCAGTTCCAGCGCCTTGTCGACCTTGTGCTCCCAGCGATCGGCGCGACTGCCCATCACCAGCCTGGTAAAACCGCGGCCTTCAAGGGCGCGCAGGCTCTGGCCGACCTGGCCCGGAGTCAGGTTCATCACCGGTTCGCGGCTGGTTTTCTGGTTGCACGCCAGCACCAGCGCATTGAGGGTCAGCGGATAGCTTTCCGGGCTGGTCGCCTGCTTCTCGATCAACGAACCGAGGATGCGGATTTCCGTGGCGTTGAGCCGTGGCTGTTCGGAGCTGGATTCTGGTTCGGTGGTCATCGCGCGTTCCCTCTGCAGTCGAAGGCGCCTAGCCTAATCCTTGCCCAACAAAAGGCAAGCCGTGTGGTCATCAAGCATGGCTATAATCGCCTCCTTGTTCCACCCAGCCATCACACGAGACTGCCATGACCATTTCCCTGTACGCCGCATCCGTCCCGGTTTTTCAACAAATGCTCAACGCCCTGAGCGATGTGCTGAAAAAGGCTGAAGTCCACGCCAGCGAGAAAAACATCGACCCGAACGCGTTCCTGCAAGCGCGTCTGTACCCGGACATGTTCCCCCTGACCCGCCAGGTGCAGATCGCCGTCGACTTCGCCAAAGGCGTGTCGGCGCGTCTGGCTGAAGTCGAACTGCCGAAGTACGACGACAGCGAAACCACCTTCGCCGAGCTGCAAGCCCTGATCGCCAAGGTTCTGGCCTTCATCGGCGAGATCAAGCCAGAGCAGATCGATGGCAAGGAAGGCATTGAGATCGTCACCCGTCCGGGCACCCCGAAAGAGAAGCGCTTCAGTGGCCAGTCGTATCTGCTGACTTATGGTTTGCCGCAGTTTTTCTTCCACGTCACCACCACGTATGCGCTGCTGCGTCATAACGGTGTGGAAGTGGGCAAGCGCGATTACATGGGCGCCTTCTGAATCGTAAACAACCCTCACCCTAGCCCTCTCCCGGAGGGAGAGGGGACTGACCGAGTTGTTTGTTCGAGATACGCCGGCCTGATCCATCGAGTCGAACTCTAATTTCGAACAGCACACAGATCGGCTCCCTTTCCCCCTCGCCCCCTTGGGGGAGAGGGTTGGGGTGAGGGGGCAAAAGATGTCAGCCACAAAAAAGCCCGCCAAAGTTCACACCGAGGCGGGCTTTTTATAGTTGTGAACATCAGGCCGTACGCTGGGCCTTCGCTTCTTCACCCAGGCAAGCCGCTGCAGTAAACAGCACGTCAGTCGACGAGTTCAGCGCAGTCTCCGCCGAATCCTGCAGCACGCCAATGATGAAACCGACCGCCACCACCTGCATGGCGATTTGGCTCGGGATGCCGAACAGGCTGCACGCCAGCGGAATCAACAGCAGCGAGCCACCGGCCACGCCCGAAGCGCCGCAGGCGCAGATTGCCGCTACAACGCTGAGCAGGATCGCCGTCGGAATGTCCACGGCAATCCCCAACGTGTCCACCGCAGCCAGGGTCAGTACGGTAATGGTGATCGCCGCGCCGGCCATATTGATGGTCGCGCCCAGCGGGATCGACACCGAGTAGGTGTCCTCATGCAGGCCCAGGCGCTTGCTCAGTTCCAGGTTGACCGGAATGTTCGCCGCCGAGCTGCGGGTGAAAAACGCGGTGATGCCGCTTTCGCGCAGGCACTTGAGGGTTAGCGGATAAGGATTGCGGCGCAGTTTCCAGAACACGATCAGCGGGTTCATCACCAGCGCCACGAACAGCATGCAACCGAGCAATACCGCGAGCAGGTGGGCGTACCCGAGCAGCGCGCCGAAACCGGACGTGGCCAGCGTCGACGCGACCAGACCGAAAATACCCAGCGGCGCGAAGCGGATGACCACGCGAACAATGACTGTGACGCCGTTGGACAGGTCGCCCAGCACTTCGCGGGTGGTGTCGCCGGCATAGCGGATCGCGATGCCCATGCCGATCGCCCACGCCAGAATGCCGATGAAGTTGGCGTTCATCAGTGCGCTGACCGGGTTGTCCACCACGCTTAGCAGCAGGCTTTGCAGTACTTCACTAATACCACCCGGTGCGCTGACCGCAACGTTTTCAGTCGACAGCACCAGATGGGACGGGAACGCCATGCTGGCAACCACGGCCACCACCGCTGCGCTGAACGTGCCCAGCAGGTACAGGAACAGGATCGGTCGGATGTGGGTTTCCTGACCATGCTTGTGATTGGCAATCGAGGCCATCACCAGCACGAACACCAGAATCGGCGCCACGGCTTTCAACGCCGAGACAAACACCTTGCCGATGAACGCGGTGGACTTGGCCGCTTCCGGGGCGAGCAGCGCCAGGACGATACCGGCGATCAGGCCGATCACGATCTGTGTCACCAGGCTGAGATTTTTCAAGCGTTGCAGGAGAGAAGGGGATGAGGCGGTCATGAACGGCATCTCTGTTTTTTATAGGGTGCGAGGTTGCGTGGGCAGGCACGAACCGAGTGTCGAATCGACATCAGCGCCAAAAAACCGGCCGCTGAACAGGCTGTACGTTTTGCAGGGCGCGGACTTTATCACAGCGTAGGCCTTATCCCTCAGGCATGTGACGATCTGCCACCCGTTTGTTTGGCTAATCAGACAGGTTTGTGCAAGTCAGGCCGGGGCACTCTCTGGTAAGCTGCGCCATCCTCATTTTCAAGTTTCGCCAGCGGGCCGCAAGGCCAACGCTGGTGTCGTCGTTTTTCTGGAGTTGCGCATGCTGTTGCCTATTCTTCTGTTGTCCGCCGCCGGATTTACGGTGCTGACCACGGAATTCGTCATCGTCGGCCTGTTGCCGGCGATTGCCCGCGATCTCGAAGTCACCATCCCTCAGGCTGGCTTGCTGGTGACTTTATTCGCTTTTACCGTGGCCATGTTCGGGCCATTTTTGACTGCGTATTTCGCCCGCTTCGAGCGACGCAAGTTGTTCATCAGCATTCTGATCATGTTCGGTCTGGCCAATACCGTTGCGGCACTGGCGCCGAATATCTGGGTCATGGCCGTTGCCCGATTGATTCCGGCGCTGGGGTTGCCGGTGTTCTGGGCATTGGCCAGCGAAACCGCGGTCGATATTGTCGGCCCGGATTTTGCCGGCCGCGCTATCGCCAAGATCGGTTTTGGCATTGTCTGCGCCACGGTATTCGGCATCCCGGTCGGCACGCTGATTTCCGACGCCTTCGGCTGGCGTACGGCGTTTGCGATTCTCGCGGTGGTCGCGTTTGCCAAGGCTCTACTGCTATTCGTCTACCTGCCGAAAACCAGCCTGCATCAGCATCAAGTCAGCTTCCGTTCGCAGTTCAAGATCCTGCGCAGCCCGCTGATGCTGGGCCATGTGCTGTTGTCGATCCTGGTGTTCAGCGGCATGTTCACCGCTTACACCTATCTGGCCGACATCCTTGAGCGTCTGGCCGGGTTCAACGGCACCGTGGTCGGCTGGTGCCTGATGGGCTTCGGTGCGGTCGGGCTGATCGGCAACTCGTTGGGCGGCCGTGCGGTGGACCGGCACCCGCTCGGCGCTTCGGTACTGTTCTGTGCGTTCATGATCGCCGGCATGGTCTCGCTGGTGCCGAACATTCATTCGCCGTTGGGCCTGGCGGTGGCGATGGCGATCTGGGGCGTGACCCAGGCGGCGTTGTTCCTGGTCAGCCACGTGCGACTGATGAAAGCCGCACCGGAAGCGCCTGCCTTTGCTGCCTCGCTGAACATCGCCGGGGCCAATCTGGGCATCGGTCTGGGCGCGATGATCGGCGGTCAGGTCATCGACAGCGCCGGCCTCGGCTTCCTCGGTTTTGCCGCTGCCGGGTTCATCCTGCTGTCGGTGTTCCTCGCCATGGTCCTGATGACCTTGAAGCCGCGCGAGGCCTGCGCTTCATAAGGTGGTAAACAGCTCGCGTCGGGCACCCTCGGTAATCGCCACGATGCCGGGGTGCTTGACCTTGCGCTCCACTGAAATGGCATAGAACGACTCGGTCACCGCGTCGGTCTGGCCAATCAATACGACGCCGTACTGGCGCTTCACCTCATCGGCAATCACGCTCGGACCAATGAAAATTCCGCTGCCGGATTGGCCGAACGCTTGCATCAACGCACTGTCATCGAACTCGCCGACGATTTGCGGCTGGATCTGCTGTTCGGCAAACCAGCGCTGTAAACGGCTGCGCACCACGGTCTCCGCGCCGGGAATCAGCAGCGGGGCGCCGTGCAGGCTGCGCGGGAAGTCCTGACCGTATGTTGCGGCCAGTTCGGCGGTGGCGAAAAAACTGATCCCGCATTCACCGAGTTTCTGGCTGTAGCCCTTGATGTCGAGGTGCGAAGGCATCGGGCTGTCGGAGATCACGAGATCGAGACGCTGGATCGCCAGATCCGCCAGCAAACGTTCGAGTTTGTCTTCGCGACAGGTGATGCGCAGCGGTTCGCTCAATTCCATGGTCGGCGCGATCAAACGATAAACGATGGATTTGGGCACCACATCGGCGACCCCGACGCGAAAAAGGATCTGCTGTTCGTTGGGCTGCGCGCGCAGCATCAACTCGAGTTCGCCGCCGAGCTGGAACATCTGCTCGGCGTAGGGCAGGGCCTGGCGCCCGGCTTCGGTGAGTTCCAGCTGTCGACCGACACGACGAAACAACTCGATGCCATAGGTCTGTTCAAGCAGGGAAATCTGCCCGCTGATGGTTTGCGGGGTCAGGTTCAGTTGCTCGCAGGCGCGCACAATGCTGCCAGTCTTGGCGACAACCCAGAAGTAATGCAGTTGACGGTAATTGAGCATGGCGATCTTCAGTTCGTGAAAATCGAAGTATAGCCGCTAAAAATACGAATTTTCCTGAAGTGTTCGCCTCCCTAGAATGCCCAGCCATCGACGGCTGCTCTGCGTGCCGCTCTGGTTTATTCGAGGAATCATTATGAAATACACATTTCCTGCGTTGATGTTTGCGTCTTTACTGGTTCTGGCAGGCTGCGACCAGGCCGAAAAAAGCGCCCAGCAATTGATGGGCGCGGCGGCTGAAACTGCCAAGCAAGCGATCGACGACACTCATAAAGCTGCCGAGCAAGCGCTCAGCGATGCCACCGGTGGCTTGATTCAGAAAAAAGAAACACCGGAAAAAGAAACGGAAGAATCCGAATCTTCCTCCAAAACTATCTAACCCCGTCTTACACAGAGTCAGGACTGACCCATGGAATATCTGTTAGAACTCGCCGCCAGCCCCACCGCCTGGGTTGCTTTGGCCACACTGGTGGTAATGGAAATCGTGCTCGGCATCGATAACCTGATCTTTATTTCGATCCTGACCAACAAGCTGCCTGAGCAACATCGGCAGAAGGCTCGCCGTATCGGTATCGGCATGGCGTTGATCCTGCGTCTGGCGCTGTTGAGCACCATCGCCTTCATCGTGCAGTTGACCGAGCCGGTGATCGAAATCCTTGGCCAGGCGTTCTCCTGGAAGGACATGATCCTGATCGCCGGTGGTCTGTTCCTGGTGTGGAAAGCCACCACCGAGATCCATCACAGCATGGACCCGGCCCCGGAAGATCCGAAGACCGCGACCTCGACCGTGACCCTGGGCTTCGCTGCCGCGATCGGTCAGATCCTGATGCTCGACATGGTGTTTTCGATCGACAGCATCATTACCGCTGTCGGCATGACCGAACACTTGCCGATCATGATCATTGCGGTAGTGGTGTCGGTCCTGGTGATGCTGCTGGCAGCTGACCCGCTGGCCAAGTTCATCAACGACAACCCGACCGTGGTGATGCTGGCCCTGGGCTTCCTGATCATGATCGGTATGACCCTGATCGCCGAAGGTTTCGGCGCCCACGTACCGAAAGGTTATGTGTATGCGGCGATGGCGTTCTCCGCGGGTATCGAGGTGTTGAACATGATGTCGCGTCGGGCTAAACAGAAGAAGGTTACTCAGCAGGCGTAATGGCAGGCAGCGTCAAGACCGCTTGGGCTTTTGGGCTCAGGCGGTTTTTTTTTCGCTTTGATATGGGTGGTGCGATGTGACGCCAGCCCCTCACCCCAGCCCTCTCCCGAGGGAGAGGGAGCCGATTTGAGGGCTTTTCAAGTAATGAGTTCGGCTCGATAGTGCAGGTCGGCATAACTTGCGAGAACAGCTCCGTCAGTTCCCTCTCCCCCCGGGAGAGGGCTAGGGTGAGGGGCTTTTGATCTTCAGTGCGCCGTCACATGCCGCCCACGATGCTCTTCGCTTTTCTCAGTTGGCGTAGTCTGCACCGGATGATGATGCCGCCGCGAAATCCGCAACACCCCCCACAACATGGCAGTCGCCACAGCCAGCCAGCCGGCAATCAACATCACGATGGTCATGGTCAGGCTCATCAGTGCCTCCTCTTCGCCCTGCAGCGGGCGCACACTTTTCAATTCGCTCTGTTTCACTGACAGTCTAGCCAATGGGGTGTTTCAGGCTATTGACCAAAGGTCGCTGGCGACCAATCAGTTCGCTCTATGCAATCGCCTCGTCTGCGGGTAAAGGCTATACCGCAGGCGGTCACGGCCCTATGATCGCAGCGTTGCCGGAACACGATGACCGGCGTCTGAACAGAGAGTGATGATGGTCCAGCTATTTTCCCGAGTGCGTGCGGCGCTGCTCATCGCCGTCGGTGCGGCAGTTATGAACGGTTGCGCAGGCACTGTGGCGCCAGAGGTCAAGCGTCTGCCGGAGCGGGTCGAGTTGAGCGGCACGTTCTATCGTGGCGAAGCCTATCAGAGCGGGCCGCAGGTGCTGGCCAGCCTGCTGTCACAGCAAGGCATCGTGATTACCCCGGGCCTGCTGGAAAAACCGTTGCAGTTGCCGGGTGCCGAAGACAAGTTGCAGCGCAACATTGAAAACCTCGCCCGCGAGTACGGCATGCTGGTCTACCCGCTGGACAGTAATCTGCCAGCGCTGTTGACCCAGGTAGCTGCCGGTTATCCGGTGATGGTGCGCTTTAGCGAAGGTTCGGCGTTCTGGGCCGAGCCGCGCTACGCGATTCTCTCCGGCTACGATCGCAACAAGCAGAACGTGCTGTTGCGCGCGGGGATGAACCGTCGCCAACTGATGGGTTTCAGCGCCTTCGAGTCGGCGCTGGAAAAGTCCGGCGGCTGGGCCATTCTGATCCAGAAGCCTTCGCAGATCCCTGCAGCCGTTGACCAGCAGCGCTGGCTGAAAGCAGCCGATGCGCTGGTCCAGGCCGGTCAGGAAAACGAAGCGGCGCAGGCGCGCAAGGCGCTGGCGGCACATTGAGGTCCGTTCGTCACTTGCCGGGCACGACTGCGTCCGGCTCGCCTCCTATGCGTAGAGCCCGTGATTTTGCGGGCGCACCAGGAGGCGCACATGGCAGATTCATCCCCGAAAGGCCCACATTCATCTGAACATTCCTCTGGCGATGATCTGGGGTTTGATCCAGATTCGCCCGACCTTGAAGATCCGCAAGTCGATCCGATCGGCCCCGCGAAGGCTCCGCTGGATGAAAAGCCCGACGATGCGCAGCGCAAGCCCGGCAAAGCCTACGACCCGTTGGGCGATCTGAAACCCTGAGCGAGGTGCATATGAGTACCGATTCAAGCTTCGATGACCAGAAACCGGACAGCGTGCCGACCACGCCCGAGTCAGACGTCGACCCGGTGCTCGATCCGGACAGTCCGATGCGTGACCCATTGGCGCGGCCGAATGTGCTGACCCCCGAGCCCTCCCGCGATCCAGCTGCGGGCGATGGCATCCCCGATGACGACAGGATGCCACTGCCCAACGATTGATCTGGCAGACGAAAAAAAGCCCCGAAAATCGGGGCTTTTTCCTGTGCGACAGCTATTTGGACGCTTCAACCACGCCGCTCTGGCGCGACTTGAGATTCTTCTGTGCCTTGTACTGCTGCGCGACTGCCGGCACCGCCGCGCTGCGACCGGTCTCCACCCAGCTGCGAATGCGGCTGGCGTCTGCAAAATGCGTGTACTTGCCGAATGCATCGAGGATCACCAGCGCCACTGGGCGGTTGGCCATTCTGGTCACCAGCACCAGGCAATGACCAGCAGGATTGGTGAAGCCGGTCTTGGTGATCATGATGTCCCAGTCAGCCTTGTTGACCAGGTGGTCGGTGTTGCGAAAACCCAGGGTGTAATTGGGCTTGCGGAAGGCGACGGTTTTTTCCTTGGTGGTACTGAGCTGGCTCAGCAGCGGGTGCTTGTGTGCTGCAACCAGCAATTTGCTCAAGTCGCGTGCGGTGGAAACGTTGCGTTCCGACAGCCCCGTTGGCTCAACGAAGTGTGTGCTGGTCATGCCCAGCATCTTGGCCTTGGCGTTCATTGCCGCGATGAACGCAGCGTAGCCACCCGGGTAGTGGTGGGCGAGGCTGGCGGCCGCGCGGTTTTCCGAGGACATCAGGGCAATCAGCAGCATTTCGCGGCGCGGCAGTTCGCTCTTGAGTTTGACTCGCGAGAACACCCCCTTCATTTCCGGGGTGTTGCTGATATCGACATTGATCCATTCGTCCATGTTCTGCCGCGCTTCAACCACCACCAGTCCGGTCATCAACTTGCTGACGGAGGCAATCGGCACGATCACGTCAGGGTTGCTGGAGTAGATGACTTTGTTGGTCTGCATATCCATGAGCAGGGCGCTGCCGGAGGCGATCTTCAGGGTCGAGGCATCGCGTGGGGCAGCGGTGGTTTCCGCAGCGTTGATCGTTGGCGTGATGAATGTGCCTGTAAATGCAAAAAACAGGCTCAGGATCGAAAGACGAATTTTCACGCGGGCGAACTCATAAAGGTTGGATATTCCGTTAGTTTGTAACGGGTTATTTCTTCAAAGCGTCGCATTCTAGGAGTATGGCTGAAGATCTGTCGATGGTTGTTTGAACGACCTGAAAAACTCGTGAAAAGGCCTGTAAAAAGAGGGGTTTCCGGCGAACGGTTACAGTTTTTTCTCAAACAATAAAAAACCCGCACAAGGCGGGTTTTTTCAGCGCTGAAAATGTCACTCAGGCGTGCAGGGTTTCTGCCGCATAAAGCGTGTTTTCCAGCAGGCAGGCACGGGTCATCGGGCCGACGCCGCCCGGCACCGGAGTGATCCAGCCAGCGCGGGGCAGGGCGGTTTCGTAGACAACGTCACCGACCAGTTTGCCGTCGTCCTGACGGTTGATGCCGACGTCGATCACAATCGCGCCTTCCTTGATCCACTCGCCCTTGACCAGGCCCGGCTTGCCGGCGGCCACGACCACCAGATCGGCGCGGCCGACATGGCCGGCCAGGTCCTTGGTGAAGCGGTGAGTCACGGTGACGGTGCAGCCGGCCAGCAACAGTTCCATCGCCATCGGGCGGCCTACGATGTTGGACGCGCCAACGACCACGGCGTCCATCCCGTACAGATCGGCACCGGTGCTTTCCAGCAGGGTCATGATGCCCTTGGGTGTGCACGGACGCAGCAGCGGGATGCGCTGGGCCAGGCGACCGACGTTATACGGGTGGAAACCGTCGACGTCTTTGTCCGGGCGGATGCGTTCCAGCAGTTTCGATGCGTCGAGATGCTCGGGCAGTGGCAGCTGCAGCAGGATGCCGTCGATTGCCGGGTCGTCGTTGAGGCGATCGATCAGATCGGTCAGCGCGACTTGCGTGGTTTCGGCGGGCAGGTCGTAGGCTTGAGAGAGGAAGCCAACCTCTTCACAGTCTTTACGCTTGTGCGAGACATAAACCTGAGAGGCAGGATCGCTGCCGACCAGGATCACCGCGAGGCCGGGCGTGCGCAGGCCTTGCTGGCGACGCTCGGCAACTCGTTGGGCGATCTGCTGGCGCAGGCTGGCGGCGATCGATTTGCCGTCGATTAGTTGTGCAGTCATTGCGCGTGATTAACCATCGAGAGGGGAAAAAATGAGAGCGCATTCTCGCATGTCGAGCGGTGAGGGCAAAGGCGCTTGGTCAGTAAATTCCTCTAACTCCTTTAATTAAATGAATTTTTTTCAAAAAGGATTTGACGACCTTCGGAGCCCTCTATACTATTCGTCGCACTTGTCGGGCACAGCCTAGCACTGGTTAAGAAGGTGAAGCGGAATCGAGGTTCTGCGACACTGGAAAGCACTTAGTTTGTAGTCCTTTAAGAGTACAGATTAATAAGGCGCCCGTAGCTCAGCTGGATAGAGCATCCGCCTTCTAAGCGGATGGTCGCAGGTTCGAGTCCTGCCGGGTGCGCCATTAGGCAGCATTGGCACAAGTAGCGCGATATGGTGGGCGTAGCTCAGTTGGTAGAGCACGGGATTGTGACTCCCGTTGTCGTGGGTTCGATCCCCATCGTCCACCCCATATTTCGAAAGGCGCCAGATGTAACAGTCTGGCGCCTTTGCTTTAAAAGCTTCATCCGCGGATGTGGTGGAATTGGTAGACACACTGGATTTAGGTTCCAGCGCCGCAAGGCGTAAGAGTTCGAGTCTCTTCATCCGCACCAATCAAAGCTTCATTCAAGTCTTCGGACGGGTGAGGTTCAACAAAGAAGTTGTTTGGCTTTTTTGTTACGCAATATGGTGGGCGTAGCTCAGTTGGTAGAGCACGGGATTGTGACTCCCGTTGTCGTGGGTTCGATCCCCATCGTCCACCCCATATTTCGAAAGGCGCCAGATTTAACAGTCTGGCGCCTTTTTTGTTTTAGCGCTTTTGAAATCCGGCATGGCCGGTTTCGAGGTGCAAGGGCAGGGCGCTTCGTCGTAATCATGTTGCTCGATGATGCCGCGCTGCCCGGCGTACTTGCTCGCAAGTGCGGCCGTCAGGAGTGACTGGCAGTCGCTTCTATATATAGAAGCGGTTGCTGCAGAGCCCTGGCGTGATGGTTTGTATTCGTCTGCGGAGCGCGCTGCTTTGAAAGTATCGCTCCGAATAAACTGCCTGCTGTTTTTTTACCCGTTTTCCGTAGGGTGACTTCTTGAGTTTGACCCACTAGAATGCATGCCCTTGATTCTGGGGTCGGAAACGGCCGGCTAACGTCTGTGCAACGAGGAATATCCATGCAAGTTTCTGTTGAAAATACTACTGCTCTCGAGCGCCGCATGAGCGTCACCGTGCCGGCTGAGCGCATCGAGACTCAGGTCAACAAGCGTCTGCAGCAGACTGCCCAAAAGGCCAAGATTGCTGGCTTCCGTCCAGGCAAAGTGCCAATGAGCGAAATCAAGCGCCGTTTCGGTGCCGATGCTCGCCAGGAAGCGGTAGGCGACGTCATTCAATCGTCCTTCTACGAAGCTGTGGTTGAGCAAAAGCTGAACCCGGCGGGTTCGCCGTCGATCGAGCCAAAGTCGCTCGAAGCTGGCAAAGACCTGGAATACGTTGCTGTATTCGAAGTGTTCCCTGAGTTTACCGTTGCCGGTTTCGAAGGCATCACCGTTGAGCGCCTGAGCGCCGACGTGTCCGACGCTGATCTGGACAAGATGCTCGACATCCTGCGCAAGCAGAACACCCGTTTTGAAGTGGCCGATCGCGCTGCGCAGAACGAAGACCAACTGAACATCGATTTTGTTGGCAAGGTTGACGGCGAAGTGTTCGCTGGCGGTTCCGCCAAGGGCACTCAGCTGGTATTGGGCTCCGGCCGCATGATTCCAGGCTTCGAAGAAGGCCTGGTCGGCGCCAAGGCCGGTGAAGAACGCGTTCTGAACCTGACCTTCCCAGAGGACTACCAGAACCTCGACCTGGCTGGCAAAGCCGCTGAGTTTACCGTTACCGTGAACACTGTGTCCGAGCCTAAGCTGCCTGAGCTGAACGAAGAGTTCTTCGCGCAATTCGGCATCAAGGAAAGCGGCATCGACGGTTTCCGCACCGAAGTTCGCAAGAACATGGAGCGTGAGCTGCGTCAGGCAATCAAGTCCAAAGTAAAAAACCAGGTGATGGACGGTCTGCTGGCCACCAACCCGATCGAAGTACCGAAGGCGCTGCTGTCCAACGAAGTTGATCGTCTGCGCGTGCAGGCTGTTCAACAATTCGGTGGCAACATCAAGCCTGACCAACTGCCGGCCGAGCTGTTCGAAGAGCAAGCCAAGCGCCGCGTCGTGCTGGGTCTGATCGTGGCTGAAGTGGTCAAGCAGTTCGACCTCAAGCCTGACGAAGCCCGCGTTCGCGAGATGATTCAGGAAATGGCTTCGGCTTACCAGGAGCCTGAGCAGGTCGTGTCGTGGTACTACAAAAACGAGCAGCAACTGAACGAAGTGCGTTCGGTTGTGCTGGAAGAACAAGTTGTGGATACTGTTCTGCAGAAAGCTAGCGTGACCGACAAATCGGTCTCTTACGAAGAAGCGGTCAAACCGGTAGAAGCTCCAGCAGCCGACTGATTGTTTTTGCGTTAGAAGTACACACATAAGCCAGCCTTCGAGCTGGCTTATGCGTATTCAAGACATAACTATTTGGGAGTGACTGCAGAGCATGTTCCGTAATTCGTATATTCAGCAGAACTCTGATATCCAGGCCGCCGGCGGCCTGGTCCCGATGGTTGTCGAGCAATCTGCTCGTGGCGAACGCGCCTATGACATCTACTCGCGCCTGCTCAAGGAACGAGTGATCTTTCTGGTGGGTCCTGTAGAGGACTACATGGCCAACCTGATCTGTGCGCAACTGCTGTTCCTTGAAGCGGAAAACCCGGACAAGGACATCCATCTCTATATCAACTCCCCGGGCGGTTCGGTGACTGCAGGCATGTCGATCTACGACACCATGCAGTTCATCAAACCCAACGTATCGACCACTTGCATCGGTCAGGCATGCAGCATGGGCGCGTTCCTGCTTACCGCAGGTGCCCCGGGCAAGCGTTTCTGCCTGCCGAACTCGCGCGTGATGATTCACCAGCCACTGGGCGGTTTCCAGGGCCAGGCGTCGGACATCGAAATCCACGCCAAGGAAATCCTCTTCATCCGCGAGCGTCTGAACACGCTGATGGCCAAGCACAGCGGCCGTACTCTGGAAGAAATCGAGCGCGACACCAATCGCGACAATTTCATGAGTGCAGAAGCGGCGAAGGAATATGGCCTGATCGACGAAGTGATCAACCAGCGCCCAGCTTAAAATAAGCGACGCATAGAGGCCTGGTCGGCAAGTCCGATCAGCAGCGGGCTTGAAAAAGCCCGCAATAGCCTTCATCTTGTGTTGCAAGCCTATCGGATTTGGATCGAACGAATGACTGACACCCGCAACGGCGAGGACAACGGCAAGCTGCTCTATTGCTCCTTCTGTGGCAAAAGCCAGCATGAAGTGCGCAAATTGATTGCCGGCCCCTCGGTCTTTATCTGCGACGAGTGCGTCGACCTGTGCAATGACATCATCCGCGAGGAGGTGCAGGAAGCCCAGGCCGAGAGCAGCGCGCATAAATTGCCTTCGCCTAAAGAAATCAGCGGCATCCTTGACCAGTACGTCATTGGTCAGGAGCGTGCGAAAAAGGTTCTGGCCGTAGCGGTGTACAACCACTACAAGCGCCTGAACCAGCGTGACAAGAAGGCTGACGACGTCGAACTCGGCAAGAGCAACATCCTGCTGATCGGCCCGACAGGCTCCGGTAAAACCCTGCTGGCCGAGACTCTGGCCCGCTTGCTGAACGTTCCGTTCACCATCGCTGACGCAACCACCCTCACCGAGGCCGGTTACGTGGGCGAAGACGTCGAGAACATCATTCAGAAGCTGCTGCAGAAGTGCGATTACGACGTCGAGAAGGCCCAGATGGGCATTGTCTACATCGATGAAATCGACAAGATTTCGCGCAAGTCCGACAACCCGTCGATCACCCGCGATGTATCCGGTGAAGGCGTGCAGCAGGCCTTGCTCAAGTTGATCGAAGGCACGGTCGCTTCGGTACCGCCGCAAGGTGGCCGCAAGCATCCGCAGCAGGAATTCCTGCAGGTCGACACCCGTAACATCCTGTTCATCTGCGGTGGTGCGTTCTCCGGTCTGGAAAAGGTTATTCAAAACCGTTCCACCAAGGGCGGCATCGGCTTCAACGCAGAAGTGCGCAGCAAGGAAGAAGGCAAGAAAGTCGGTGAATCCCTGCGTGAAGTCGAGCCTGACGATCTGGTCAAGTTCGGTCTGATCCCGGAATTCGTCGGTCGTCTGCCCGTCCTCGCGACGCTGGACGAGCTGGATGAGGCTGCGTTGATGCAGATCCTCACCGAGCCGAAAAATGCTCTGACCAAACAGTATGCCAAGCTGTTCGAGATGGAAGGCGTCGATCTGGAATTCCGTTCCGACGCACTGAAATCGGTCGCCAAGCGTGCCCTGGAACGTAAAACCGGTGCCCGTGGCCTGCGCTCGATTCTCGAAGGTGTACTGCTCGACACGATGTATGAAATCCCCTCGCAGTCCGAGGTGAGCAAAGTCGTGATCGATGAAAGCGTGATCGAAGGCAAATCCAAGCCACTGTATATCTACGAGAACAGTGAGCCGACTGCCAAGGCAGCGCCGGACGCGTAAGCGTCCACCCTGTCGCAGTAAAGAAGGGGCCCTCGGGCCTCTTTTTTTTTATCTGGTTTTTTACAGCCGCATTGCGCTTGTTTTTTTTCAAGGCAGCCCCCATCTTGGTTTCAAGTTCAATTCCATCTGATTACGGCCCTATGGCCGCCGTAGAGGCGAAATCATGAAGACAACCATCGAATTGCCTCTCTTGCCATTGCGTGATGTCGTGGTTTATCCGCACATGGTTATCCCGCTGTTCGTGGGGCGCGAGAAATCCATCGAAGCCCTCGAGGCCGCGATGACGGGCGACAAGCAGATCCTGCTGCTGGCCCAGAGAAACCCGGCTGACGACGATCCCGGTGAAGATGCTCTCTATCGCGTAGGTACCGTTGCCACGGTTCTGCAACTGCTCAAGCTGCCTGACGGCACCGTCAAGGTGCTGGTCGAAGGCGAACAGCGCGGAACGGTCGAGCGCTTCAGTGAAGTCGACGGCCACTGCCGTGCCGAAGTCTCGCTGATCGACGAAGTCGACGCCGCCGAACGCGAGTCCGAAGTGTTCGTGCGCACATTGCTGTCGCAGTTTGAACAATACGTCCAGCTGGGCAAAAAGGTCCCGGCTGAAGTCCTGTCGTCGCTTAACAGCATCGATGAGCCGGGGCGTCTGGTCGACACCATGGCTGCGCACATGGCGCTGAAAATCGAGCAGAAGCAGGAAATCCTCGAAATCGTTGACCTGTCGGCGCGTGTTGAACACGTGCTGGCGCTGCTGGATGCCGAGATCGACCTGCTACAGGTCGAAAAACGCATCCGCGGCCGGGTCAAGAAGCAGATGGAGCGCAGTCAGCGCGAGTACTACCTGAACGAGCAGATGAAGGCCATTCAGAAAGAGCTCGGCGACAGCGATGAAGGCCACAACGAAATCGAAGACCTGAAAAAGCGTATCGACGCTGCCGGTCTGCCGAAAGACGCCCTGGCCAAGGCCACTGCCGAACTGAACAAGCTCAAGCAGATGTCGCCGATGTCCGCCGAAGCCACCGTGGTGCGCTCGTACATCGATTGGCTGGTGCAGGTGCCGTGGAAGGCGCAAAGCAAGGTGCGTCTGGACCTGGCGCGCGCCGAAGACATCCTCGATGCCGACCACTACGGCCTGGAAGAGGTCAAGGAACGCATCCTCGAGTACCTCGCCGTACAGAAACGCGTGAAGAAAATCCGTGGCCCGGTGTTGTGCCTGGTCGGTCCTCCGGGCGTGGGTAAAACCTCGCTGGCAGAGTCGATCGCCCATGCCACCAACCGCAAATTCGTGCGCATGGCCCTCGGTGGCGTGCGTGATGAAGCGGAAATCCGTGGTCATCGCCGTACCTACATCGGTTCGATGCCGGGAAGATTGATTCAAAAGATGACAAAAGTGGGCGTGCGCAACCCGCTGTTCCTGCTCGATGAAATCGACAAAATGGGCAGCGACATGCGTGGCGACCCGGCGTCGGCGTTGCTGGAAGTACTCGATCCGGAGCAGAACCACAACTTCAACGACCACTATCTGGAAGTCGATTACGACCTTTCCGACGTGATGTTCCTGTGCACCTCGAACTCGATGAACATTCCGCCGGCGCTGCTGGACCGGATGGAAGTCATCCGTCTGCCGGGCTACACCGAAGACGAAAAGATCAACATTGCCGTCAAATACCTCTCGCCAAAACAGATCGCCGCCAACGGTCTGAAGAAGGGCGAACTGGAATTCGATGCCGAAGCGATCCGCGACATCATCCGTTATTACACCCGTGAAGCCGGTGTGCGTGGCCTCGAACGCCAGATCGCCAAGGTCTGCCGCAAGGCCGTGAAAGAACACGCGATGGAAAAACGCTTCTCGGTGAAAGTGACAGCCGATCTGCTCGAGCACTTCCTCGGTGTGCGCAAGTTCCGCTACGGTCTGGCCGAGCAGCAGGACCAGGTGGGGCAGGTGACTGGCCTGGCCTGGACTCAGGTCGGTGGCGAATTGCTGACGATTGAAGCGGCGGTGATTCCGGGCAAAGGGCAACTGATCAAGACCGGTTCGCTTGGCGATGTTATGGTCGAATCGATCACTGCCGCGCAGACTGTGGTGCGCAGTCGCGCCAAGAGTCTGGGCATTCCGCTGGATTTCCACGAGAAGCGCGACACGCACATTCACATGCCTGAAGGTGCTACGCCGAAGGACGGTCCGAGCGCTGGTGTCGGTATGTGCACCGCGCTGGTTTCGGCATTGACCGGCATTCCGGTGCGCGCCGATGTTGCCATGACCGGTGAGATCACGTTGCGTGGTCAGGTGCTGGCCATTGGTGGTCTGAAGGAAAAACTGCTCGCCGCTCACCGCGGCGGAATCAAGATCGTGATTATTCCGGAAGAGAACGTGCGCGATCTGAAGGAGATTCCTGACAACATCAAGCAGGATCTGCAGATTAAACCGGTTAAATGGATTGACGAGGTCCTGCAAATTGCGCTGCAATACGCGCCGGAGCCCTTGCCGGATGTGGCTCCGGAGATAGTCGCCAAGGACGAAAAACGAGAGTCTGACTCTAAGGAAAGAATTAGCACGCATTAATAGGCTTTTGCCTGGGTGGCTTCCTTGACAGTTTTTTAGAGCCCTTGTTATAAAGCGGCTCTTAAGTGTCTGTAGGCCATTCAGCACTCGTTTTTGCTTTCACCAAAAAAACTTAGAATCATCTCAAAATAGATATAAGGGGACTTAGAGTGAACAAGTCGGAACTGATTGATGCTATCGCTGCATCCGCTGATATCCCGAAAGCTGCTGCTGGCCGTGCGCTGGACGCTGTAATCGAATCCGTCACTGGCGCTCTGAAGGCTGGCGACTCCGTTGTTCTGGTTGGTTTCGGTACGTTCTCCGTGACGGACCGTCCGGCTCGTACCGGTCGTAACCCACAGACCGGCAAGACTCTGGAAATCCCGGCTGCCAAGAAGCCAGGTTTCAAAGCCGGTAAAGCACTGAAAGAAGCTGTTAACTGAGTTTTTCAGGTTTTTACCCATCCGGGTCGGGGTCAAGCCTGACTTGGCAGCGGAGCGGTAGAGCAGGCCACTGAGAAAGTCGCCTGTAACGCCGGGATCGAGGGTTCGAGCCCTGTCCGCTCCGCCAGTTACGAGAAGGCGCATCCTCGGATGCGCCTTTCTTCTATCCGGATTCTACCCACGCTCCACGGTTGCCTAAATATTGAAGTTCAACCGTTTCTGGGGGACGCATGCTGCAGAATATCAGGGACAATTCACAAGGCTGGATTGCCAAGACCATTATCGGAGTCATCGTTGCACTGATGGCTTTGACCGGTTTCGATGCCATTTTCCAGGCCACGACTCACAAGAATGAGGCGGCCAAGGTCAACGGTGAAGAAATCAGCCAGAACGAGCTGAGCCAGGCCGTTGACATGCAACGCCGTCAGCTCATGCAACAGTTGGGCAAAGACTTCGATGCTTCCTTGCTCGATGAAAAAATGCTCCGCGAATCGGCCCTCAAGGGTCTGATCGATCGCAAGCTGCTGTTGCAGGGTGCCGAACAGGCCAAATTCGCTTTCTCCGAAGGTGCGCTGGATCAAGTGATCCTGCAGACCCCTGAATTCCAGGTGGACGGCAAGTTCAGCTCCGAACGTTTCGACCAGGTGATCCGTCAACTGGGTTACAGCCGCATGCAGTTCCGCCAGATGCTGGCTCAGGAAATGCTCATCGGCCAACTGCGCGCCGGTGTCGCGGGCAGCGGTTTCGTGACCGACGCCGAAGTGCTGGCATTCGCCCGTCTGGAAAAACAGACCCGTGATTTCGCCACGCTCAACGTCAAGGCTGACCCGGCAGCGGTGAAGCTCACCGACGACGAGGTCAAGGCTTACTACGATGAGCACGCCAAAGAGTTCATGACCCCGGATCAGGTGGTCATCGATTACGTCGAGCTGAAGAAGGCATCGTTCTTCGATCAGGTTGCCGTCAAGGATGAAGACCTGCAGGCCGCGTATCAGAAAGAAATCGCCAACCTGTCGGAACAGCGTCGTGCGGCGCATATTCTGATCGAAGTGAACGACAAGACCACCGAAGCTCAGGCCAAGGCGAAGATCGACGAAGTCCAGGCGCGCCTGGCCAAGGGCGAGAAGTTCGAAGCGCTGGCCAAAGAGTTCTCGCAGGATCCGGGTTCGGCCAACAATGGCGGTGACTTGGGTTACGCAGGCCCTGGTGTTTACGATCCAGCGTTCGAAAAAGCCCTGTACTCGCTGGGCAAAGATCAAGTCTCCGAGCCGGTTCGCACCGATTTCGGTTATCACCTGATCAAATTGCTGGGTGTCGAAGCGCCTGAAGTGCCGACTCTGGCCAGCCTGAAAGACAAACTGACCCGCGAGCTGAAAGCCGCACAGGTCGAGCAGCGTTTCGTTGAAGCGACCAAGCAACTGGAAGATTCGGCGTTCGAAGCGTCTGACCTGGCGCAACCAGCAGCGGATCTGAAGCTGACCGTGCACACGTCCAAGCCGTTCGGCCGTGAAGGTGGCGAAGGTATTGCGGCCAACCGTGCCGTGGTCACCGCGGCATTCAGCCCTGAAGTGATTGATGAAGGTGCCAACAGCACCGCCATCGAGCTGGATCCGGAAACCGTAATCGTGCTGCGCGCCAAGGAACACCTGAAGCCTGCGCAGCTGCCGCTGGAAAGCGTGAATGCGGCGATCCGCACTCAGTTGACCAAAGAGCATGCCAGCGCAGCCGCCAAGACCCGTGCCGAGAAGCTGATTGCTGATCTGCGCGATGGCAAGGCTCCACTGGACAAGGCGATTGACGGTCAGAGCTGGAAAGTCACCGAAGCGGCTACCCGTGGTCAGGAAGGTGTTGATCCGGCGGTGCTGCAGGCGCTGTTCCGCATGCCCAAGCCAGCCGCCAAGGACAAGCCGACCTTCAGCAGCGTGACGCTGCCGGACGGTAGCCTGATGATCGTGCGCTTGAACGGCGTTAACGAAGCGGCGGCGCCGACCGATGAAGAGAAGGCGCAGTACCGGCGGTTCCTGGCTTCCCGTGAGGGGCAGCAGGATTTCGCGGCGTATCGCAAGCAGTTGGAGAGTCAGGCGGATATCGAGCGGTTCTGATTGCTGACTGGAGACATGGGAGCCCCGGCCTTTTCAGGTCGGGGCTTTTTTTTGCGCCTTGGCGGCCTTTGGGCCGACCAGGCTTTGGTTGTTATGGGTGTATATCCGTTGCTGCGGTAACGGCGGCTTAGGGTTCCGCCCTTACGGCGAGTCCCTTTTTCAGACGCCAAAAAGGAACCAAAAGGCTTGCTCCTGCGTTCGGCCCTCGCAGGCTCGGGTCCCTTCGCTCCGGGACTGATCCGGGCGCAGCGGCTACGGTTTGCTTCGCTGCACCTCCTTCCGCTGTGTCTGGCTGCGCCAGACGGTCGCTGCGCTCCCACGCCCGGATCGATCCCTCCACTCAGCCTTCCGATGTCGCTGGTTAGGCAAGATCAAGAGCACTCGAGCTAACGCTCATTGTTGAGTGGTTAGAAGCGCCGTATGGCTTGAGATTCTCGGTGGATTCGCCCCTCACCCCAGCCCTCTCCCCGAGGAGAGGGAGCCGATTTGCGAGCGGTTCAAAAGCCGCGTTCAACTCGGTATCGCATGTCGGTGTAACTTTCGCATCCACCACGGTCAGTTCCCTCTCCCTCCGGGAGAGGGCTAGGCGGGCGGCGTTCCGATGAGGGGCTTTTGATTTTCGGACAGAGTTCAAGCATTCCGCGGCAATCCAGGTGCCACCTATCCGGCAGCTGGAAAGCCATGGCTGCGAGCGTTGACCGTCACACACAGGGTCAAAACCAGCAAGCCTGCAACAATCCACGGAAATGTTCCTGCACCGAAGTCTTCAAGCAATAGGCCTCCGATCAAACCTCCGCCAGCAATCCCTACATTCCATAGCGTGACCAGCATCGATTGCGCGGTATCGGCTGCGTTGCTCGCGGTTTTCGCTGATGCGGTTTGCAATAAGGATGGCATTGCGCCGAAGGCCAGTCCCCAGATGGCAATGGCGGTGTAAACCACGCTCGGCGAATCGCGCCACAGGCCCAGCGCGAGCGCGGACAGCATGAACAGCGCGGCGCTGATCAGCACCAGTTCGCGTAGCCAGCGGTCAATCAGGACGCCGACGATCCATAAGCCGAGCACCGATGCGAGGCCGAATACCAGCAACACCCGGTCGACATTTTCATCAAGTCCGGACGGCTGCAGGAAAGGTGCGATGTAGGTGTACAGCAGATTGTGTGCGACCACGTAGGTAAGGGTTACAAACAATACCGGACGTACGCCGGGCCAGGTAAACACCTGTTGCAAAGGCATGCGGTGTCCCGCGCGTTCGCCAGCAAAGTCCGGTACCCACCAGCGTACCCATATCACCAGCACGATGGTCAGCCCGGTCATGATGGCGAAGCTCAGGCGCCAGCCGACCAGGGTGCCGAGCAAAGTGCCTGCGGGGATTCCCAGCGACAGCGCCAGAGGTGCACCGAGCATCGCCACCGTGATGGCGCGGCCTTGCAGGTGCGGGGCGACCATTCGGCTCGCGTAACCCGCCAGCAGCGCCCAGAGCAGCCCTGCGAACACGCCGGCAATAAATCGTGCGATCAGGCTTAGCCAGTACAGCTCCGACACGGCGGTGATGCTGTTGGCGATCGCGAAACCACCGACAGCGGACAACAGCAGGGGTTTTCGGCGCCAGCCTCGGGTGGCGATGGTTAGCGGAATCGCCGCCAGGATCGAGCCGAACGCGTAGACGGTGATCAATTGTCCGATCAGTGCCTGGGAGACATTCAGGCCGCTGCTCATCTGCGGCAACAGTCCGGCCGGCATGGCTTCGGTCATTACCGTGATGAATCCGGCGGTGGCCAGTGCCAGCAGCGCGGCGAGGGGTAAGCGTTCGGGTTGATCGAATGCGGGGTAAGCAGGTTGAGCATCGTTCATGAGCGGCTTCCATGTGCGAATTTGATGAGAAGCGCAGAGTAGGGCGCTGCACGGTGATGAAAAACGGGTTAAGGTTCCGAACATATCGGACAGGGATGTCAGCAATGGGGGAGTGGTATGGATAGCCTTGGCAGTATTGCGGTGTTTGTTCAAGTCGCCGAGACGCGCAGCTTCACCGAGGCTGGCAGGCTACAAGGTGTCTCATCGTCAGCGGTGGGCAAAAGCATCGCCCGGCTGGAAGCCCGACTGGGCGTGCGGCTGTTTCAGCGCACCACCCGCAGCGTCACGCTGACCAGCGAAGGCGCGATGTTTCTTGAGCGGTGCCGAAAGATCCTCGCCGAAGTCGAGGCGGCGGAATTCGAACTGTGCGATGCCTCTGCCAAGCCACACGGCAGGTTGCGCATCAGCCTGCCGCAGGTGCATGGGCTGGTGATGCCCGTCATGGCTGAGTTCATGGCGATGTACCCGCAAATCGAGCTGGACCTGGATCTGACCGATCGCATGGTCGATGTGGTGGAAGAAGGTTTCGATGCTGTGATCCGCACAGGTAAGCCCCGCGACTCGCGTCTGATGGCGCGACGATTGGGTACTTTTCACATGGTATTGGTGGCCAGTCCGGCGTATCTGCAGCAGCGTGGCGTACCGCATACGCCGGCTGATCTTGCCGCTCACGCGTGCCTGCGTCACACCTTCCATGCCACTGGAAAACTGGAAGCCTGGCCACTGATTCGCGAAGAGCGAGCTGCGGAGCCGACGTTGCCCGCCCGCTTGGTCAGTACTTCCATCGAAGCGGTGAGCCATGCGGCGCTGGCCGGCGTGGGTATCGCCTGTCTGCCTGATTTCATGACCCGCGAGGCCGAGGCGCAAGGACGCTTGCGTCGGGTGCTCGATGCGCACCTGGAACACACCGGTGAGTTTTGGGTCCTATGGCCATCGAGTCGTCACGCCACGGCGAAACTGCGTGTGTTCATCGATCATTTGGTCTCGCGACTTTTCCCCGCGACCCAGGTGCCATAGAGTTGTAACCGTTTCAAGACACTATTCCATGCGCCGCGGGGTTGCGATCTGTTGCACAATACGCCCCGGACTGTTTTCTCTCAGGATGTTCAATGTTGATTTCCATTCCCTTGCGTGTAGCCGGGTTGGCGCTGTTGTTGGCTGCCGTTGCCGGCTGTTCGAAAGACAAGCCGATGTATGAGCACGAGAACTTCGATGACTCCGGTACGTTTTCGCGCAATTATCCGGTGACGGATGTGGCCAGTTGCGAAGCGGCGCGGCGGGCGTTGCTCAGTCAGGGCTACATCATTACCAGCAGCGATCCGAAACTGGTCAGCGGGCACAAGAGCTTCCAGCAGACCGGCGATACCCACATGGAGATCAGCTTCAATGTGGTCTGCGCCGATGACGGCAGCGCCGGGCACCATGCGACGATGTTTGCCAATGCCTTGCAGGATCGCTATGCGCTGAAGAAGACCAACAACTCGGCCAGTCTCGGCGTAGGTGTGTTGGGCTCGGTGTCGATGCCGATCGGCTCGTCTGACGATTCGATGGTCAAGGTCGCCAGTGAGACGGTGACTGCGCAGAAGTTCTACGAGCGGTTCTTCACCCTGGTCGAACAGTTCCTGCCGGCGGATGCGAAGAAGGCGGCGCATATCGAGGAGAAGCCCAAGGCTGACCTCGGTGTGCCTGAAGCGAAAGCGACGCCTGCACCGGCACCCGCGCCGTTGGTGCCGACACCGGCAGCGGAACCTGCGGCAACGCCTGCGCCTGCACCTGCTGCCGAGCCTGCGCCAGCTCCGGCGGAAACCGCGCCAGTCGATTCCCAGCCGGTGGCGCCGCCTGCGGAGCCGGCGCCGATTACGCCAGCGCCCGTTGAAGACCCCGCGCCTGCGAGCGAAACCATCACACCGCCAGCAAACCCGGACATTCCGCCGCCGTCCGAGCCGATTCCGGCGATGCCTGCGTCCGGTCAATAACCGCAATCCCCTGCAGGAGTGAGCCTGCTCGCGATAGCGTTGGATCAGCCAGCATAATGTTGACAGGTCTGACGTTATCGCGAGCTGGCTCACTCCTACACTGATTTGCGCCCGGCTATATCTGGTTACATTCCCCTGACAATCCCACCACGATAAATCCCCAACCACCTGCTACGTTTTATTCATGAAGGCCACGTTTCACTGTTCCTTCATACGGGCACTTTATGCTCGGGGCACAGGTCGATTGATCAGGCCATTTTTCATAGCGAGCGGTTGGGGGATTTTACGATGGATGAATATCAAGAAGAACTGCTCGAATACCAAGCCTACGAACTGGATCAACCCGAACCCGCAGACGACGCAACCGAGCTTTAAGCTTCGGCTTGCAGCTTGAAACTTGCAGCTGATTCAAGCCCGTATGCGATGACTGCGGCGAAACTCGCCCGGCGTCTGGCCGCTCCAGCGCTTGAACGCTCGCTGGAATGCTTCGGCTGAAGCAAAACCGAGCAGGTAAGCAATCTCGCCGAAGGCCAGTTCGGTGTCGCGGATGTAGGTCATCGCCAGATCCCTGCGCGTGTCGTTGAGGATGGCGCGAAATTGCGTGCCTTCCTCGGCCAGTTTGCGTCGCAGTGTCCAGGTCGGCAGTTTCAGGCGTGCCGCGACTTCTTCCAGGTCCGGTTCGCGGCCACCGTTAAGCAGCGGCCCAAGCAATTGCGTGATGCGTTCGCGCAGGCTGCGGGTTCGCGTCAGTTGCTCGAGTTCCCGTTCACACAGCTGCAGCAGATGCCGCCAGGTACTGGGGCAATGCTCGGGGTTGCGCTGCGCAAGGCTGTCCAGATTCAGGCGTAATTGGTTGCCCTCGGCACCGAACTGGATCGGGCAATCGCCGAGCGAGCTGTAGGCCTGGCGATAATCGGGCTCGGAAAATTCGATCTCGATGCGCTCGGCCCGCAGCGGCTGACGGCTCACGGAGGAGAGCTGATTGAGCCAGCCTGCCACGATTGAATCGACGACAAAGCGGTTGTAAGCGTTGTACGGGCTGATCGAATAGAAGCGCAGCCACGCGCCGTGAGCATCTTCGTGAAAGCTCGACTGGCCGCGATAGTTCGAGCCGTACAAGGGTTCGAAACGGATCAGGCAGCGCGCAGCTTCGCGCACGGTCGGCGCTTGCGCCGCGGTGACACCCGCGAGGCCGGCCTGGCTCAGACGACTGAGCTGGCCCATGCGCAAACCCAGCGCTGCATCGCCAGTCAGCTGAATCGCTGCGTGGCCAAGGCGCATGTAGCGAGGGATCGACAAGCGCGCGCCGGCTTCGGCCAATCGTGCTGCGTCGAGGCCGTATTGTTCCAGCAGTGGCTGTGGGTCGAGGCCATGACTGCGCACGGCGTCGGCGAGGCTGTGAACGAAGCCTACCGACAGATCACCAAGGCGCATCGGCTGGGGCTTCATGGCTCACAACCAGATATTCAGCAGACGCGCGCCACGGGCATCGCCATCGGCAAAATGCTGACCGTTGCTGCTGAGGAAGCTTTGGCCGGAGCTGGTCTTGTCCCAGAATTGCCCGTGCAGAAATACGCTGATGCCGGCAATCGCCCGACTGCTCGGTGGCTGGGCAGTGAGGGTCAGGCGATGCCAGGCCTGGCCTTCAGTGACTTCACCGGGCTTGAGGCTTACCGAACCGGGCGTGCTTGAGCCTTTGTAACCGCGCCACGGCTGGTTCCAGGCATTCTGGCCGAATAACTGCGCCGGCACCGCCACCAACTTCGCGTTTTGCTCGTCGAGCGAGCGGTAGTTCTGTGGGTACCAACTGTCGCTGCCGATCAACACGCCGAGACGTCCCGCCGGGGTGTCGACCACGTTGATGCGCTCTTTGTCCTCGGCCTGTATCACATCACGCTGAGCGAACACGGGGTGCATCTGGCGCTGCGGCTGGCCAAGTGGCACGCCGTCGCGGCCGAACACCACGCTGCTGTTGTAGAGCGAGCCACTGCCCGGTCTGAGCCGTCCATCGCGAATCTCCGGCTCCGGCAATACGATCGAGCCGGCCACCAGGGTCACGCGAAATTCCTTGGCCAGACCGCCGAACAGCGCCTGGTATTGCTTGGCCATGGATTTGGCTTTCATGCGCAGATGGGCGTCATTGAGACGGTCATTGCCGCTGGCGCGCAGCCAGGCGCGAGCGAACAACAACGGATTGCTTGCCGCCAGCCAGTTCATCGCCTCGTCAACGGTCGGGGCTTGATACAGCTCGTCTTTTTCGCCGCTGAGCAGCAGCCAGGTGCCGATGTTTTCCGGCAAGACCACGACGGTTTTCTCGTTCAGCAAGCCTTGATCCTGCGCTTGCTGCAAATAGGCGGCGAGTTTGCGGTGCAGGCGTTCGGGGCTTTGATAGTCGGTGGGAAACAGTTCGGGCTGGATGCCCAACAGATTGCCGCGGTCGGCGGGTGTGCCCTGGTCGACCGCCAGTTTTATGCGCAGGTCTGACAGGTAATGCCCGGCCGGCCGGTCCGCCGCCCACATTGCGTAGGTGGTGAGGGCAGCCACAAGGGCCATGGAAAACGTCAGGTACAAAAGTTTGCGCATGAAAACCAACAACGACCGGGTGCAGGGTATGGCGACTAGGGTAGGGCGCATGGCCGCGATTGCCAAGGGGCGCTGCGCACTTGGATCAATAAGTTGTCAGTTACGGTCATTGAGCCACAGCGAGGCGGCTCTTAGTCTGTCGAACATGAATGACGCGCGCCGCAGAGCGCTCGCAACTTTTCCGTGATCGCTCGTTGTGGAGTTACCGATGACCGCCGCTCATTACCCGCACCTGTTAGCCCCGCTGGACCTGGGATTCACCACGCTGCGCAACCGCACCCTGATGGGCTCGATGCACACTGGCCTTGAAGAGAAACCCGGCGGTTTCGAGCGCATGGCGGCGTACTTTGCCGAACGTGCGCGTGGCGGTGTCGGCTTGATGGTCACTGGCGGTATCGGCCCGAATGACGAGGGCGGCGTGTATTCCGGCGCAGCCAAGCTGACCACCGAAGAGGAAGCGCTCAAGCACCGTATCGTCACCCGCGCGGTGCACGAGGCGGGCGGCAAGATCTGCATGCAGATTCTTCACGCCGGCCGTTATGCCTACAGCCCGAAGCAGGTCGCGCCGAGTGCAATCCAGGCGCCGATCAACCCGTTCAAGCCCAAGGAGCTGGACGAGGAAGGCATCGAGAAGCAGATCAGCGATTTCGTTACCTGTTCGGTTCTGGCGCAGACTGCCGAGTACGACGGCGTCGAAATCATGGGCTCCGAAGGTTATTTCATTAACCAGTTCCTCGCCGCGCACACCAACCACCGCACCGACCGTTGGGGCGGCAGTTACGAAAACCGCATGCGCCTGCCGGTGGAAATCGTGCGCCGGGTGCGCGAAGCGGTGGGCCCGAACTTCATCATTATCTTCCGTCTGTCGATGCTCGATCTGGTCGAGGGCGGCAGCACCTGGGACGAAATCGTCACCCTGGCCAAAGCCATCGAGCAGGCCGGCGCGACCATTATCAACACCGGGATCGGCTGGCACGAAGCGCGAATTCCGACCATCGCCACCAAAGTGCCGCGCGCTGCATTCAGTAAAGTCACGGCCAAGCTGCGCGGCTCGGTGAGCATTCCGCTGATCACCACCAACCGCATCAACACCCCGGAAATCGCCGAGCAGATTCTCGCCGAGGGCGATGCCGACATGGTCTCGATGGCGCGGCCGTTCCTTGCCGATCCGGATTTCGTCAATAAGGCCGCCGAAGGCCGCGCCGACGAAATCAACACCTGCATCGGCTGCAACCAGGCGTGCCTCGATCACACCTTCGGCGGCAAGCTCACCAGTTGCCTGGTCAACCCGCGCGCCTGTCATGAAACCGAGCTCAATTACCTGCCGGTGCAACAGATCAAGAAGATCGCCGTGGTCGGCGCCGGCCCTGCCGGTTTGTCCGCCGCGACCGTGGCCGCCGAGCGCGGTCATCAGGTGACGCTCTTCGATTCGGCCAGCGAAATCGGTGGCCAGTTCAACATCGCCAAACGTGTGCCGGGCAAGGAAGAGTTTTTTGAAACCCTGCGTTACTTCAAGCGCAAGTTGCAGACCACCCATGTCGAGGTGTGCCTGAACACCCGCGTCGACGTGGCGAAACTGGTCGAAGGCGGTTACGACGAGATCATTCTCGCCACGGGCATCGCCCCGCGTGTACCGGCGATTCCGGGGGTCGAGCATGCCAAGGTGCTGAGCTACCTGGACGTCATTCTCGAGCGTAAACCGGTAGGCAAACGCGTGGCCGTCATTGGCGCTGGCGGTATCGGTTTTGACGTTTCGGAATTCCTTGTCCATCAAGGCGTGGCGACCAGTCAGGATCGCGCGGCCTTCTGGAAGGAGTGGGGCATCGATACGCAACTTGAGGCCCGCGGTGGTGTTGCCGGTATCAAAGCTGCGCCGCATGCACCGGCGCGCGAGGTTTTCCTGTTGCAGCGCAAGAAAACCAAGGTGGGCGACGGCCTCGGTAAAACCACCGGCTGGATTCACCGTACCGGTCTGAAGAACAAGCAGGTGCAGATGCTCAACAGTGTCGAATACCTCGGCATCGATGACGACGGCCTGCACATCCGCATCGGCGAAACCGGTGAGCCGCAAGTGCTGGCGGTGGACAACATCGTGATTTGCGCGGGGCAGGATCCGCTGCGCGAATTGCATGATGGCTTGGTCGAGGCGGGGCAGAACGTGCATTTGATCGGCGGCGCCGATGTGGCGGCAGAATTGGATGCCAAGCGCGCAATCAATCAAGGCTCGCGGCTGGCCGCTGAGCTTTGAGCTCAGCGCTGGACCTGTAGGAGTGAGCCTGCTCGCGAAGGCGCAATGTCAGTCAGTTTATAAGTCGCCTGACACGACGCTTTCGCGAGCAGGCTCGCTCAGGGACTGGCGTACGCTGGCAGATTTTTAACGCCTGGCTGTTAAGATGCCGGCTCTTTGCTACAGAGCCGGCATCCATGCTTTTGCCCCCCGCCAACTGGCTACCCCATGCCCCTCTCGAACACCTTCGCCTGGACTGGCTCAGCGCTGCCGGCATCGAAGTGGCGATCCTGCGGCTCGACCAGATCGACCCGCTGATCAGCGGCAACAAATGGTTCAAACTCACCGAACACCTTAACGCAGCCGAGCGTGCCGGCGCCGAGGGCATCATCAGCCTCGGCGGTGCGCATTCCAATCACCTGCATGCGCTGGCAGCGGCGGGCCAGCGCTTGGGGTTCGCCACGGTCGGCCTGTTGCGCGGACATGCGCAGCAAACGCCGACAGTGGAGGATTTGCAGGCGTTCGGTATGCAACTGCACTGGTTGGGTTACAGCGGCTATCGCGCCCGTAACGAGTCTGGATTCTGGGAGCCTTGGCAGGCGCAATATCCACAGCTGTATGCGGTGCCGGAGGGTGGCGGGGGATTGGCCGGCGCACGCGGCTGTGCGGCCATTCATTCTCAGGCGCAAACGCAGTTGGCGGCGCTGGGCTGGCAAGATTTTCACGCCTGGTGGCTGGCCTGCGGCACCGGAACGACGCTGGCCGGGCTGGTGCTCGCCGAGGCCGGTGCGCGACACGTTTATGGCGCGTTGGCGGTGCCGGGAGATCACGGCGTGGCGGCGCAAATCGAATCGATTCTGCACCCGGCCGGGCAGGGCTGCGGCGGATACACCTTGTTCGATGCCAGTCGGGGCGGTTTTGCCAAAATCGATCCGGCCTTGCTGGCGTTCATCGAGCAGACCGAACAGGCCAGCGGTGTGCCGCTGGAGCCGCTGTACACAGGCAAGGCCTTGCTGGCGCTCAAGCAGCAGGTCGAGGCCGGCCGGTTTGCGCCGGGCACGCGGCTGCTGTTCGTGCACAGCGGTGGCTTGCAGGGCCGGCGCGCCATGCTTGCCGGCCGCTGACGCTCAGCCGCGCTTGGGCATCATCCGCAGCAACGTGTTATCGCGCACCACGTAATGGTGATAAATCCCCGCCAGCGCATGCAGGCCGATGAGCCAGTAACCGACGACCTGTATCAACTCTAAACCTCAAGCGATGTTTCTACCGAGCTATTCATGTTTTTTGTAGCCGGGGCAGGAAATGTAGCGAAGATCAGTCTTGGTTGTTTTAGATTAATTTCGATTAAAAGTTATCGGAGTGTTTGTAATAAATGGATGTAACGGTTTGTTGTTTATATCTTGTGTTTGCTTGGTGTTTGAGTTGGTTGAGCATGATGGATACTGTTTGCTCAGGTTCTTGAATGGGTTTTCAAGGATCACGGTTACCAACTTCAATTGCATGAGTTTAATAATTATGAGAACTAACTTATTTTCCCGCAAAGTAAATGGATATACTGTAAAAAAGGCGATGGCCAAGCCGCCTGTACCGCGGCCGCGGCCCTCCGTTACCCCACCCAAGCCTGTCACGCCGACCCGCCCGACAACGCCGACCAAACCCGTAACGCCAACCCGCCCGGTGACGCCAACCAAACCCGTAGCGCCAACCCGCCCGACAACGCCGACCAAACCCGTAGCGCCAACCCGCCCGACAACACCGACCAAACCCGTAGCGCCAACCCGTCCGGTGACGCCAACCAAGCCTGTAGCACCAACCCGGCCGGTGGCACCCACCAAACCTGTAACCCCGACCAGCCCGACCGATCCGGTCAGCACGAAACGACCGCCAATGCCGTGGCCGACAGTTAACGTCAATATTGATCCGATAGCTTTGATTGCCTTGATCCAGACATTTGGCGCCACGACTCATCAGGATGGCTCGACGACATTACCGGACGGTAGCCTGATCGATGCGGATAAAACGTCGGTTACGCGTCCCGATGGCATCATTCAGCACGAGGATGGTCGGGTGCAGTACCCTGACGGACGAATCGTCTGGCCCGATGACACAATTGAATATGCTGATGGACATATTGTCTGGGCAGATGGAACAACAAAGTTTCCGGATGGAAGTATCAAGTATCCGGATGGACTTGCCTATGACGCCGCAGGCAATCTGATCTCTGAGTAAGTTCGGGAACTAAAAGTTGTTGTTTCTTGATCAATACTCGCCTTTGAAATACGAAAACACCGCTGACTTCCTGAACAGTCAGCGGTGTTCATTTCGGCGCAATCAATGTTGCTGCGGCATTTCACCCTTGGCCAGCCGCTGGTTGATGTCGGCAATCACTTCGGGCAAGTCGCTGATGGTGTCGATCATGTAATGCGGGCGCGAGCCTGCGAACAATGCGTGGATACGCTTGCGCTCGCTGGCCAGATCATCGCTGCCCAAGGCGCGGAAATCCTGATAATCGAGCCCCAGCGCATTGCCCGAGCAGATCAGCGCGACGGTCCACATTCCGGCGCGGCGGCCTTCGAGAATGCCCGGCACGGTGTCGTCGATCTTCACGCAGGCCGCGATGTCATCGATGCCCAGCGCAATGACGTTGGCCAGCGCTTGCGCCGGCCATGGGCGACCGTTCGGCACTTCATCGGTGGCGACCACATGGTCGGCGACATAACCGTTGCGCGCGGCCAGTTCGACAACCTTGTCCATCACCTGTTTCGGGTAACCCGAGCAGGAACCGATCTTGATGCCTTGCTCGCGCAGGCTGGCGATGGTCTCCAGGGCGCCAGGAATCAGCGCCGAGTGCTCGGCGATTTTTTCGATCTGCAGTGGCATGAAGCGGTTATAGATGGCAGTGACATCATCGTCGGTCGGCGTGCGGCCGAACGCCTTGCGATAGCGCTCGGCGACTTGCGGCTGATCGCACAGCGTGCGGATGTGGTCCCATTTGCCCATGCCCATTGGGCCACGGGCTTCTTCGATGGACACCTGCACGTCGAACTCGGCGAACGCCTCGACGAAAATCTGCGTCGGTGCGAACGAGCCGAAATCGACCACGGTGCCGGCCCAGTCGAGGATGGCGGCATGCAGTTGGGTGGGGTTGGTGTAATTCATGGCAACGAAATTCCTGAATTGAAATGCGCTTCAAATGTAGGAGTGAGCCTGCTCGCGATAGCGGTCGAACATGAACATCTTCGTCGACTGACACGCCCTCATCGCGAGCAGGCTCACTCCTGCAGGGGATTTGTGTAGGGTTCAGATATCGAGCACTTCCATCTCGAGCAGCACTTCGCCGACAGCCGCGACAGCCAGGCGCATGTCGTCCGGGGTGACGTGGCCGATGCAGCCGATGCGGAAGGTTTCCAATTGGGTCAACTTGCCGGGATAAAGGATGTAACCCTTAGCCTTGACCCGTTCGTAGAAGTCCTTGAACTGATAACGCGGGTCATTCGGCGCATGGAACGTGGCAATGATCGGCGCCTGAATGGCTGCCGGCAGAAAACTGCGCAAACCGAGTCTGGCCATCTCTTCCATCAGCGCCTGGCAGTTGGCGGCATAGCGCGCATGCCGCGCCGGCAGGCCACCTTCTTCGCTATATTGCTGCAAGGCTTCGTGCAGCGCCGCGACCACGTGGGTCGGCGGGGTGAAGCGCCATTGCCCGGTCTTCTGCAGGTAGGTGTGCTGGTCGAACAGGTCCATCGCCAATGAATGCGAATTGCCGGCGGCAGCGGCCAGTGATGCTTTGCGCGCGAAGACAAAGCCCATCCCCGGTACGCCTTCCAGACATTTGCCGGAGGCTGCGATCAGCGCATCGAACGGCACCTTCTGCGCATCCACCGGCAGTGCGCCGAACGAGCTCATGGCGTCGACGATCAGGCGCTTGCCGTGTTGCTCGACAACCTCGGCGATCTCCGCCAGCGGGTTGAGAATACCGGTGCTGGTTTCGCAGTGGATCAGCGCAACGTGGGTAATTGATCTGTCGGCGCGCAGCAGACGGTCGACGTCGGCGGCCGTGGTCGGCTCGTCCTCGGCGGTTTCGAAGGTGCTGAACGAGCGCCCGAGCACTTCGCAGATGTTTGCCAGCCGTTTGCCGTAGGCCCCGTTGATCAGCACCAGTATTTTGCCGTCACGCGGTACCAGCGTGCCGATGGCCGCTTCGACGGCGAAGGTGCCGCTGCCCTGCAATGGCACGCAGTGGTGGGTCGCGGCGGCATTGACGATCGCCAGCAATTGCTCGCACAGGCTGGCGGTCAGTTGATTGAAGCGGTCATCCCAGGAACCCCAGTCGACCATCATGGCCTGGCGCGTGCGGGCCGAAGTGGTCAACGGGCCGGGGGTGAGCAGGATGGGTTCGGCGTTACGCATGCAGGTGTCCTTGGGTTGTACTGGGGGATGAAGCTACGGGGCATACGTTGCAATTCACCGTTGCATCAATCAAATTGTTTGTTGTTATGCCAGTCATCAGTGAGGGTTATTCATGAACCTGTTCCAGTTGCGCGCCTTCGACGCCGTCGCCCGTGAAGGCAGCTTCACCCGCGCCGCTGCGCGCTTGTTCATCAGTCAGCCAGCGGTCACCGGGCACATCAAGGCGCTGGAAGAGCACTATCAGATCACCCTGTTGCGGCGCACCGCGCGTCGGGTGGAGCTGACCGAGGAGGGCACCCGACTCGCGGCGATCACCCGCGCGATGTTCGGCCTGGCGGATGAGGCACAGACGATGCTCGAAGCCAATCGGCAATTGCTCACCGGTCGGCTTGAGGTCGCAGCGGACGGCCCGCACCTGGTGATGCCGATGCTCGCCAGCCTGCGTGCGCGGTATCCCGGCGTTACGGTGAATCTGCGCTTGGGCAATGCGCAGGAAACCTTGGCGGCGTTATTGTCCGAGCATGCAGATGTCGCGGTGCTGACTGAGGTCGAGCCGCGCAAAGGTTTGCATTTGCAAGGCCTGAGCGAATCGCGGATCTGCGCTCTGGTGCCGGCCGGACACCCGTGGGCACTGCGCGGTGGGGAAGTACCGCTCAAAGAGTTTGATCAGGTGATCATGGTGTTGCGTGAGCCGAGTTCGATTACCCGGCGCACCTTCGACCGGGCTTGCGTGCAGGCGTCGATTCACCCGCGCGTGTTGCTGGAGCTCGACAGCCGCGAAGCGGTGACCGAAGCCGTCGCCGCCGAGTTGGGCGTGGGCGTGGTGTCCTCGGTGGAAGTCAGCCACGACCCACGGGTGGTGGCGATTCCGATTGGCGGGGCAGGGCTGGTCAATCAGCACATGATCGGCTGCATGGAACGGCGGCGGGAATTGCGCTTGATTCAGGCGTTTTTCGATCTGGCGCCAGCCTGACAGGCCGCGGCGTCTGCAATCGCCAGCAGGCTGGCTCCCACAGGGTTTGTGAACGGCGCAAAATCCTTGTGGGAGCCTGCAATCGCCAGCAGGCTGGCTCCCACAGGGTTGTGAACGACGCAAAATCCCTGTGGGAGCCTGCAATCGCCAGCAGGCTGGCTCCCACAGGGTTTGTGAGCGACGCAAAATCCCTGTGGGAGCTAGCCTGCTAGCGATTACGCCAGTGCCGACTACACAAGGCTTTTGCCCTGGCCGACAAAGGCTGAGTGCGCCGGTCACGGTTCGGCGCGGTTGAGCAGCCAGTCGAGCAACAAGCCGTTGTCGCGTGCCGGCGGTGGCGGGCGGAGCGCCGGCTCGGGTGAATTGCCCAGGCACAGGATCGGCCGATCCGGGTCGCCATCGAGGAAACTCACCCACACTTCACTGCCGGCGCAGGGCAGATCGGCCGGCGCAAGGCGGCGCTGAGTGCGCGTCATGGCGACGGGCAGCCAGAGCGTGTCGCTATCGTGCATTGGCGCCTGCGCCGCCGGCCATAGACTGATGGCGACCCGACCGTGTTCGTCCATTTGCGCCGGTTGCCCGGTGCTGCCCACGACCCGGGCCAGATGAAAACCGGCAATGCTCGGCCGCGGTTGTTTGAGCGCCGGGCGAAAATCGCTCGCCCAGGGCTGAGCACGGAAATCGTTGTGGTAGCGGTGTACGCTGGGGCTCGGGTCGAGAATCGATGGATGCTGCCCACGATGACGGATCGCTGTGATTCGCCATTGCTCGTTGAAATGGCTGATCGGATGCGCCGAGACTTGCAGCAGATCGCCGCTGAACAAACCGCTCTGGTCGCTGCGACCGTTGATCGTGCGCTGCTGGCCGCGCTGGCGCTCCAGATGACGGCGGCTGCGCTGTTCATGATGGCGCTGTTCAGGTGCAGGTCTGGGCGGTGGATCGGCCATTCGTTGATTGGCCGCCGCGTCGCTGCTGGCCGGTTGGCCGCGATCGCGCACCGTTCGCAACGCGCAGATCGGTGCAGCGTGATGGTGCTGGTACAGCGCGCTGATGCAGGGCGAAGGCGCCTGTTCGCCGGCCGTGAACGGCACTGATACCGGCGTTTGCGGCAGGCTCAGGCTGTCATCGGCGAACACTGCAACGTGACCGTTGGCGCGGTGTTCGAAGTGATAGTGAATGCCTTCTTCTTCGCAGAGCCGGTTGAGCAGCGCCAGATCGCTTTCCTCATACTGAATGCAAAATGGCCGCAGCGGGTAATGACCGACCGTCATTTCGATTCGGTAATCGTTTGCGGCCAAGCCGTTTTCAGCGAGCAGTTGCTGGAGAATCTGCGGCACGCTCGATTGCACGAACACCCGGCGTTTATCCGGTTGTGCCAGGCGTTGCAGGTGCGGCATCAGGCTCAATCGATAACCGATCCGGTGCGTACCGCGATGTTCGTAACTGGCACTGTCGATCACGCCATGAATCCCGTGCCGCTCGTCCAGACGCAGAAAGGCCGGTTGCTGTAAAAGCGCGCCCGGTGCCATGGCGGGGGCGAGGCCGATCAGTTCAAGGTCGAAACGATAGGGCTGGTTGAGCGCTTCCTCGCCGTCGAAACCCACCACCGGCAGGCTCAGGCCACTGTCGGTCAGGGTCAGGGTGAAAGGACTTTCCTTGTCATTGAGCATTCGCACAGGCTCTGTCAGGCAATACGGGAGTCAGAGGGTACGAAACCGCAGAGCGGAATGGTCGTGTCAAAGACGTTTTTCAGAATCCCCCTACAAGGTCTGATGAAGTTGTCGATTCGGCATTGCGTTTTTTTGGTCGATTGCCGACTTTAGGCCGTATAAACTTGCCGCCACGCGTCGGCCAATAGATGTCTCGGCGCCACAGATCAAAGAGAGTGAGTAATGGGCGCACAGTGGAAGGTTAAACACAAAGAAGCGGCTGCCAACGCCAAGGGCAAGATCTTCGGCAAACTGGTGAAGGAAATCACCATCGCTGCCCGCAACGGTGCCGATACCGCCACCAACGCACATTTGCGTCTGGTGGTCGAACAGGCCAAGAAAGCCTCGATGCCTAAAGAAACCCTCGACCGCGCGATCAAGAAAGGCGCAGGTCTGCTGGGTGAGACGGTGCAGTACCATCGCGTGACCTACGAAGGTTTCGCCCCGCACCAGGTGCCGCTGATCGTCGAGTGCGTAACCGATAACATCAACCGCACCGTCGCCGAAATTCGTGTGGCTTTCCGTAAGGGCCAACTGGGCGCTTCCGGTTCGGTGGCGTGGATGTTCAACCACGTCGGCATGATCGAAGCTGCACCGGAGAATCCGGACGCGGATCCGGAAATGGCCGCGATCGAAGCCGGCGCCCAGGATTTCGAGCCGGGTGAAGAAGGCGCTACGTTGTTCCTGACCGATCCGACCGATCTGGATGCGGTGCAGAAAGCCCTGCCGGAACAGGGTTTTACCGTGCTCTCGGCCAAGCTCGGCTACCAGCCGAAAAACCCGGTCAGCGGCCTGAGCGACGAGCAGATGGCTGAGGTCGAAGCGTTCCTCGAAGGCCTAGACAACCATGACGACGTGCAGGATATGTTCGTCGGTCTGGCAGGCTGATCTGCGGCGTCAGTGATGGCCCCATCGCTAGCAGGGCTAGCTCCCATACCGGATTTGCATATCACTCAAATCCCCTGTAGGAGTGAGCCTGCTCGCGATTGACCGCGCAGCGGTCACAGTGTTTCCAGGCTCTCGATCACTTCACCAAACCCCGGCCGCCCCAGCACATCCGCCTGACAGCAACGCTGCTCCAGCGCCTCAAGCGCAAGCCGCTGCCGATCGCTCAACCCGCTATCGATGCGCGCGAGCAATTCCCCGAGCAAAATCCCGAAGGCACGTACCTCAAGGCGTTGCAGCGCGCGCGTTTGTCGGTTGTCCTCGACAGCGTGAAACGACGCCGCACCAAAATCGCCGAGCAGGCAATCGCCGTGCTGATTCAGCAGAATGTTGTGCCCATACAGATCGCCATGGGTGATGCCTTGGCGATGCAGATGCTGCGCTGCCGAGGCGATGCCTTTGGCGATGTTCAGCGCAACCTCGGCGCTGAAGCGGCGATCAGCGGCGTAGACATCGCGCGAGCAGGAATCCAGGCTCGGCAGGTCGGCGAGGTTGGCAAACGACGGATCGATCAACTGCATCACCAGCCCTTGCTGGCGGTCAGGGTGGCCACTGATGCGCCCCTCGATGCGGATCAGATTGGTGTGCTGGCCGGCCGTGATGCAGGCATTCATTTCGTGCAGCGGCGAACCGTCGCTGGTCATCTCGCCCTTGTACAGCTTCACCGCCACCGGGGTCAGCGAGCCGTCGTCATGTTGCCAGTCCGCGCGCGAGATTACCCCTGAGGCGCCTTCACCCAGTTGCTGTCGCAGATGCAGCGCCGACCAGTCGATTTTCGGCGTCGCCTCTAGCGCGGCCGCGTCCGCCTCGGTTTCCAGCGGGTTGCCGGCGTAGGCTAGCCACGTCAGGCTCGGCAGGCTCAGCAACCACGGCGGCAGCTCGGTCAGGCGGTTGGCGGCGATACGGATCAGTTCCAGCCGATGGCATTGGCTCAGCGACGGCGGCAGCGCTTGCAAGCGGTTGCCGGCGAGCATGAGTTTCTGCAGGGCAGGGCGCTCACCGAGTTCGCTCGGCAGACGCTCGAGGCAGTTGTCGGTGAGAATAAGCCAGCGCAGCGAGGGCGGCAGGGCGGCGGGCGGTACACTGGCGATGCGGTTGGCCTTGAACCCGACCATGGTCAGCGCCGTGCACTGTCCGAGACATGCCGGCAGCTCGGTGAACTGGTTGTCGGAGCAGAACAGCACGCGCAGGTGCGTCAGCCGATGCAAGTCATCCGGCAGACGACTCAAGGCATTGCCGCTGAGGTTGAGGATTTCGAGGGTGTCGGCCAGAGCGAAAATCTCGCGCGGAAACTCGGTCAGGCCACACGACAGATCCAGACGAGTAATGCCCGACAGTTCGCCGGCGCGCAATTGAGCAAGGGTGTGCATGGTAGGTGTTCGCTTTCGATAAAGGAGCGGCGCGGAGCGACATGATAACGGCAAAGCGATTCAGCACCACGGAACCTGTGGGAGCCAGCCTGCTGGCGATAGCTGACTCTCTGTCGCTGATGTTCTGCCTGTCCCACCGCCATCGCCAGCAGGCTGGCTCCCACAGGGGATTAGTGGTGTATCAGTGAGGGTCGTGCATGGCTTGCAATTGCCCCAAACGGCTGCGTGTGCGGGCCAGATCGATGGCGTCGCCTTCGAGGCTGTCGCGCAGTGGCAGTCGCCCGATCAGTGTCAGATGCTTGTCCTGGTCGTAAAGCACGTCGATCAGGTTGATGAAGCGCTGTTGCGCGGCGATCGGGCATTCGCCCAGTTCGGGCAGATCCTCGATGACCCAATGATCGAAACGTCGACACAGTTCCAGATAGTCCATGACGGCGGTCGGCTGTTCGCACAGATCGTTGAAGGTGAAACCGATACGTCGATCCGTGCAGAACCGCGCCTGAAACTGTCGAGTGCCGACGGTCAGCGCAACGGGCTGCGCGTCAGTGGGCGGCAGATCGAGTGCTGTGCGTTGCGCGGGCGTGCCGGGCCACGCGTAATTTCCGTGAGTAAACACTTGATGTTGAAAATGCCGCTGCTGGCTGCGGTAATCATGCGGACCGCCCACTTCCATGACGTGCATGCGCGCATGGATCAGCTCGATCACCGGTTTGAAACGCGCGTGATACAGCGGGTTGGGCAGCAGGCCTTCAGGCGGATAATTGGACGTCACCAGCAGCAGAATCCGCCGTTTGAACAGCGCTTTGAACAGCCGGGTGATGAGCATTGCATCGCCAATGTCGTGCACATGGAATTCGTCGAAACACAGCACCCGACAGTCTTCCAGCAGTTCATCGAGCGTTACCTCCAGCGCATCGTCCTGATCGCGATGACGGAACATGCCCGCGTGCAATTGCGCAAAGAACTGATGGAAATGCAGTCGGCGTTTCTCGGTGATCGGCAGCGCCTGAAAGAAACCGTCGAGCAGCCAGCTCTTGCCACGTCCGACCGCGCCGAACAGATACAGGCTCGGTGGCGTATGCGCGCTGGCGCCGAACAACAGGCTGGCCTGTTGCGCCATGCAATCAATGACGCGCTGCTGGCTGTGGCTGAGGGTGTAACCCTGTTCACAGGCCTTGTTTCGAAAGTGATCCCGGATGACCTGGGCATTGGCGTCATGCCCGGCGCTGGCCGGCACGCCCTTGCCGAGCCAGCGGCGCAATGCCGGCAGGCGCGCCAGCAGGGGGGATCGTTTCGGCGGTGGGGCAGGCACTCGCGGGGTCTCCGTGTTCGTCAAACCGGCGCCCAGAGGCGCGGCGGTTCAGTGTAACCAGAGGACGGGTTGATCGGCCACCGCAAGGGCGCGAGAGTGGGCGATCACGGAACAGATTTTTCGGTTGCCAGAGCGTTGCGCAGGGAGTCAGCCTGGCGCTGATTTCCGTGTGGGAGCCAGCCTGCTGGCGATTGCGGTTCATCATTGCGCACATCAGTCGACTGACAGACCGTCATCGCCAGCAGGCTGGCTCCCACAGGGGTTCAGGCGGATTTCAGAAGGGTTGCGACGGCTTGAGCCGTTGCGCTGCCGGCAAATCTGTCGGACTGACCATCGCATAGTTGTATCCATCGCCCGACCAATACTCGGCCTGCAAATCTCCATCGCTGCGCCGGCCGCGCGGCAAAAAGGTGTTTTTCGGTCCCGGCGGGCGCACATAAAAGCTCACCTTGTGGCCGCTGCGATCTTCATACATGACCATCGCCGCCGGCCCCTCATCGGTGCTCAGCAGACGTCCGCTGACCGGTTCGAACCCGGCCGCCGTCAGATCCGGCAAGCGGCTGGCCTGGGTGAAATAACGATCGAGCCAGCGCTGCATGTCGCCATCATTGTCGACCTGGTAATCGGCCGGAAGCAGGCCTTGCTGGGCAATCAGGCGATAGGCCTGCAAGGCATCGGTCATCGGTAGCACCGAGGCGCGCACGAGGGTCATTTCCCGTGCCTGCCAACCACTGAAGCCACCGATGCTGACGGCGATCAGCAGCATCGCCGCGCTGGCCAGATGGCGCCGTGACTGACGCTGGCGGCGCTGGCGAATCAATGCCGGATCAAGCGCCGGATTGGCCGGTTGCTGCAACGCACCGCTCAGTGCAGCACGCAGTTGCTGAGCGTCGTGCTGCCAGGCACGAACCTGCGCCGCTTCGTCCGGGTGGCTGGCCAGCCAGGTTTCCAGCACACGCCGGTCGGCGTCGCTGAGTTGATGGTCGACGTAGGCGTGCAGGTCACGCTCGTTGGGAGGCAGGCTGATCATTTGAGTATCCGCAAAGAAGGGCTGGTGATTTCGCCGTCGCTCAATTGGCGCAGGGCCTGGCGAGCGCGGGACAGGCGCGACATCACGGTGCCGAGCGGGACGCCGAGAATCTCGGCGACCTCTTTATAGGACAGGCCTTCGACCGAGACCATCAGCAGCAGCGCGCGCTGTTCGGTGGGCAAACGGTCGAAGGCTTGCAGGGTAGATTGAGCGATCACGGTGCGCTCCACCGACGGTTCGGTGTCGTCGCGACCGGTGAAAAATTCGAGCATCCGCGCATAACGTCGAGAGCGGCGGTGCGCGTCGAGAAACTGCCGGTACAGGATCGCAAACAGCCAGGCGCGCAGGTCGCCGTCGGCGCGTTTTTCACCCCAACTCGACAAGGCCCGTTCCAGACTGGCCTGAACCAGATCGTCGGCGCTGCTGCTGTTGCGTGTCAGCGATACGGCGAAGCGGCGTAACCGGGGAATCAGTTCACGCAGTTGTTCATCGAGTACGTTCATGTCGAGATGTTCATTGCAGGCAATGCTCGGAGCCAGAGGGCGGAGTCTAGGGAAGACGTTCCGTGACGCAGGTTATTCCATCTCTATGACTAAATGTTTCATGCGCTCTGCATGTAAGAAAATTCGCCGCTTCTTGTCGTCCTTGTAATGGATTTTCCGTTCGCTGCTCAACCCATTTGAGACGCGCATCTGTCTGTGGCTGCAACCCAGCCCACAGCGGACGCGACCAGACAGGATTGAAATCAGCTAAAGGGATATTCCATGCAAGCGTTCGCAAGCACTCGCCGAGCAACACAGGGATTTGATAGCGCAGTAAAGGTCGAGACCGATCCATGGCAGCGATTTGGCTGCGGCCCAAAGGTCGAACCGGATGCGACGCTGATTCATTGTGCGATCGAAGAGCAGGCGCGTGTCCGGCCTGAAGCGATTGCCGCGCGGCATCAGGGGCAGTTCATTCGCTATGGTGAATTGAATCGCCAGGCCAATCGGCTCGCAGGCGTGTTGCTTGAGCAAGGTGTATCGCCTGGCGACCACGTGGCGTTGTTTGTCGAGCGTTCGATTCCGATGCTGGTGGGCATGCTGGCGGTGTTGAAAGTCGGCGCCGCCTATATTCCGCAACATGTCGGCATTACTCCCGTTGCGCAATTGCGTCACATCATGGACGTCGCCAAGGTGCGTGTGGTCCTGACCCTTGGCGAACTGGCACAAGCGATTCCCCTGACCCCGGCCCAACACTGCATTCATCTGGACGAGTTCATCAGCGTTGTCAGTGCGTCAGCGGATGAGCAGAACGTCGTGGGTGCAAGCTCATTGGTGGATCCGGTCTGTTTTGTGTTGTTTACCTCAGGCACGACCGGCCTGCCCAACGGCGTGCGCGTGACTCAGCGCAACGTGTGCAACATTTTGCTGACCGCACCCGGCAATCTCGGTATGCGGCCCGGATTGACAGTCGGGCAGATCCTCAACATCGCGTTCGACATGGCGGCCTGGGAAATACTCGGGTGTCTGGCCCATGGCGCAACGCTGTTGATTCGCGGCAAGGACATCGCGCAGACCGCCGAACAGTGCGATGTGTTGATCGCGACGCCTTCGATGCTCGCCACGCTGGATGCTGCTCGTTGCAGCCGGATGAAAGTGGTCGCTTTGGCCGTTGAGCCTTGCCCGCAGCCATTGGCCGATCGCTGGGCGGCGTTTTGCACGTTTTACAATGCATGCGGACCGACCGAAACCACCATCGTCAATACGATGCAGCATTATCGGGGGGCGGGAGCGCTGACGATCGGCAAGCCGACGCCCAATAACACCGTGTATGTGCTCGATGAGGCCGGGCAGCTTTGCGGCCCGGGCGAACAGGGCGAGATGTGGGCGGGTGGCGATTGCGTGACGGCAGGCTACCTGGGCAATCCCCAACTGACTGGCGAGCGCTACCAACCCGACCCGTTTCTGGGTCAGGGGCGCATGATGTTCCGCACGCGTGATCTCGGGCGCTGGACTGAAGGCGGTGAGCTGGAACACCTTGGACGAGTCGACGATCAGGTCAAGATCCGCGGTTTTCGGGTGGAGCTCGACTCGGTATCGACGGTGCTGGAGTCTGTGCCGAACTGCGAACGCGCGGTCACGCTCAAACTCGACAGCCGGCATCTGGTGGCATTCGTCTATCCCGCCAGCATCGACGTTGAGGCCGCTCGCGCCTGCTGTGAAAACCGACTTGCCTATTACTGCGTGCCGTCGCTGATTCTGGCCGTGGATGCGATACCGCTGACGTCCCGTGGCAAAGTCGACAAGCGCTTGCTGCTCGAATGGGCAGTCGCGCACCAGACGCAAGCGACTGGCACAGCGTCGCAGGTGCCGGCATGAGCGCGATGCAAACGGAGATTGTCTTGCCGCCGCGCCGTGCACTCTGGCGGCGGCTGGGAACACTGTCGCTGTTCTCGCATTACAACCGCTTGGTGATGCTGGTGCTGGCGTGCAACGTCGCGGTGCTGGGCTACGGGCTTGAAATCGGCCAATGGTGGTCTTCTGCCGGTGTGGATTTGCCGGTGCTGTCCGGGCTGGTGATGACCAACCTTTCGCTGGCGATCCTGATTCGTCAGCAGTACGTCATCAATCTGTTGTTCTGGCTGGCGACGCGGGCGCCGACGTGTTGGCCGCTGGCTATTCGCCGCTCGCTGGCCAAGGTCTATCACTTCGGTGGGCTGCACAGCGGTGGCGCGATGGCGGCGATTGCCTGGTTTGCGCTGCTGTTCGGTTCGATGATCTGGCAACGGTACGCAGGGCCGGGTGATGTTTCGCTGACGCTGCTTGGCCTCAATGGTGGGTTGCTCGGGCTGATGTTGCTGGTCGCGATCATGGCCATCCCGGCTATACGCGCGCGCTTTCATAATGCCTTCGAGCGAACTCACCGTTTCGCCGGATGGGCTGCGCTGGCGTTGTTTTGGGTAATCACAGTGGTGTCTGCCCGCGAGCAGAATCCGACGGCAGCGTTGTTCGACGTTGTTCCTCGCACGGTCTCGTTCTGGGTGCTGCTGCTGGTGACGCTCAGCGTCGCGCTGCCTTGGCTGCGGTTGCGTAAAGTGCCTGTCAGCCTCGTTCGCACTTCTTCACACGCAGTGATAGCCCGCTTTGCGCATCACACGCCGTTCGCCGGTTCCGCCACGGCGATCAGTCGCAGCCCGCTGTGGGAATGGCATTCCTTCGCGAATATTCCTGCGCCGGGCGAGGAAGGTTTCCGACTGATCATTTCCCGTGCCGGCGACTGGACGGGTGCCTTTATCGAGCAGGCGCCGACGCATGTCTGGGTCAAGGGCATCAGCACTGCAGGCGTTGCACGCATCGAAACGCTGTTCAAGTCAGTGGTGTATATCGCCACCGGCAGTGGTATCGGGCCTGTGTTGCCGCATTTACTGGCCAGGCAAGTGCCCATACGCCTGATCTGGTCCACGCGCAGCCCGAGGACAACCTATGGCGACGCGTTGGTCGATGAAATCCTGCAAGCCCAGCCTGATGCGCTGATCTGGGATACCGATGTGCGCGGAAAACCTGATCTGGTGACACTCGCTTATGCCGCCGTGCAGTCGTTCGGCGCCGAAGCAGTCATTTGCATTTCCAATCAGAAACTGACCGAGCAGGTCGTGGAGGAAATGGAAGCACGGGGCATTCCTGCCTACGGCGCCATTTGGGACTCCTGACCGTGCTGCGAAAACTTTTCCCGACAGACTTTTTCCGAGCGATGAGATGACCATGAGTGTATTGATCGAACGAATGGGCCGGGTCGTATTGATCCGGTTGAATCGACCACAGGCACGAAATGCCCTGAGTACGGCGGTAATGCACCAATTGCTGGACGCAATGCGCGGGTTGGACGCCGATCCTGAGGTAGGGTGTTTCGTGATTACCGGTACCCCCGAGTACTTTGCTGCGGGCGCGGACATCAAGGAGATGTACACCCAGTCGTGCCTGGACATGATTACCGAAGATTACTTCGCCGGATGGGATGCTTTCGCTGGGTTTCGAACGCCAAAAGTGGCAGCCGTCGCCGGGTTCGCCTTCGGCGGTGGCTGTGAGCTGGCGATGATGTGCGACGTAATCATCGCCGCTGAGTCCGCACAATTTGCTTTACCGGAAATCACCTTGGGCGTCATGCCGGGCATGGGTGGCACTCAACGGCTGACGCGGGCCATCGGCAGGGCCAAGGCTATGGACATGATTCTAACCGGGCGTGCGATGGGCGCGAGGGAGGCCGAGCAGGCAGGACTGGTATCACGCGTGACGGCCGCCGATCAGTTGCTCGAAGAGGCAGTGGCCGTGGCACGACGCATCGCCGGATTTCCGCGAACGGCGACGCTGGCTGCCCGCGAAGCGGTTAACCATGCGCTGGAAACGGGACTGCGCAACGGCGTGTTGTTTGAGCGCAGGGTGTTTCACGGTTTGTTCAGCACGCCCGGACAGAAAGAGGGAATGCAAGCCTTTCTGGAGAAGCGCGAGCCTCGTTTCGAGCAGCTTTGAATCGCTCAAGCGCAGCGTCCTACACGGTGCGGTGAAAGAAACTACAGTTCTGAAGGAATAAACCTGCGAGGCATACGTCTCATAGCACCTTTCCTTCTGGCCTTTGGCTCTGGAGTCTTTCATGGTTGACCGCATCTCACCTGATACAACGCCGCCCGGAAGGGCGCAGCGTCCACCCTTGGATGCTGCAAGTCTGATATTGCGCCTGGGCGGTATTGCCGTGGTTGTCGCCGCTGTGGCCGGGGCGTTTGCCTACGTGCATGGCAACTTGGACCCACAACGGCTGACGCCAAAAGCGCTGGTGGATGTGCTGGAAAAGAACAACGGTGTGCATCCCGGTTTTCGCCGCAACCACGGTAAAGGCGTGTGCGTGATCGGCCATTTCGAGAGCAGTGGCGAGGCGCGTGCGTTCTCCACTGCACAAGTGTTCAACGAGGCGCAAACGCCGGTGGTCGGACGTTTCGCACTGCCTTCGGGCAACCCGTACGCGCCGGACAGCAGCGTGCCGATCCGCAGTCTGGCGCTGCGTTTCACCCAGGCCAACGGCCAACAGTGGCGCACCGGCATGAACAGCATGCCGGTGTTTCCGGTGGGCACGCCAGAGGCGTTCTATCAGTTACAGCAGGCGCAGTCGCCGGACCCGGCCACCGGTAAGCCGGACCCGACGAAAGTCCCGGCGTTCTTCGCCGCGCACCCGGAAGCAGTGCCCTTTCTGACCTGGATCAAGACGGCCAGACCGTCGGCCAGTTACGCCACCGAAACCTATAACAGCGTCAACGCGTTTTATCTGGTCGACGGTAACGGCAAGAAACAGGCGGTGCGCTGGAACATGGCCCCCGTTGCGCGCGACGCTGCCGGTGCTACCGCGCCCGAGGGCGGCGATTTCCTCGAAAAGGATCTGGTGCAACGCCTGGCATCGGGGCCACTGCGTTTTCAATTGAATATCACCCTCGCCAATCCTGAGGATCCGGTCAACGACGCCAGCAAGAACTGGCCCGCCGAGCGCAAAGTGTTGAATGCCGGCACGTTGGTGCTGGAGAAAACCCAACCGCAGCTGAGCGGCGAGTGCCGTGACATCAACTACGATCCGCTGGTATTGCCGGCCGGCATTCAAGGTTCCGACGACCCGTTGCTCGCCGCCCGATCGGCCGGCTATGCCGATTCCTACCTGCGCCGGACCAGCGAAGTCAGCCAGTTGCCCGCCGCCAAACAGGAGGCTCGCCCATGAGCACCCAACCGACCCATTTCGTTTTGCTGGCGCGGCTGCTGCACTGGCTGATGGCCGTGATGATCATCGCCATGCTGTTTATCGGTGCCGGCATGGTCACCTCGGTGTCCGAGCGGCATGAATGGCTGATCCATCTGCACAAGCCGCTGGGCATTGCCATTCTCGCGCTGGCGATCGTCCGTCTGCTGGTGCGCTGGAGCACACGCCAGCCGCCGCTGCCGGCTGATCTACCGGACTGGCAAGCGCTGGCGGCCAAGGCTTCGCATTGGTTGTTGTATGGATTGATGCTGGTGTTGCCGTTGCTCGGCTGGGCGATGATCAGCGCCTCCGGTGAGCCGGTGATGCTGGGCACTGCGATGCAACTGCCGGCCATCGTGCCCGCCGATGCTCAGTTGTTCGCGCTGCTGCGCAAGGCGCACGGCTATCTGGCGTATCTGTTGTTTCTGACGGTGCTGGTGCATCTGGCGGCAGCGTTGTTCCATGGCTGGATACGGCGTGACGAAGTGCTCGACAGCATGTTGCGCGGTCGCGATCGCGGCTGATCGCCGCAACCGGCGCATCAAGTCGATGCGCCGGTTGCCGATCAGCGAGGGCAGGGGTTCAGCGCAGGATATCGACCATGTCGGCGATGGTGGTCAGCACATCCTTGCCCAATTGTTTCGAGCGCTTGCCCGACCAGCCGGTGATTTGGTCGGGGTGGTCATCGTGGTCCTTGAACGGCATTTCCAGTGTCAGCGACAGGCAGTCGTATTTCTGCCCGACACTGTTGCAAGCCAGAGTCATGTTGGCCTGGCCCGGTTCGTCGCGGCTGTAGCCGTACTGGGTCTGGAAATCCCTGGTCGTGTGCTTGAGGTGTGTGTTGAAGTGCCCTTCGAGCTTTTCGATGCGCGGCGTGAACCCGGGATTACCTTCGCAACCGGCAGTGAACACGTGGGGGATCTCCTCATCCCCGTGTACGTCGATGAACAGATCGACGCCATACTTTTCCATTTGCTGCTGTACGAAAAGTACTTCGGGGCTGATCTCCTGGCTGGCGTTCTGCCAAGCGCGATTCAAGTCCTGGCCCATGGCGTTGGTGCGCAAATGGCCGTGGAAGGCACCGTCCGGGTTCATGTTCGGCACCAGGTACAGATCGGCGCTGGCCAGCAGTTTGTTCAGCACCGGATCGTCTTGTCTTTCCAGGCGCTCGATCACGCCTTCCATGAACCACTCGGCCATGTGCTCGCCCGGGTGTTGCTGAGCGATGATCCAGACCTTGCGCTGGCCTTCGTCGCCGCTGCCCTTGCGCAGTAACTGGATGTCACGACCTTCGACGCTTTTGCCCGTCGCCAGCAGTTGCGTGCCGGCCTTGCTCAGTGCCTGCTCGATCAGCCAGTCATGGCGGCCGCGGCTGTACGGTTCGAAATAGGCGAACCAGGCGTGGGTCTGGGTAGCTTCGAGGCAGAAACGCAAGGAGTCGCCTTCGAAAATGGTCGGAATGCGGAACCAGTTGACGTGATCGTAGGACGCGACGGCCTGGTAGCCCGTCCAGGCTTTGTTATACGAAGACTGGCTGGCGTTGATCAGCCGGAACCAGTGTTCCTGGCCGACATGCAGACCGCTGGCCTTGAAGTGGAACCATTGAAAATGTGCGCTGCGGGTATCCGGGCGAATCGCCAGAACCGGGCTGAGCGGATTGCTGAGATCGATGACTTGAATGTTGCCGCTGTCGAAATTGGCGCTGATGTCGAACGAGGATTTGGCCACGGACATAATCGATTCCTGAACACGATTTTATGGCCGTCACTTTACACGCAGGCTGGTTTGAAACCGAGGGGAATTGCGGGGGCGGCAGCGGGGGGCGTCCTCCGTGACGCGCAAGCAGCTTAGAGAGTGTGCGAGTGATTCTCAAGTGCTAATTGGTAAAGTTTGCCCCAGTGTGGCCGGGCTTCGCTTGTCATCCGATATTCTTTTGATATTATCCGCGCCATCGAATGCGCAACACCCAAAGACTTCATTAGCCTGAAGCCATAAGCCCGAAAAACGGGCAAAAAAAGACCCGGCAAAAAGCCGGGTCAAAAACCGTGATTAGCCTGATGAGGAGATAGTCCAGAAGACCGACCTAAGGTCTCTGGGCCATCGACTGATCTCGCGATCAGCTGCTTGCAATAATAATCATTATCATTTGCAAGTCAAATGTTTTTATCCCCCTGATTGGAAAATTCTTTCCTGTCTCGTTCCGTCTGCTGTGCTCAGGCTTCTTCGCCATCGAGCGAATGGTCGACCATCGCCCGCGCCATATCCACCATGTGCACCACGGAAAACGCCAGATCGCGGCTCGCGCCCTGCAGGGTTTCCGCGGCCTTGAACGCTGTCGCCGCCGCACAGCGCAACAGGTCCGAAGCATGCACCAGGGCTTCTTCACCGCTGAGGTGACGTTTGACGTCGAAAAAACGCTCATCCACCTCGGGTTCTGACACAGCCGGTTTCAAGTAATAGTCCAGCGCCCGTTGCGCTGCCGCGTTGCCTTGAGGCGAAGTAAACGTGGTGTCCATTTGCAGATCGGGCAAGTCTTTGCTGCTGATAGTCATGATGACGAGGCACTCCTTGTTCGATTGAGAATCCGTCCTCTTAGCATAGTACTGTGCGTAGTTGTGACTAGAATTTAAATACTACAATTTGTGTTTTGCCGGCCGAAGGCGTCGACAGTAAGGTGCCGCACATGGATAAATGGATTGAGTTGGTCAAGGCCAAGATGAGTGAACTCAAAATCACTCAAACAGAGCTCGGAGAGCGCGTCGGCATGTCCCAGGGCGGGATCGGTCATTGGCTGAACAAGCGTCGCGAACCCGGTGTCACCGAGATGAACCGCGTGCTGCAGGCGCTGGGTCTGGATTTTCTCGAAGTGGTGCTGGTGATTCGTGAGCCGCAAGTTACGCCGGAGGACGAGATGCCGCTGGCGCAGAAGTACAACCCGTACTTCCGTTACCCGGTCAGCGATTGGCAGACGACGTGCGAGGTGCGCGAAGGCGACCCGGCGTCCTACACCAGGGCCTCCGCTAAACAGCGCTTCGAACTCACCGATTACCACGCACGCGGCGCGGCGTTCTGGTTGACGGTAGCGGGGGATTCGATGACCGCGCCGACTGGCCAGAGCATTGCCGAAGGCATGCTGATTCTGGTCGATCCGGCGGTTGAGGCGGTGCCGGGCAAACTGGTGATTGCCCAGTGGCCCGACAGCCCGGAAGCGATTTTCCGCAAACTCGACGAACAGGGCGGCCAGCGGTACCTGGTACCGCTCAACCCAACCTGGCCGAAAGCCTTGCTGACCGACGAGTGTCGAATCATTGGCGTCGTGGTGCAGGCCACGGCGCGTTACTAGTCAGATCGATCCTCGCCAGGCGTAGGATCGATCCTTCATTCACACGGCTTCCAGCTCCACCAGAGCGCTGCCTTCGCCGACCATTTCGCCCTCCTGACAATACAGCGCTTTGATCACCCCGGCATGCGGCGCGCGAACGCTGTGCTCCATTTTCATCGCTTCCAGCACCACCAATTGCGCCCCAGCCTCGACCGATTGGCCGGCCTCGACCAGCACGCGGACGATGCTGCCGTTCATCGGTGCAGTCAGACCGCCCTGATGGCTGTGACTGGCATCGACGGCGCTGATCGGGTCGTACGTTTCGATACGTCGTAACTCGCCGTCCCATTGCAGATACAGCGCATCGCCCTGGCGAATGGTGCGCAAACTACGGCGCACACCTGCTTCTTCCACGATGAGTGCTTCGCCGCTCAGTCTGGCATTGCCGGTGTCATTCAACGTCAGCGCTTTATCCTGACCTTCGCAACTCAAATGCAGGGTTGTTTCGCTTGGCAAGCCTGTGCGTAAACCGCTGTTGTGAGACCACGGCGAATCCGGATCATCCTCGCGTGTACGCTGCGGCAGACTCTGCGCCAGCGCTTGCGCCGCCGCGTTCCAGAACGCATCGCTCAACGGTTGCGCCGCTGGCAGCAGTTGCTCCTGATAGCGTGGAATAAACCCGGTATCCAGTTCAGCCGCAGCGAACGCCGGATGCGCAATGATCCGCCGCAAGAAGTTGATATTGGTCTTCAAACCGCCAATGGCGAATTCGTCGAGCATGCTCAACAAGCGCAACCGGGCCTGCTCGCGGTCCTCGCCCCAGGCGATAAGTTTGCCGAGCATCGGGTCGTAAAACGGCGAAATTTCATCGCCTTGCTCGACCCCGCTATCAACACGGCGCCCCGGCCCGGCGGCGGACTCTCGATACAGCGCCAAACGACCGGTCGCCGGCAGAAAATCATTCGCTGGATCTTCCGCATACAGGCGAACCTCAATCGCATGACCGTTGAGCGGCACCTGCTCCTGAGTGATCGGCAGCGCCTCACCACGGGCGACGCGAATCTGCCACGCCACCAGATCCAGACCGGTGATGGCTTCAGTCACCGGATGCTCGACCTGCAACCGCGTGTTCATTTCCATGAAGAAGAATTCGCCGCGTGCGTCCAGCAAAAACTCCACAGTCCCCGCGCCGACATAACCGATCGCCTGCGCCGAGCGCACGGCCGCTTCGCCCATCGCCCGCCGCAGTTCCGCGGACAGGCCCGGTGCCGGGGCTTCTTCGACGACTTTCTGGTGACGTCGTTGAATCGAGCAATCGCGCTCATTCAGGTACAGGCAATGGCCATGCTGATCGGCAAAGATCTGGATTTCCACATGCCGCGGCTTGAGCAGGTATTTCTCCACCAGCATCCGTGAGTCGCCGAACGACGACTGCGCCTCACGCTGCGCCGAGGCCAGCGCTTCGGCCAGTTGACTGACGTCCTCGACGACTTTCATGCCTTTGCCGCCACCCCCGGCGGTGGCTTTGAGCAGCACCGGATAGCCGATGCGCTCGCAGGCCGCGCGGAAGGTATCGAGATCCTGCGCTTCGCCGTGGTAACCCGGCACCAAGGGCACACCGGCCGTTTCCATCAGCGCCTTGGCGGCGGACTTGCTGCCCATGGCGTCGATGGCCGAGGCGGGGGGGCCGAGGAAGATCAATCCGGCCGCTTCGATGGCGCGGGCGAAACCGGCATTCTCGGAGAGAAATCCATAACCGGGATGGATCGCTTGAGCGCCGCTGGCCTTGGCCGCCGCGATCAATTTGTCGATCTGCAAATAACTGTCGGCCGCTTTGCTGCCGCCCAGATCGACGCGGATGTCCGCTTCACGGCTGTGCCGCGCTTCGCGATCAGTGGCGCTGTGCACCGCGACGGTGGTCAGGCCCAGGGCCTTGGCGGTGCGCATGATGCGGCAGGCGATTTCGCCACGGTTGGCCACCAACAGAGTGGTGAGAACGGGTGCGCTCATCAACGCGGCTCCTCGGTGGTGGTTGCGGCTTGCCAGCTCGGCGGACGTTTTTGCAGGAAGGCGCGCAGGCCTTCCTGGCCTTCAGGGCTGACGCGAATACGGGCGATGGCATTTTCGGTAAAGCGGCGCAGCGCCGGGGTCAGCGCGCCATGGCCGACCTCACGCAGCAAGTCCTTGCTGGCGCGCATGGCCGCAGGGCTGTTAAGCAGCAGATTGTTGATCCACTGTTCGACTTGTTGCTCGAGTTCGGCTGGCGGATAACTTTCGGACAGCAAACCGATCTCACGCGCCCGCTGTCCGCCGAAGCGTTCGGCCGTCAGCGCATAGCGCCGCGCCGCGCGTTCGCCGATTGCCTGGACCACGAACGGGCTGATCACTGCAGGCGCCAGGCCGATACGCACTTCCGACAGACAGAACTGCGCGTCATCGGCACCGATCGCCATGTCGCAGCAGCTGATCAGCCCCAGCGCGCCACCGAACGCGGCACCTTGCACCACCGCCAGTGCAGGAATCTTCAGCTTGGCGAGGTTGTACATCAGCTCGGCCAGCTCGCGGGCGTCGTCGAGGTTGGTGTGGTAATCGAGCTCGGCCGATTGCTGCATCCACGCCAGATCGGCGCCGGCGCTGAAGTGCTTGCCACGGCCGCGCAACAGCAGAAAGCGCAGACTGGCGTCGCTGGCGACCTTGTCCAGAGCGAGGATCAGTTCGCGGATCATCTCGGCGTTGAAGGCGTTGTTTTTCTCGGCGCGGTCGAGCCACAGCGTGGCGAAACCGCGTGGGTCGCTTTGCAGTTCAAGGGTATTGAAGTCGCTCATATTCATCCGTCTCCACGGTTTCTTGTGGGAGCGAGCCTGCTCGCGAAAGCGATGTATCAGGCGATGCATTCGCTACCTGACAAACCTGATTCGCGAGCAGGCTCGCTCCCACAGAAAGCATCACATCCGGAACACGCCGAAGCGGCTCGGTTCGATTGGCGCGTTCAGCGACGCGGAAAGGGCCAGGGCCAGCACATCGCGGGTCTGCGCCGGGTCGATGACGCCGTCGTCCCACAGTCGTGCGCTGGAATAGTAGGGGTGACCCTGCTCTTCGTACTGGTCGAGAATCGGCTGCTTGATCTCGCTTTCCTGTTCGGCGGTGAACGCCTGACCGCTGCGTTCAGCCTGCTCGCGCTTGACCTGCACCAGCACACCGGCGGCTTGTTCGGCACCCATGACGCCGATGCGCGCGTTCGGCCACATCCACAGGAAACGCGGGTCGTAAGCCCGCCCGCACATGCCGTAGTTACCGGCGCCGAAGCTGCCACCGATGATCACTGTGAACTTCGGCACCTTGGCGCAAGCCACGGCGGTCACCAGTTTGGCGCCGTGCTTGGCGATGCCGCCGGCCTCGTATTTCTGCCCGACCATGAAACCGGTGATGTTCTGCAGAAACAGCAACGGAATGCCACGCTGGCAGGCCAGTTCGATGAAGTGCGCACCTTTCTGTGCGGCTTCGGCGAAGAGGATGCCGTTGTTCGCCAGGATCGCAATCGGGTAACCGTGCAGATGGGCGAAACCGCAGACCAGGGTGGTGCCAAACAGTGCCTTGAATTCATCGAACACCGAACCGTCGACCAGCCGCGCAATCACTTCGCGCACATCGAATGGCTGCTTGGCATCGGCCGAGACCACGCCGTACAACTCATCGCTGGCATACAGCGGCGCAATCGGCGTGCGCTGCTGCACTTCGCCGAGCTTGCGCCAGTTGAGGTTGGCGACGCTGCGGCGGGCGAGGGCGAGGGCGTGTTCGTCGCTCTCGGCATAATGGTCAGCCACGCCGGAGGTCTTGCAATGCACATCGGCACCGCCAAGGTCTTCGGCGCTGACCACTTCACCGGTCGCGGCTTTCACCAGCGGCGGGCCGGCGAGGAAAATCGTCGCCTGGTTACGCACCATGATCGCTTCATCCGCCATCGCCGGCACGTACGCACCGCCTGCGGTGCACGAGCCCATGACCACGGCAATCTGGGGGATGCCCATCGCGCTCATGTTGGCCTGATTGAAGAAGATCCGCCCGAAATGCTCGCGGTCAGGAAACACTTCATCCTGACGCGGCAGGTTGGCGCCGCCCGAGTCCACCAGATAGATACATGGCAGGCGATTCTGCTGGGCGATGGTCTGCGCGCGCAGGTGCTTCTTTACGGTCAGCGGGTAATACGAACCGCCTTTCACCGTGGCATCGTTGGCGACGATCATGCACTCGACGCCTTCGACCCGGCCGATCCCGGCGATCACGCCCGCCGCCGGCACGTCCTCGCCATACACCGCGTGAGCGGCCAACTGGCTGATTTCCAGAAACGGCGAGCCCGGATCAAGCAAGCGGTTGATGCGCTCACGCGGCAGCAATTTGCCCCGCGACGTGTGTCGTTCCTGGGCCCTGGCGCCGCCGCCCTGTGCGACTTGGGCGAGCAACGTGTGCAGGGCGTCGACCTGCTTGAGCATTGCCGCGCTGTTGGCGGCGAACTCGGCTGAACGCGGATTGAGCTGAGTGTGCAAAATCATGGGGGGCTTACTCCGTAAGCAGCTTTTAGCTACAAGCGGCAAGCTGCAAGTTGGGGCAAGAGCGCGTTTCTCTTGCAGCTTGTAGCTTGCGGCTTGCAGCTGACGAAATTCATTTCGTTTCGTTGAAGAGTTCGCGGCCGATCAGCATGCGTCGGATTTCGCTGGTGCCGGCGCCGATTTCGTACAGCTTGGCGTCGCGCAGCAGACGGCCCGCCGGGAACTCGTTGATGTAGCCGTTGCCACCAAGAATCTGGATCGCGTCGAGGGCCATTTGCGTGGCGCGCTCGGCGGTGTAGAGGATCACCCCGGCGGCGTCCTTGCGGGTGGTTTCGCCGCGCTCGCAGGCCTGCGCCACCGCATAGAGGTAGGCGCGGCTGGCGTTGAGCTGGGTGTACATGTCGGCGACTTTGCCCTGGATCAGCTGGAACTCGCCGATGCTCTGGCCGAACTGCTTGCGGTCATGGATGTACGGCACGATCAGGTCCATGCACGACTGCATGATCCCGGTCGGCCCGCCGGAGAGCACCACGCGTTCGTAATCGAGGCCGCTCATCAACACTTTCACGCCGCCGTTGAGCACGCCGAGAATATTCTCTTCCGGCACCTCAACGTCATCGAAAAACAGCTCGCAGGTGTTGGAGCCGCGCATGCCCAGCTTGTCGAACTTGTTGCTGCGGCTGAAGCCTTTCCAGTCGCGCTCGACGATGAAAGCGGTGATGCCGTGCGGGCCTTTTTCCAGATCGGTCTTGGCGTAGATCACGTAAGTGCTGGCGTCAGGGCCGTTGGTGATCCAGGTCTTGCTGCCGTTGAGCACGAAACGATCGCCGCGCTTGTCGGCGCGCAGTTTCATCGACACCACGTCGGAACCGGCGTTCGGCTCGCTCATCGCCAGCGCACCCACGTGTTCGCCGCTGATCAGCTGCGGCAGGTACTTGCTTTTTTGCTCGTGATTGCCGTTGCGATTGATCTGGTTGACGCAGAGATTGGAGTGCGCGCCGTAGGACAACGCCACCGAAGCCGAGCCGCGGCTGATTTCTTCCATCGCCACCACGTGCGCCAGATATCCGAGGCCAGCGCCGCCATATTCTTCCGGGACGGTGACACCGAGCAGGCCCATGTCGCCGAATTTGCGCCACAGGTCGGCGGGGAACAGGTTGTCGCTGTCGATTTGCGCCGCGCGCGGGGCGATCTGGTCTGCGACGAAAGACTGAACCTGATCGCGCAGCATGTCGATGGTTTCACCGAGGGCGAAGTTCAGGGATGGATAGCTCATGCGGCACCTTTTGGCTTTTTTGTAGTGGCAGTGAAAACGGTCGGTCAGTTATCACCTTTACGTTAACGTAAGCCTGCGACGAATGACTGTCAATCACACTTTACGTTAACGTCAACTTGGGCGAGAGTAAGACCATTCAGGATTGAAAAGCGCAGTGCTTTCTGTAGGAGTGAGCCTGCTCGCGATGGCGATTTATCAGCCGATGACGAGGGTGACTGATCTGACGCCATCGCGAGCAGGCTCACTCCTACAGGGGTAACTTCGATACACCCGCTAATAAAGACAACAGGGGACATCATGAATCAACCCAGTGCCGCACCGCAGCGCAGCTACACCCGCGGTTCGCAGGACAAGGCCTTGCTCGCGCTGACCATTGGTCAGCAGTTTGATGCAACCGTCGAGCAGTACCCGGACGGTGAAGCGCTGGTGGTCCGCCATCAGCAGTTGCGCTATTCCTGGCGGCAGCTGGCCGAGGCAGTGGATGTGCATGCCCGGGCGTTGCTCGCGCTGGGTCTGCAAGCCGGCGACCGCCTCGGTATCTGGGCGCCGAACTGCGCGCAGTGGTGCATCACGCAGGTGGCCACGGCGAAAATCGGCGTGATTCTGGTCAATATCAACCCGGCCTATCGCAGCGCCGAGCTCGAATACGTGCTCAAGCAATCCGGCTGCCAGTGGCTGGTCTGCGCCGGGGCGTTCAAATCGTCCGACTACCACGGCATGTTGCAGGGGCTGCTGCCAGAACTGGCCGCGCACGCCACCGGCCAATTGAGCAGCGAGCGCCTGCCGGATCTGCGTGGGGTAATCAGCCTCGATGCGCAGCCGCCGCGAGGTTTTCTGCCATGGTCGCAATTGCCTGATCTCGCGCAGAGCGTCTCGCCCGAGCAACTGCGCGAACGCAGTAACAGCCTGCACTTCGATCAACCGGTGAACATTCAGTACACCTCTGGCACCACCGGTTTCCCCAAGGGCGCGACCCTCAGTCACTACAACATCCTCAACAACGGTTACATGGTCGGTGAAAGCATCGGCCTGACCCCGCGTGATCGTCTGGTGATCCCGGTGCCGCTGTATCACTGCTTCGGCATGGTCATGGGCAACCTCGGCTGCATCACCCACGGCAGCACGATGATCTACCCGAATGACGCCTTCGATCCGTTACTGACCCTGCAAACCGTCGCCGAAGAACACGCCACCGGACTCTACGGCGTACCGACCATGTTCATCGCCATGCTCGATCAGCCGCAACGCCGCGAGTTCGATCTGTCTAGCCTGCGCACCGGGATCATGGCCGGCGCGACGTGCCCGATCGAAGTGATGCGTCGGGTCATCAGCGAGATGCACATGAGCGAAGTGCAGATCGCCTATGGCATGACCGAAACCAGCCCGGTGTCGCTGCAGACCGGGCCGAACGATGAACTGGAATTGCGCGTGACCACCGTCGGCCGCACCCAGCCGCAACTGGAAAGCAAGATCATCGACGAGGCCGGCAACCTTGTACCGCGCGGCACCATCGGCGAGCTCTGTACCCGCGGTTACAGCGTCATGCTCGGCTACTGGAACAACCCGCAGGCCACCGCTGAAGCCATTGATGAGGCGGGCTGGATGCATACCGGCGATCTGGCGAGCATGGATGAGGCCGGCTACGTCAATATCGCCGGGCGCAACAAGGACATGATCATTCGTGGCGGCGAGAACATTTATCCGCGTGAGCTGGAGGAATTTTTCTTCACTCACCCGGCGGTGGCGGACGTGCAGGTGATCGGCATTCCCTGCTCGCGCTACGGCGAGGAAATCGTCGCGTGGATCAAGTTCCACCCCGGCCACAGCGTGTCCGAGCTGCAATTGCAGGCCTGGTGCAAGGAACGCATCGCGCATTTCAAGATGCCGCGGCACTTCAAATTCGTAGAAGAGTTTCCGATGACGGTGACGGGCAAGATTCAGAAGTTCAGGATGCGCGAGATCAGTATAGAAGAGCTGCGCGAACAGCAGCCCTGACACAAATCCCTGTAGGAGTGAGCCTGCTCGCGATAGCGGTGTGTCAGTCGATGCACATATTGGCTGACACACCGCTATCGCGAGCAGGCTCACTCCTACAAGGGATTCGGGGTGAATTCAGGAATCACAGAAAGCACAAAGGGGAGCCGAAGCTCCCCTTTAATTTGTCGTTGCGTGCTCTTTTTTATTATTGAGGGTCGGTCTGTTGTTGTTTTTGGCAACCGTGGCCCTTTACCGCTGTTTTTGGCGACCCCCATCCGGGGTCAAGAGCAAACGTATTTTTTTGAGCGCTGATCTGCTTTCTCGTTTAACGATCCAACCGATTCGGGAGCTACCTGAAGGTAGTTTTATTGTTCTCTGCCCGGTTGCGGGTCACTCCTGAGAGCACCCTGAAAAGCACACCTTCTCCAAAAAAATCTGTTAGCTGCGTCTCTGCCGTGTTGTTTTTGTTATGTCAGAGTCGTTTCGTCTTGTTTTTATTGGTTTGCGGCTTTTTATTCTTGTTATGCGATAGAGATAGCAGGTGTCGTGCCAACTTTTTAAAGCCCTTTAAAATCAACGGTTTGAGATTGTGAGATTTTTTAAACGCCCGCAAAGCCAGACAATTTGTTTCCGTGTTACTCGCTTTGCGCACAGCGCGAACTCAGCGGTAACACCTCACTGTGCGCTGCGCGCCTTGGCCACGCGCGAACCGCTCGGGCGGCCGAGCACCGTGCTGATCTGCTGACCCGCGGCAATCAAGGCGTCCAGGTCGATACCGGTCTCGATACCCAGGCCGTTGAGCAGATACACCACGTCTTCGCTGGCAACGTTACCGCTCGCGCCTTTGGCGTACGGGCAGCCGCCGAGACCGGCGATCGAGCTGTCGAACACGGCGATGCCTTCGAGCAGGCTGGCGTAGATATTGGCCATGGCCTGGCCGTAGGTGTCGTGGAAATGCCCGGCGAGTTTTTCTCGTGGTACCTGCGCCGACACCACCTCGAACAGGCGGCGAGTCGCGCCTGCGGTGCCGGTGCCGATGGTGTCGCCCAGCGAAACCTCGTAGCAGCCCATCGCGTACAGCTCACGCGCGACCATCGCCACTTGCTCTGGCGCGACCGTGCCTTCGTACGGGCAGCCGAGCACGCAGGAAACGTAACCGCGCACGGTAACGCCGTGTTGTTGCGCCGCTTGCATGATCGGCGCAAACCGCGCCAGGCTTTCGCTGATCGAGCAATTGATGTTGCGCTGCGAGAACGCTTCGGACGCGGCGGCAAACACCGCGACCTCCTTGACCCCGGCCGCGAGCGCATCTTCAAAACCGCGCAGATTCGGCGCCAGTGCACCGTAGGTCACGCCAGGCTTGCGCTGAATCTGCGCGAACACCTCGGCGGAGCCGGCCATCTGCGGCACCCATTTGGGTGAGACGAAACTGCCGACTTCGATGTAGCCAACGCCGGCGGCGCTCAAGGCATCAACCAGCTGCACCTTGTCGGCGACGCTGATCGGTTGGGCTTCGTTCTGCAGGCCATCGCGCGGGCCGACTTCGATCAGGCGTACTTGGGAGGGGAGGGACATGGGCTCACCTGTTCTTTTGAATTCGCGGAGATCCCTGTAGGAGTGAGCCTGCTCGCGATAGCGGTGTGTCAGTCGGTATATTTTTCACTGATACACCGCTATCGCGAGCAGGCTCACTCCTACAGGGGGATATGGTGTTTGTCAGATCGCCTGCTGGCTCTTGAGCGTCTGCTCCAATGCCTGCACGCAGCGCTCTTCGGCGGTATCGAGCTCGAGCTTCATCTGTTCGATGTCCAGCAATTGCTGTTCGAGTTGTTCGCGGCGTTCGGCAATTTTCGCCAGCATGCTGTTGAGCTGTTTGGTGTTACCGCTGGAGGGGTCGTACAACTCGATCAGCTCGCGACATTCGGCGAGGGAAAACCCGATGCGCTTGCCACGCAGGATCAGTTTCAGGCTGACCTTGTCGCGCGGTGAGTAGATGCGCTCCTGGCCGCGGCGCTCGGGGCGCAGCAGGCCTTGTTCTTCATAAAAACGGATGGCCCGCGTGGTGATGTCCAGCTCGCGGGCGAGGTCGGAAATGCTGTAGGTCTGGCTGCTCATGAAAGCGCTCGGAGAAGGGGCATGGCGCTAAGCTAATGGCGTGTTGACGTTTACGTCAAGCGGGATGATTTGTGGTGTCCTGGCTGGCCTCATCGCGAGCAGGCTCACTCCTGCAATTGGTCGCGTTTCGTCAGTTGGAATGCGAACAATGGAGTGAGCCTGCTCGCGATAGCAGCGCCACGGTTTCAAGCCCTACACCTTATCCAGCTTCTTCTCCTGCGCCGTCACCTGCTGGCACAACTCGATCATCTGCTCGCGCATCCAGCGATTCGCCGGGTCCTGATCGGTGCTTTCGTGCCAATAAAGGTGCGTTTCCACCGACGGCACATCGTTCACCGGCAGATTGAACGATTGCAGGTCATGGCGTCGGGCAAAACGTTCCGGCACGGTCATGACCATGTCGGTCTGCTGCATCACTTGCGAGGCCATCAGATAGTGCTGCGAGCGCAGGGCGATCTTGCGTTGAATGCCCATTTTGCCCAGCGCCAGATCGACATAACCCAACCCGCTGCGGCGGCTGGAAATGTGAATATGCGTCAGCGACAGGTAATCATCCAGCGAGAGTTTTTCCTTGCCCGCCATGGGATGGCCCTTGCGCATCGCACAGACGTAACGGTCGTCCATCAGCTTGACGTGGCGCACCTGGGGGTCGGTGTTGAGCGGTGCATCGACGGCGAAATCCAGACGCCCGGCCGCCAGTTCCTTGGTGGTTTCCCGGCGTTTGGACAGAAAGCTTTCAATGATCACCGTCGGCGCCAGTCGGCGCAAGCGCTGAAACAAGGGCGGCAGAATGATTGCTTCCGTGAGGTCGGTCATGCTGATGCGGTAGGTCTTGACCGCTTGCGCCGGGTTGAAAATGCGGCTTTCCTGCACCGATACGCGCAACAGCGACAGGGCGTTGCGCACCGGGCCAATGATGTTCTGCGCCATCGGCGTCGGCACCATGCCCTGCGCTGTGCGCACGAACAACGGATCGTTGAAGGTTTCACGCAACCGCGCCAACGCGTTGGACACCGCCGGCTGGGTGATGCCGACAATCTGCCCGGCGCGGGTCAGGTTGGCTTCGGTGTAGATCGCGTCAAAGACGATGAAAAGGTTGAGGTCGACCTTGCTCAGATTCATTACGCGGCTTCTCTTGTTATTCAGGGCGATATTCAGGGCTGGCCATCAGCCGATCATATATCGGTGATGAATGTTTATACACGCCGAGAATAGGCTAGGTAAATTATCAGCGCTGTTCTAGCATCGATTGCATGACCTGAACAACCTCCATAAGAGAAGGTGCTGCCCATGGATTTCGCTTATTCGCCCAAGGTTCAACAACTGCGTGAGCGCGTGACCGCGTTCATGGACACTTACGTTTACCCGGCCGAAGCCGTGTTCGAGCGCCAGGTTGCCGAGGGTGATCGCTGGCAGCCAACGGCAATCATGGAGGAGCTCAAAGCCAAGGCCAAAGCCGAAGGCCTGTGGAATCTGTTCCTGCCGGAGTCGGAGCTGGGCGCTGGCCTGACCAACCTTGAGTACGCACCGCTGGCGGAAATCATGGGCCGTTCGTTGCTCGGGCCGGAGCCGTTCAACTGCTCGGCACCGGACACCGGCAACATGGAAGTGCTGGTGCGTTACGCCAACGAAGAGCAGAAACAGCGCTGGCTCGAACCGTTGCTGCGCGGCGAAATCCGCTCGGCGTTCGCCATGACCGAACCGGACGTTGCCTCGTCTGACGCGACCAACATGGCCGCTCGTGCGGTGCGCGATGGTGATGAGTGGGTGATCAATGGCAAAAAGTGGTGGACCTCAGGCGCCTGTGATCCACGCTGCAAGATCCTGATTTTCATGGGCCTGAGCAACCCCGATGCACCGCGCCACGCCCAGCATTCGATGATTCTCGTGCCGGTCGACACCCCTGGGGTGAAAATCGTCCGTCCGTTGCCGGTGTTCGGTTACGACGACGCGCCGCACGGCCACGCCGAAGTGTTGTTTGACAACGTGCGCGTGCCGTATGAAAACGTTCTGCTCGGTGAAGGTCGCGGTTTCGAAATCGCCCAGGGGCGTCTCGGCCCGGGACGGATTCACCACTGCATGCGTTCGATCGGCATGGCTGAGCGCGCGCTGGAATTGATGTGCAAACGTTCGGTCAGCCGTACCGCGTTCGGCAAACCGCTGGCGCGGCTGGGCGGCAATATCGACAAGATCGCCGACTCGCGGATGGAGATCGACATGGCGCGCCTGCTGACGCTGAAAGCGGCGTACATGATGGATACCGTCGGCAACAAGATCGCCAAAAGCGAGATCGCGCAGATCAAGGTCGTCGCGCCGAACGTCGCTTTGCGGGTGATCGACCGCGCGATCCAGATGCACGGCGGCGCCGGGGTCTCGAACGATTTCCCGCTGGCCTACATGTACGCCATGCAACGCACCCTGCGCCTGGCCGACGGCCCGGACGAAGTGCACCGCGCGGCAATCGGCAAGTTCGAAATCGGCAAATATGTGCCGAAGGAAATGCTGCGCAGCGGTCAGTAACACCGCGTTATCGTTCATCGCGGGCAAGCCCGCTCCCACAGGGATCTGCAGTGGACATGAGTCTCGTGTTCACCATCGAAACCTGTGGGAGCGGGCTTGCCCGCGATGGCGTAAGCAGGTTCACTACATCAGGGGCTGAGTCAGTACACCCAAACCTCAACCCGCCGATTCCGGATCCGCCCCTGATCCGCATCATTCGCCGCCACCGGCATCAACGCGCCGAAACCGCGAACCTCGCGCAGCACCACACCGTTCCTGACCAGCTCGCGGCGCACCGCCATCGCCCGCAGCTTCGACAGCAGGTCCGCACGTGCCGGGTCATCCTTGGCATCGCCAAAGCCAACCAACGTCACCGCCCGCTCGCTCTTGTCATGACGCTTTATATAGTCGAGCACCCGCGCCATATCCTGCCGCGCCTTATTGTCCAGGCTCGCGCTGCCTTCCTCGAAGCGGAAATTCACCGTCAGACGCTGGGCGTGCCGACTGAGCGCTTGATAACCCTCGGGCATCAGCGCATTCGACGCCACGCTCATGGCGTGCACGGTCTGGCTGACAAAACCATTGGCCGCGACAATCTGCTGGCCTTGGCGACTTTGCGCAAACATCACCAAAGCTTTCGCCCAGGGATTCTGGCTCTGTGGCGGTAGATAGAAGAACAACCGTCGCGACAACGGGTAATCCTCCGTGGCAATCAGGCTGCCGAGGGGCAGCATCGGCAGTGATGCGCCGTCGCTGATGGCCACGGCTTTGGCTTGGCGGACATAAGGAAGACCGATAAAACCGATGGCCTGCGGATCGCTGCTGACCGCATCGGATAATTGCTCGCTGGATTCGAAACGTTTCGCCGCGCTGTTCAGACTTTTCCCACGATGGCTGAGGACCAGTTCCTTAAACGTGTCGTAGGTGCCGGACTGATCATCGCGCGCATAAAGATGTATCGGGCCGCCACGTCCGCCGAGCGCTTCCCAGGTTTTCACCTCGCCGGCAAAGATCCGCGCCAGTTGCTCGGTGTCCAGTTGCTGCAATGGATTGTCGGGATGAACGATGATTGCCAGGCCATCGATGGCGATGACCTGCTCAGCGCCCGGGCTTTTCAGATCGCCCAGCGCTTGCAGGGCCTGCAACTCGCTGTCCTTGATCTCGCGGGAAGCGGCGGCGAGGTCGGCGCTGGCGTTTTTCAGGGCGACGAAACCGGTGCTGGAACCGTGCGCGGCCACTTCGATCACCACGCGCTGACCTTCGGCGGTCTGGCCGACGATGCGCTGCTCGTTGGCGGCGTCCGGGGTTTCACGATGGATCTTCAGCAGACCTTGTTTCTGCAACAGGCCTTCCACCAAGGCCGGGCCGAGTTCGGCGCCGATGGTGTTGGAACCCTGAATGCGCAGGGCCGGGCCGTTTTCCGGCAAGGGCAGGGCAGCGGCGCAGACCGGAAGCCAGGCGCTGAATAGAAAAACGCAGAACACACGCAGGGACATGCCGGCACCGAATCAGGCCTGGGGGATTGCCGGGGAGATTAAGTCAGGCGCATGACCGAAAGATGACAACGGATCCCCTGTAGGAGTGAGCCTGCTCGCGATCACGGTGGATCAGTCGACATAAATGTTGACCGGTACACCGTGATCGCGAGCAGGCTCACTCCTACAGATAACGCGTAAGGTTTGGGATCAGGCCAGCTCGAGCCAGATCGGCGCGTGGTCCGAGGGCTTTTCCATCCCGCGCAATTCGTAGTCCACGCCGGCGTCCTTCACCCGTGGCAGCAAACCATGGGAGGCGAGAATCACGTCGATGCGCAGGCCACGCTTCGGTTCATCCTCAAAACCACGGCTGCGGTAGTCGAACCAGCTGAACATGTCGGTCACGTCCGGGTTCAGGTGCCGGAAGCTGTCGGTCAGGCCCCAGTTTTTCAGGCGCGCCATCCACTCGCGTTCTTCCGGCAGGAAGCTGCATTTACCGGTTTTCAGCCAGCGCTTCATGTTGTCCGGGCCGATGCCGATGTCGCAGTCTTCCGGGGAAATGTTCACATCGCCCATCACCACCAGCGGCTGTTCGTTGTGAAACTGGCTTTCCAGCAACGCTTGCAGATCGCTGTAGAAACGTTGCTTGGCCGGGAATTTTGTCGGGTGGTCGCGGCTTTCGCCTTGGGGAAAATAACCGTTCATGATCGTCACCGGCACGCCATTGGCATCGGCGAAGGTGCCCCAGATAAAACGCCGTTGGGCATCTTCTTCGTCAGTGGCGAAACCTTTGTGAATAGCGATCGGCTCTTGGCGCGAGAGCAGGGCGACACCGTAATGGCCTTTCTGCCCGTGGAAATACACGTGGTAGCCGAGGGCGCGCACTTCTTCCAGGGGGAACTGGTCGTCGTGGACCTTGGTTTCCTGCAGGCCGATCACGTCCGGTTGATGTTTTTCGATCAGCGCCGCCAGCTGATGCGGACGGGCCCGCAGTCCGTTGATGTTGAAGGAAACAATCTTCATGGTCGGCAGTCCTGGCAAAAGGGCGATGCTAGCTGACATGGGGGATGGGGGCCAGTGTGGGAGAAATCATTTTGTGCTGTGGGATTTGGGTTGCCTGTGATGACGCCTTCGCGAGCAGGCTCACTCCTACAGGGGAACGCATTTCAATTGTAGGAGTGAGCCTGCTCGCGATAGCGCCATAACAGTCGATGAAGATCCGAGGTTGGTCTATACCTGTGGGGGAACCACACCACCCGCCCAAGGTTCGTACCAACAAGCGCGCCATCCTTCGAGCGCGCCCCGGGGAGAATCACCACCATGCCTGACACCCAGACCGCCATCGCCGACATCCACATGCTCGACCGCGGTTATTCCCGCGAAGCCCGCTCGCTGCTGTATCAGGCCTACCGTCACGAGCCGACCTTCGGCTACCTGTTCGAAGCCGAACGCCCGGGTTATGAACAACGCGTGCGCGCCACGGTGCGTGAGCTGGTCAAGCAGCATTTTCTCCAGGACCTGCCGGCGATCGGACTGCTGGTCAACGATCGGCTGATCGGCATCGCCCTGATTGCGCCGCCGCAACGGCGCCTGGGGGTGACAGAGAGCTGGGCGTGGCGCCTGCGCATGGTGCTCAGCACCGGGTTTCGCTGCACTCGGCGCTATCTGGAATATCACGATGCCGTCGCCGCGTGCGTGCCCGGTGACTCGGTGCACATGCTGCCATTGCTCGGCGTGCATCCGCAATTTCAGGGCAAGCACTACGGCGAACAATTGCTCACCGCCGTACACAACTGGTGCGCCGTCGACGAAACCTCCCAAGGCGTGGTGCTCGACACCGGTAACCCGCGCTACCTGGAATTTTATAAAAGGCAGGGTTATCAGGAGATCGGCGAGGTTGCTGTCGGGCCGGTGCGCGAACACGTATTTTTTCATGCCAATCCGCAGGTGTTACACACAGCAACGGGTTAACCGTAGAACTTCTTCACAAATTACCTGTTCTATCAGGCTCCCGAGCCCGTGATAGCATCCGCGCCTATGAAGTTTCCAGGAAGATTTACCAGCGGCGTGCTCATGCTGTTATCCAGCTGCGCGGCGCTGGCGCAAAGTGAATTGGATGTACGGATCAAACCGTCCAACGATGAACTCAAGGCCAATATAGAAGGCTATATCGGCAGCCTCGGCGATCGTGACGAAGAAGCCTTGCAGCGCTTCAGTCGCGGCGCCGAAGAGCAGGCGCGCAAGGCCGCTCAGGCGTTGGGCTATTACCAGCCGCAGATCGAAAGCGACGTCAAGGGCGGCGAAAAACCGCGTCTGGTGCTCAATATCGATCCCGGCGAGCCGATCCGCCTGCGCAACGTCACCGTGCGAGTTGACGGCCCGGCAGCCTCGCTGAAATCCTTTCGTGTGCCGAAAAGCGATCTGCTCAAATCCGGCGCAGTGCTCAACCATGGCCGTTACGAAGACGCGAAAAGACTTATTCAGAATCAGGCCTCGCGCTTCGGATTTTTCAGCGGCCATTTCACCAGTCAAAAGCTCTTGGTCGATCCGCGTGCCGGCGTCGCCGATGTCGAGTTGATCTACGACAGCGGCCCGCGTTATGCGCTGGGTAAAGTGAAATTCGAGGGCGACACGCCGTTTGACGAAGACCTGCTGCAACGCATGGTGCCGTTCAAGGCCGGCGAGCCTTACGACTCCGAGCTGATCGCCGAGCTCAACCGCGATCTGCAATCGAGCGGCTATTTCGACGGCGTGCGCGTCGATGCGGCACCGACGGCGGCCAAAGACCAGGTGATCCCGGTCGACGTTAAACTCGATACGCGCAAACCGCGCACCATGGGCCTGGGCCTCGGTTATTCGACCGACGTCGGCCCACGCATCAAAGCCAACTGGACCCGTCATTGGGTCAATCCGCAAGGCGACAGCTATGGCTGGGAAGCCGAACTTTCCGCGCCACGGCAAAACGTCGGGCTGTTCTACGACATTCCGCTCGACCCGCCGCTGACCGACAAACTGCGTTGGGCCGGCGGTTATCAATTCGAAGACATCGAAGGTTCCGACACGCGCAGCAAACTGCTGACCTTCGGCCCGGAATGGCACAGCAAGTTGCCGAGCGGCTGGCAACGGGTGATCTCGCTAAAATGGCAGCGCGAGGAATACGAACTCGGCGACGACTCCGGCCTGAGCACCTTGCTGATGCCCGGCATCAGTTATTCCTACCTGAAAAGTGACAACCGCATCGACCCGCACAACGGGTATCGCCTGAGCTTCGAAAGCAAAGTGGCGAAGGAAGGCCTCGGTTCCGACAACAACCTGTTATATGGCACGGCGTTGGTCAAAGGCCTGACCACGGTATTCGACAAGCACCGTTTGCTCGGTCGTGTGCAGGTCGGCGGCAGCGCCACCAATGGCTACAACTCGATCCCGCCGTCGCTGCGCTTTTTCGCCGGCGGCGATCAGAGCGTGCGCGGTTACGACTATCAGAGCCTGTCGCCGAAAAACTCCGACAATAAACGTATCGGTGGCCGCTATATGGTTGCCGGCAGCGTTGAATACCAATATTCAGTCGCGGAGAAATGGCGCGTGGCGACCTTCGTCGACCAGGGCAACTCTTTCAACAAACTTGAACTGCCGAACCTCAAGACCGGGGTCGGCATCGGTGTGCGCTGGGTCTCGCCGGTCGGGCCGATCCGCCTCGACCTGGCCCATGCGCTCGACGACGACGGCGGCATCCGGCTGCACTTTTCCATGGGGCCTGAGCTGTGAAGCGTGGTTTGAAAATAACGGCTGTGACGCTGCTGGCGTTGTTGCTGTTGATTGTATTGACGGTCAGCGCCGTGCTCGGCACTCAGGCCGGCAGCCGTTGGGCGCTGAGCCTTGTACCGGGCTTGAGCGTGGAGAATTTTCACGGTCGCCTTGGCGGCCAATGGAGTGCCGATCATCTGCTCTGGCAGCAAGACACCAGCCGTGTCGAACTGAACAAGGCGATCTTTGCCTGGTCGCCGCTGTGCCTGACGCGCATGACTCTGTGCATCGATCAGCTCAAGGCCGATCAGGTCATCCTGCAATTCCCGCCGGGTGCAGAAACCACCGAGAGCGGCCCGATCAAACTGCCGGATTTGCAATTGCCGGTGGCCATCGAACTGGGCGACGTGCAGGTCGGCAGCCTGCTGTTCAACGGCAGTGAGCAGCTCAAAGGCTTGCAACTGGCCGCGCACTGGACTGCTCAAGGTCTGCAGATCGACAGCGTGAAATTGCAGCGTGACGAACTCAGCCTGAACCTGTCCGGCGTGCTGCAACCGACCGGCAACTGGCCGCTGACTATTCAGGGCGATTTGACTTTACCCGCACCGGGCACAGAACCATGGACGCTGGCCCTGAGAGCCGAGGGTGATCTGCTCAAGACCCTCAACTTGCACGCCGACAGCCGTGGCTACCTCGACGGCCAGTTGACCGGCGAGTTGCAGCCACTGGTGGAAAACCTGCCGGCCAAGGTGCGCATCACCAGCGAAGCGTTCAAACCGAGCGCCGAACTGCCGGATACGCTGCAACTCGACCAGTTAGTGCTGACTGGCGAAGGCGACCTGAAAAACGGTTATCGGCTCAACGGCACCGCCACATTGCCCGCCGACACAGCCCCGGTGACGCTGCTGCTCAAGGGTAAAGTCGATGCCAACGGTGCGCAGATCGCCGGTCTTGATCTGACCGCCAACGATAAACAAAGCGTCAAACTCAGCGGCAGCGTCGACTGGAGCAAAGGCCTCAGCGCGCAAGCCAACATCAACTGGCAGGACTTTCCCTGGCATCGGCTCTACAACGAAATCGACGAGCCGCAAGTCGCTTTGCGTACCTTCACGGGTGAAGTTTCCTACACCGACGGTCAGTACCTCGGCAACTTTGCCGCCGCACTGGACGGTCCGGCGGGTGCGTTCACCCTGAGCAGCCCGTTCAGCGGCAGCCTCGAACAGATCGCCTTGCCGCAACTGGTGATGGCAGCCGGGCAGGGCAAGGCCGAAGGTCACGTCAAGGTCAGATTCGCCGACGGCATCGCCTGGGACACCGCGCTGCAACTCTCGGCATTGAATCCGGCGTACTGGGTTGCCGAACTGCCCGGCACGTTGGCCGGGCCGCTGAAGAGCACTGGCGAAATGAAAAATGAGCGCCTGAGCCTCAACGCTGACCTGGACCTCAAAGGCAAGCTGCGCGGGCAACCGGCGGTCTTGCAAGCCAAGGCTGATGGCGCTGGTGAACAGTGGAATCTCAACGCCCTGCAAATCCGTCTCGGCGACAACAGCATCAGCGGCAAGGGCAGCCTGCAACAGAAGCTCGCCGGGCAGATCGACATCAAGCTGCCGCGTCTGGCCCAGCTCTGGCCGCAATTGCGCGGGCAGGTCAACGGTCAGGTCAACGTCGCCGGTACGCTGAAGGCGCCGCAGGGCAAACTCGACTTGCAGGGCTTGCAACTGGTGTTTCAGGACAATCGCCTGCAAAGCCTCAACCTCGACGCCAATCTGGACAGTGCGCAACGGGCGAAGATCGATCTGAAGGGCAGCGGCATTCAGGTCGGCGATACATCGCTGGGCACACTGACCGCCAGCGCGCAGGGGGATATCAAAAGTCAGAAGCTCAACCTTGATCTGCTCGGACCCAAGCTGAAACTCGCGCTGGGGCTAGACGGCAGTCTGGATCAGGGCAACTGGCGCGGGCGTCTGGCCAGCGGCGATATTCAGGCCGGCGGGCAGGACTGGAGGTTGCAGAATCCGGCGAAACTGGAACGCCTCGCCGATGGCAAGATCAACTTCGGCGCGCATTGCTGGACCTCCGGCAGCGCCAGCCTGTGCGGCGAAGATCAGCGGCTGATGCCTGAGCCGAAACTGCGTTATCACCTCAAGCAGTTTCCGCTGGAAAGCCTGGCGCAGTGGTTGCCGAAAGACTTCGCCTGGCAGGGCCGGCTCAATGCCGATCTGCAACTCGACCTGCCGGCCAGCGGCCCCAACGGCGTGGTCAGCATCGACGCCAGCGGCGGCACCTTGCGCATGCACGACCAGCAGCAATGGCTGGATTTCCCCTACCAGACGCTCAGGCTCACCAGCAAACTGACGCCGAAACGCGTCGACACCGAACTGAATTTCGTCGGCGGCAAGCTCGGCGAATTGATGGTGCAGGCGCAGCTTGATCCACTGCCGAAAAACAAACCGTTGAGTGGCTCGTTCCGCCTTTCCGGCCTCGACCTGTCGGTAGCGCGGCCGTTTGTGCCAATGGTGGAAAAACTCACCGGACGCCTGAACGGCAGCGGCACGATTTCCGGCGGTCTGCTGGCGCCGCTGGTCAACGGCACGGTGCAACTGAGCGACGGCGAAGTCTCCGGCGCCGAGTTGCCGATGGAACTGCAGAACCTGCAACTCACCGCAGCGATTGCCGGCGAATCGGTACGCCTCGATGGCGGCTGGAACAGCGGCAGGAGCGGGCGGGGCAGTCTCAACGGCAACGTCGCCTGGGGCCAGGCGCTGGTGGTCGACCTGGCGTTGAAAGGCACGCAGTTGCCAGTCACTGTCGAGCCGTACGCCAAGCTTGAAGTGGCGCCAGACCTGAAGATTTCCATGGCCGGCGATGAGCTGAAAATCGCCGGCAAGGTGCTGGTGCCCAACGGTGAAATCACCGTTCGCGAACTGCCGCCGTCGACGGTGAAAGTCTCGGACGACACGATCATCGTCGGCGCCCAGACCGAAGAGGGCAAAGCGCCGATCGCGATGAAGATGGACATCGACGTGATCGTCGGCCAGAACAAGTTGAGCTTCGCCGGTTTTGGCCTGACCGCCAATCTGCAAGGTCAGGTGCACATCGGCGACAACATGGACACCCGTGGCGAGTTGTGGCTCAACGACGGCCGCTACCGCGCCTACGGCCAGCGCCTGACAGTGCGCCGCGCGCGGCTGTTGTTCGCCGGGCCCATCGACCAGCCGTATCTGGACATCGAAGCGATCCGCCAGACCGACGACGTGATCGCCGGCATCCGCCTCAGCGGCAGCGCCGAACAGCCGACCACGCAGATCTTCTCCGAACCGGCCATGAGTCAGGAGCAGGCGCTGTCCTATCTGGTCCTCGGTCGTCCGCTGAGCACCAGCGGCGAAGACAACAACATGCTCGCGCAAGCCGCGCTCGGCCTGGGCCTGATGGGCAGCGCCGGCGTCACCAGTGGCCTGGCCAAGGATCTGGGAATTCAGGACTTCCAGCTCGACACCCAGGGCAGCGGCAACGACACCAGCGTCGTCGCCAGCGGCAACATCTCCGAAAAACTTAGCCTGCGCTACGGCGTCGGCGTGTTCGAACCGGCCAGCACCATTGCCCTGCGCTACAAGCTGAGCAAGAAGGTGTATGTCGAAGCGGCCAGTGGCGTCGCCAGTTCGCTGGATATCTTCTACAAGCGCGATTTTTAAATCGCGCGTCTTTCTCTGAACCGAGTCGCTGCCATCGCCAGCAGGCTCCCACACTGGATCTCTGATCGACACAGCATTTGTGTCTGTTGGAGATCCCCTGTGGGAGCCAGCCTGCTGGCGATGGCGTGCGCCTGCGCGCCCAAAAAACCAACTCCCTTGCTCAACTAATTACCAAGCCACCTAACTATTACGTTGACATTCGCTGCCTAGGCAGTAACATCTCGACATACATTCACTGCCTAGGCAGTTATCAGGTGGACCGATGAAGCATTTCACCCCCGACGAATTCAAGCAATGCCATCTCGGCCTGTTGCTCGGCCGTGCCGCGCTGCTCAAGGACCGGATCATCGATACGCACATGGAACCCCACGGCATCACCGCCGCGCAGTTCAAAGTGCTGATCATCATGGCCCAGTTCGGCGTCGACACGCCGGCCGAGCTGTGCCGGCACCTGTCGCTGGACAGCGGGTCGATGACGCGCATGCTCGATCGTCTGGAGCAGAAAGGTTTTCTGCTGCGTCAACGCAGCGAAGATGACCGCCGGCAGGTGCAGTTGAAACTGACGGGACAGGGCCAGCAACTGACCGATCGCCTGCCGCAGATCGGTGCCGATGCGATGAACGAACTGGCCGGTGCCATCTCCCGCGAAGAGTTGAAAACTCTGGAATACATCCTCAAGAAAATCCTGCTGGCCGCCGGTGACCCGATCACCCTCCAGCGTTTAGGTGACCACAATGAGCGGTAAAACCTTGCGCAGCAGCCTGACGCTGCTGCTGTCGGCGATGATCCTCGCCGGTTGCGCCAACTACAGCGGCCTCGATACCGAAGGTCGGCGCCTCGACGCAGCGAACCTGAAGACAGCGCAGTCTCTGGACGGCGTCAGCCTGTCGCCGGCGGCGTGGCCGAAGAGCGATTGGTGGACCAGCCTCGGCGATCCGCAGCTCGACGGCCTGATCCGCGAAGCATTGCATGACAGCCCGGACATGCAGATCGCCGCCGCCCGCGCCCATCAGGCCAGCGCCGCAGCGTATGCCGCCGACGCCGAGCGCTATCCGACCCTCGACGCCAGCGCCGGCATCAGCCGTTCGCGGCTGGCCCGCGATCAGGATCCGCTAGGGCAGGGCGGCGCCTATTCGACGGTGCGCAATGTCAGCGCCGGCTTCAATTACAACTTCGACCTGTGGGGCGGCCAGCGCGATGCCTGGGAAGCCGCACTCGGTGAGGCGCGCGCCGCCGAAGTCGATCGTCAGGCCGCGCAGTTGACCCTCGCCGCTGACGTCGCCCGCGCCTACAGCGATCTCGGCCAGGCGCATATCGTTTATGACCTGGCCAACGAAGACCTCAAGCGCACCCGGCAGATGCTCGACCTGAGTCAGCGTCGCCTGAGTTCCGGAATTGACAGCCAGTACCAGTTCCAGCAAACGCAAAGTCTGGAGGCCAGTTCCCAGGCCAGCCTGATCGACGCAGAGAAACGCCTGCACAGCGCCAAAGTCGCGCTGGCGGTATTGCTCGGCAAAGGCCCCGATCGCGGCAACGAAATCGCTCGGCCAAAAGTCTTGCAAGCCAGTGCCGTTGCCGTGCCGTCGGTATTGCCTGCCGAACTGCTCGGGCGGCGTCCCGATCTGGTCGCGGCGCGCTGGCGTGTCGAGGCGGCGAGCAAGGATATCGATGCCGCCAGGACGCGCTTCTATCCGAATCTCAACCTGAGCGCGTCAGCGGGTGCCGAATCGCTGCTGGGTGATGCGATGTTCGGTTCCGCCAGTCGCTTCTTCAACATCGCGCCAACCGTGTCGCTGCCGATTTTCGATGGCGGGCGCCTGCGCGCCAACCTTGATGCCCGCGACGCCGATTACGACCTCGCGGTGGCGCAGTACAACAAAAGTCTGGTGAAAGCCCTTGGCGATGTCGGCGACACGATCAACCAGTTGCGTGATATCGGCCGGCAGATCGGCGCGCAGCAGCACGCCACCGACATTGCTCAGGATTCTTACAACACTGCGGTCCAGCGTTACGGTTCCGGCATCGGCAACTACCTGGACGTGCTCAGCATCGAGCAGCAATTGCTCCAGGCCCAGCGTCAGTTGGCCACGCTCAATGCCGAGCAGATCGACCTGTCGATTCAACTGATGCAAGCGCTGGGCGGCGGCTTCCAGGGCGAAACCCTGACCGCAGCCAACGCCAGCCCAGCCCCGTCGCACAACTAATTCAAGGTATTTGTCATGGCCACTGCCGAAAACACTCAAGCTCAAGACAACACCCCGGACACCGGCAACCCGCGCAAACGCAAGGTGATGCTGCTGGCCCTGGCCGTGGTCGTCCTGCTCGCCATTGCTGGCGTGTGGGCGTATCACGAATTCATCGGGCGCTGGAACGAAAGCACCGACGACGCCTACGTTAACGGCAATGTTGTGGAAATCACGCCGCTGGTAACCGGCACTGTGGTCAGCATCGGCGCCGACGACGGCGATCTGGTCCAGGAAGGCCAGGTGCTGGTCAACTTCGACCCCAACGACGCTGAAGTCGGCCTGCAAAGTGCCAAGGCCAAACTGGCGCGCACCGTGCGTCAGGTGCGCGGCTTGTACAGCAACGTCGACGGCATGAAAGCCCAGGTCAACGCGCAGCAGGCCGAAGTGCAGAAAGCGCAGGACAACTACAACCGCCGCAAGAATCTGGCGCAGGGCGGGGCTATTTCCCAGGAAGAACTGTCCCACGCTCGCGACGACCTGACCTCGGCGCAGAACGCTTTGGCCAATGCCAGGCAGCAACTGAAAACCACCAGCGCACTGGTCGATGACACGGTAGTGTCCTCGCACCCGGACGTGATGTCGGCGGCGGCGGATCTGCGTCAGGCTTACCTGACCAATGCGCGCAGCACCTTGATCGCCCCGGTGACCGGTTACGTGGCCAAGCGCACCGTGCAGCTCGGCCAGCGCGTACAGCCGGGCACCGCGCTGATGGCGGTGATCCCGCTCAATCAGCTGTGGATCGACGCCAACTTCAAGGAAACCCAACTGCGTGACATGCGCATCGGTCAGCCGGTGGACATCGAAGCCGACCTGTACGGCAGCGACGTCAAGTACAGCGGCACCGTCGACAGCCTCGGCGCCGGCACCGGCAGCGCGTTTGCCTTGCTGCCAGCGCAGAACGCCACCGGTAACTGGATCAAGATCGTCCAGCGGGTGCCGGTGCGCATTCACATCAATGCCGAAGAGCTGGCCAAACATCCGCTGCGGGTCGGTCTGTCGACCAATGTCGAAGTCAACCTGCACGACCAGAGTGGCCCGGTGCTGGCGCAGCAGCCGCCGCAAAAAGCCTCGTTCAGCACCAATGTGTATGAGCGCCAACTGGCCGAGGCCGACGCAATGATTGCCCAGCTGATCCACGACAACAGTGCCGCGGCGAGCAAGACCGCACAGCGCTGATCCGCACGGACCCTGTAGGAGTGAGCCTGCTCGCGATAGCGGTGTGTCAGTCACCGATGATGTCGACTGTTACACCGCTATCGCGAGCAGGCTCACTCCTACAGGGGTGCGGTGTCCTCTAGGTTTCATAGGATCCACCATGAGCAATAACGCTTCTTTCACGCCGCCCAGCCTGTTGCTCAGCACCATTGGCTTGTCGCTGGCGACGTTCATGCAGGTGCTCGATACCACCATCGCCAACGTGGCGTTGCCGACGATTTCCGGCAACCTGGGGGTGAGTTCGGAGCAGGGCACCTGGGTGATCACTTCGTTCGCCGTGAGCAACGCCATCGCGCTGCCGCTGACCGGCTGGCTCAGCCGCCGTTTTGGCGAGGTGAAACTGTTTCTGTGGGCGACGATGCTGTTTGTGCTGGCGTCGTTTCTCTGTGGTATTTCCACCTCGATGCCCGAGCTGATCGGCTTCCGGGTCCTGCAAGGTCTGGTCGCCGGGCCGTTGTACCCGATGACCCAAACCCTGTTGATCGCGGTGTATCCGCCGGCGAAACGCGGGATGGCCCTGGCGTTATTGGCGATGGTCACGGTGGTCGCGCCGATTGCCGGGCCGATTCTTGGGGGCTGGATCACCGACAGTTACAGCTGGCCGTGGATCTTCTTCATCAACGTGCCGATCGGGATTTTTGCGGTAATGGTAGTGCGTTCGCAACTGGCCAAGCGGCCGGTGGTCACCAGCCGCCAGCCGATGGACTACGTCGGGCTGATCACGTTGATCATCGGTGTCGGCGCGTTGCAGGTGATCCTCGACAAGGGCAATGACCTGGACTGGTTCGAGTCGAACTTCATCATCATCGGCGCGGCGATTTCCGTGGTCGCGCTGGCAGTGTTCGTGATCTGGGAAATGACTGACCAGCATCCGGTGGTCAACCTGCGCCTGTTCGCCTATCGCAACTTCCGCATCGGCACGCTGGTGCTGGTCTTGGGTTACGCCGGCTTCTTCGGCATCAACCTGATCCTGCCGCAATGGCTGCAGACGCAAATGGGCTACACCGCGACCTGGGCCGGTCTGGCCGTGGCGCCGATCGGCATTCTGCCGGTGCTGCTGTCGCCGTTTGTCGGCAAGTATGCGCACAAGTTCGACTTGCGACTGCTCGCCGGGCTGGCGTTTCTGGCGATCGGCCTGAGTTGCTTCATGCGCGCAGAGTTCACCAATGAGGTCGACTTCCAGTCCATCGCTCTGGTGCAGTTGTTCATGGGTATTGGCGTGGCGCTGTTCTTCATGCCGACGCTGAGCATCCTGATGTCGGATCTGCCGCCGAGCCAGATTGCCGACGGGGCCGGTCTGGCGACCTTCCTGCGGACCTTGGGCGGCAGCTTTGCGGCTTCGCTGACTACGTGGATCTGGATTCGCCGGGCGAATCAGCATCATGCCTACATGAGCGAGAGCATCAGCACCTTCGAACCGGCCACGCGCGAGACCTTGCATGCGCTGGGCGGGGCGAGTCAGCCGGCGTATGCGCAGATGGATCAGATCCTGTCCAGTCAGGCGTACATGTTGTCGACCGTGGATTACTTCACGCTGCTGGGGTGGGGGTTTATGGGGTTGATTCTGATTGTGTGGCTGGCGAAACCGCCGTTTGCTGCCAAAGCAGGGCCTGCTGCTTCGGGGCATTAAGATCAAGATCAAAAGCCCATCACCCTAGCCCTCTCCCGGAGGGAGAGGGGACTGACTGTGAGTTGCTTGCGAGATACGCTGATCTGAGATACCGAGTCGAACTCGAATTTGAACAGCATGAAGATCGGCTCCCTTTACCCCTCGCCCCCCTGGGGGAGAGGGCTGGGGTGAGGGGGTAGCGACCTTCAGCCGTGCGGCAATGCTGGTGGCGGGGCGAAGTCGAACGGTGCCAACGCATACCCGCTCTCATCGACCTGCAACGCCCAGCCCTGACGATCCCAATCCCCCAGCACAATGCGCTTCGCTGCTTGCTCACCGAGTTGCAGCTTGTGGATGGCGGGGCGGTGGGTGTGGCCGTGGATCAGGGTGTTCACGCCGAATTGCTGCATGATCCGCGGAATCTCTTCCGGCGTGACATCAACAATGTCATTGGCCTTCATCCGCGTCTGCGCACGGCTTTCGCTGCGCAGCTTGCGCGCCAGTTTATGGCGCGTGCGCAGCGGCAGATTGCGCAGGATGAACAGGGTGATCGGATTGCGCAGGTAGCGGCGCAGCTTCATGTAGCCGATGTCGCGGGTGCACAGGCTGTCGCCGTGCATCAGCAGCACCGGCTCGCCGTAGAACTGCACGACACTCGGGTCCTTCAACAGCGTGCAGCCGGCCTGTTTGCAAAAGGCCTTGCCGAGCATGAAGTCGCGATTGCCGTGCATGAGGAAAATGGCCGTGCCGCTGTCGCTCAAGTTGCGCAGGGCCTGGCAGATGGAACGCTGGAAGGGTGTCATGGCGTCGTCGCCGATCCACGCCTCGAAGAAGTCGCCGAGGATGTACAAGGCACTCGCCGAGCGGGCGCGTCCGGCGAGCAAATCCAGAAACGCCCGGGTAATGTCCGGGCGCTCCTCTTCCAGATGCAAGTCTGAAATCAGCAATATCACTCAATGATCTCGGCTTTCTCGATGATCACGTCGTCTGCGGGTACGTCCTGGTGGCCGGCCTTGGAAGTGGTCGACACGCCTTTGATCTTGTCGACAACGTCGGTGCCGGCGGTGACTTTACCGAATACCGCGTAGCCCCAGCCCTGCACGTTCTTGCCGCTGTGGTTGAGGAAGGTGTTGTCGGCTACGTTGATGAAGAACTGTGCCGAAGCCGAATGCGGCTCCATGGTGCGGGCCATGGCGACGGTGTACTTGTCGTTGGAAAGACCGTTGTCCGCTTCGTTCTGGATGCTTGAACGCTTGTCTTTCTTCTCTTTCATGCCTGGCTCGAAACCGCCGCCCTGGATCATGAAGTTACCGATGACGCGGTGGAACACGGTGTTGGTGTAGTGACCGGCGTTAACGTATTCGATGAAGTTGGCGACGGTGATCGGCGCCTTTTCAGCGTTCAGTTCGATGACGATGTCGCCATGGTTGGTGGTCAGTTTGACTTGAGTCATGATCGCTACTCTTCTGAGGAATTCGTGATTTTGGGACCTTCCGCCCCGCAACCGGTTCAGCCTGCTTCGGCCAAGGTGCGCAGTTTAGCGTGACAGGCGCGAATTTCGAGGCGGTTTTTCATTTCCGCGCGATTAAATGCGCCGCTTTATGGAGCCTGCTCTGTCAGCCCCTTGACGGCATCGGCTATGATAGCGGCTTTGTTTTGTCTGGCCCGTTCTGCGGCCGCGCACATGTAAGTCAAGGATCCTATGAGCAAGCCCACTGTCGACCCTACCTCGAATGCCAAGTCCGGCCCTGCCGTGCCGGTCAATTTCCTGCGGCCGATCATCCAGGCAGACCTGGACTCGGGCAAGCACACCCAGATCGTCACGCGTTTTCCGCCTGAGCCCAACGGCTACCTGCACATCGGCCACGCCAAGTCGATCTGCGTGAACTTCGGCCTGGCCCAGGAGTTCGGCGGCGTCACGCACCTGCGTTTCGACGACACCAACCCGGCCAAGGAAGACCAGGAATACATCGACGCGATCGAAAGCGACGTCAAATGGCTGGGCTTCGAGTGGTCCGGTGAAGTGCGCTACGCCTCGCAGTATTTCGACCAGTTGCACGACTGGGCGGTCGAGCTGATCAAGGCCGGCAAGGCCTACGTCGACGACCTGACCCCCGAGCAGGCCAAGGAATACCGCGGCAGCCTGACCGAACCGGGCAGGAACAGCCCGTTCCGCGACCGCTCGGTAGAGGAAAACCTCGACCTGTTCGCGCGCATGAAGGCCGGTGAATTCCCCGACGGCGCACGCGTGCTGCGGGCGAAGATCGACATGGCCTCGCCGAACATGAACCTGCGCGACCCGATCATGTACCGCATCCGTCACGCCCATCACCACCAGACCGGCGACAAGTGGTGCATCTACCCGAACTACGACTTCACCCACGGTCAGTCGGACGCCATCGAAGGCATCACCCACTCGATCTGCACTCTGGAGTTCGAAAGCCATCGTCCGCTGTACGAGTGGTTCCTCGAGCACCTGCCGGTGCCGGCGCAGCCGCGTCAGTACGAGTTCAGCCGCCTGAATCTCAACTACACCATCACCAGCAAGCGCAAGCTCAAGCAACTGGTCGATGAAAAGCACGTCAACGGCTGGGACGACCCGCGCATGTCCACGCTGTCGGGCTTCCGCCGCCGTGGCTACACGCCGAAATCGATCCGCAACTTCTGCGAAATGATCGGCACCAACCGTTCTGACGGCGTGGTCGACTTCGGCATGCTCGAATTCAGCATCCGCGACGACCTCGACCAGAGCGCACCGCGCGCCATGTGCGTGCTGCGTCCGCTGAAAGTGGTCATTACCAACTACCCGGAAGGCCAGGTCGAGAACCTCGAACTGCCACGCCACCCGAAAGAAGACATGGGCGTGCGCGCCTTGCCGTTCGCCCGGGAAATCTACATCGACCGTGACGACTTCATGGAAGAGCCGCCAAAAGGCTACAAGCGCCTGGAACCGGCCGGTGAAGTGCGTCTGCGCGGCAGCTACGTGATCCGTGCCGACGAAGCGATCAAGGACGCCGATGGCAACATCGTCGAACTGCGTTGCTCGTACGACCCGGAAACCCTCGGCAAGAACCCGGAAGGGCGCAAGGTCAAAGGCGTCATCCACTGGGTGCCGGCCGCCGCCAGCGTCGAGTGCGAAGTGCGTCTGTACGATCGCCTGTTCCGCTCGCCGAACCCGGAGAAGGCCGAAGACAGCGCGAGTTTCCTCGACAACATCAACCCTGACTCACTGCAAGTGCTGACCGGTTGTCGCGCCGAGCCATCGCTCGGCAATGCACAGCCGGAAGACCGTTTCCAGTTCGAACGCGAAGGCTACTTCGTCGCGGATCTGAAGGACTCGAAACCCGGTCAGCCGGTATTCAACCGTACCGTGACCCTGCGTGATTCGTGGGGCCAGTGAGACAGCGTCAAGGAAATTAACGTGCTGACTATCTACAACACGCTCACCAAGAGCAAAGAAGTCTTCAAGCCGCTGAATGGCAACAAGGTGCGCATGTATGTCTGCGGGATGACCGTGTACGACTACTGCCACCTCGGCCACGGCCGCAGCATGGTCGCGTTCGACCTCGTGACGCGCTGGCTGCGCTTCAGCGGCTACGACCTGACCTACGTGCGCAACATCACCGACATCGACGACAAGATCATCAACCGCGCCAACGAGAACGGTGAATCGTTCGAAGCGTTGACCGAACGCATGATCGCCGCGATGCACGAAGACGAAGCGCGCCTGAACATCAAGAAGCCGGACATGGAGCCGCGCGCCACCGATCACATCGCTGGCATGCACGCGATGATCCAGGCGCTGATCGACAAGGGTTACGCCTACGCGCCGGGCAATGGCGACGTGTACTACCGCGTCGCCAAATTCATGGGCTACGGCAAGCTGTCGCGCAAGAAAATCGAAGACCTGCGCATCGGCGCACGCATCGAAGTCGACGAGTCGAAACAGGACCCGCTCGACTTCGTCCTGTGGAAAGCCGCCAAGCCGGGCGAGCCGAGCTGGGAATCGCCGTGGGGCGCCGGGCGTCCGGGCTGGCACATCGAGTGCTCGGTGATGTCGACCTGCTGCCTGGGCGAGACTTTTGACATTCATGGCGGCGGCAGCGACCTCGAGTTCCCGCACCATGAAAACGAAATCGCCCAGAGCGAAGCGGCCACCGGCAAGACCTACGCCAACGCGTGGATGCATTGCGGGATGATCCGTATCAATGGCGAGAAGATGTCCAAGTCGTTGAACAACTTCTTCACCATCCGCGACGTACTGGAAAAGTATCACCCGGAAGTCGTGCGTTACCTGCTGGTGTCGAGCCACTACCGCAGCGCGATCAACTATTCGGAAGACAACCTCAAGGACGCCAAAGGCGCACTGGAGCGTTTCTATCACGCGTTGAAAGGCCTGCCGAACGTGGCGCCGGCCGGCGGCGAAGCCTTCGTCGAGCGTTTCACTGCGGTGATGAACGACGACTTCGGCACGCCGGAAGCCTGCGCTGTGCTGTTCGAGATGGTGCGTGAGATCAACCGCCTGCGTGAGAGCGATCTCGATGCAGCGGCCGGTCTGGCGGCGCGTCTCAAAGAGCTGGCGAGTGTGCTGGGTGTGTTGCAGCTCGAAGCCGATGACTTCCTGCAGGCGGGCGCCGAAGGGCGTGTCGATGCGGCTGAGGTGGATGCGCTGATTGCTGCGCGTCTGGCGGCTCGGGCTGCGAAGGACTGGGCCGAGTCGGACCGGATTCGTGATCAGCTCACGGCGATGGGTGTGGTGCTGGAAGATGGCAAGGGGGGCACGACCTGGCGGTTGGCTGACTGAGGCTAAAAGCCAAAAGCCCCTCACCCTAGCCCTCTCCCAGAGGGAGAGGGGACTGACCGAGGTGTCTTTTGCTATACGCCGACCTGAACGATCGAGTCGATTATGGATTCGGTGAAGCAAGTTCAGGTCGGCGTAGCTCTCGAATATCCCCCAATCGGCTCCCTCTCCTCGGGGAGAGGGCTGGGGTGAGGGGACGCGGTTGTACTCACTCGCCAGTCTGCCGCAACCGCTTGTAAAGCGTATTCCGACTCACCCCCAACCGCCGCGCCAGGTGCGAAATATTCCCCCCGGCCGCCTTCAACTCGCGGTTCAACGCTTCAACATCATTCAAATCCAGCCCCAACGGCGCCGCCATCTCCACCGGCTCCATTTCCAGATCGACAAAAAAATCATCCGGCAAATGCTCCGGCCGCACCGGTTGCTCCTCGGCCATGGCCAGCGCCACCTGCATCACGCTGCTGACCTGACGCAAATTCCCCGGCCACGGATGCCGTTCGAATAATTCCAGCACCTCTGAGCTCAAACCCGCCCACTGCGTCGGCTCACGATGCTGTTCCCACAGCCGCTTGAACAACGCCTGTTTATCACTGCGCTCACGCAGCGGTGGCAGTTCCAGGGTCAGCCCGCCAATGCGGTAATACAAATCCTCACGAAACCGGCCCAACTGCACCTGTTCGCGCAACGAACGGTTGGTCGCCGAGATGATCCGCAGGTCCACCGGGAACAACTCGCTGCTGCCTACCGGCTGCACGCAGCGCTCCTGCAACACCCTCAACAAGCGCGCCTGGGTCGGCAACGGCATATCGCCGATTTCATCGAGAAACAGTGTGCCCTTGTCCGCCTTGCGAATCAGGCCGATGCTGCCTTTCTGGTTGGCGCCGGTGAACGCGCCTTTCTCATAACCGAATAGCTCGGACTCAACCAGTTCGGCGGGGATCGCTGCGCAGTTCACCGCGATGAACGCCTGTTTACTGCGCGAGCTGGCCTGATGCAGGGCTTTAACGAACACCTCTTTGCCGACGCCGGTCTCGCCGTGGATCAGCAGCGGAATGTCTTTTTCCAGCAGGCGTTCGGCCTGACGCACGGCTTTTTCCACGCGGCTATCGCCCAAATGCAGGCTGTTGAGGCTGATCGCGCTGGATGGCGCGGGCTTTTCTTCCGTCACAAATACCCGGGCTTGAACCGCTGGCTGTTTCGGCCGTTTCAACAGACACTGAAAACGGTTGCGCCCGGAAGTCTGCAAGGCGAATGGCAAACCGTCCGGCTGATTGATCAACTCCAGCAGCGAGACCTTGAACAGGCTTTCCACACTGACCCGCGACAAGCGCACCCCGAGCAAATTGTCCGCGCGGCGATTGGCCGACAGGACCTGACCGCTCTCATCGAAGATCAACAACCCGGCCCACTGACTGTCGAGGTTGTTCAACCCGGTGTTGAAGGTGAGTTGAAAGTGCTGACCGTGGAACAGGTTGAGGATCAGCCGGTTCTCCACGGTCTGGCTCATCATCTTGACCATGCCCAAGGTGTGCGAGGGCGGCAGGTAGCTGTCGCTGGACACGTCGAGCACGGCGATGACCTTGCGCTCGGCGTCGAAAATCGGCGCGGCGGAACCCGTCATGAAGCGGTTGGCCTTGAGAAAGTGTTCATCGTGTTCAATGTGCACCGCCTGTTCGCAGGCCAGCGCGGTGCCGATCGCATTGGTGCCGCTGCAGCGCTCCATCCAGCTCGCCCCGGCCTGAAAGCCGCGCGCCAGGTTCGGTTCGATAAAACGCTGGGTGCCCCACGAGGTCAGCACCTGGCCCTGATTGTCGGCGAGCATGATCAGGCAGTTGGAATTGCTAAGGATGTTTTCGTAATAGGGCAGAACTTCCTGATGCGTGGTCTGTACCAGTGAATGATGACTGTCGAGCAATTGCGCAATGCCAGCGGCGGGCAGTTGATCGAAGGCAGGGGTGCTCTGATGGTCGAGACCGAACGCGCGACAACGTTGCCAGGAGGTCTGGACGATCGCATCGTGGGACAGCGGCGAAGCAGGTGCGGCCATGGGGGCGAGCCTCTGAGTGCAGCGATTTTATTATTGTTATGAACCCGATATTCGAAACCTGCACAAATCCCCTGTAGGCCTTCGCCTGCTCGCGATAGCGGTGTATCAGTCGATGGAAATGTGTCTGATAGACCGCTATCGCGAGCAGGCTCACTCCTACAGGGGATCTATGTTGTATTCAAGACCGGGCAAAAAGCGTTTATAGAGTGTTGTTCACTATTGTTCATTGTCAATCACCCGACTGTTCAAAAGTGTTCAGCTGTGAACGCCGCTGGCCCCCGTAAACATTGCTTCTCAAGGCAAATCAAACACTTGCCACTTCTGGCACGAAAGTCGCTCTGTTGCTTCGGTCGCTTGACTCCAAAAATAAAAAAGGCCGAGCCATGTCACTCACCCTGGAGCACGTCAGCCGTACCGTCGAGGGCCAGATCTGGATCGACGATGCGTGCCTGAAATTCGAACCCGGTTCCTTCAACGTTTTGCTCGGCCGCACGCTGTCCGGCAAAACGAGTTTGATGCGTTTGATGGCCGGGCTGGACAAGCCCGACAGCGGGCGCATCCTGATGAACGGCGTCGACGTTACCCAACGCCCGGTGCGTCTGCGCAACGTGTCGATGGTCTATCAGCAGTTCATCAATTACCCGACCATGACGGTGTTCGAGAACATCGCCTCGCCGTTGCGCCAGGCTGGTGTGTCCAAAGACATCATTCACAGCAAAGTGCAGGAAACCGCGAAGATGCTGCGCATCGAGAAGTTTCTGCAGCGCTATCCGCTGGAGCTGTCCGGCGGTCAGCAACAGCGCACGGCCATGGCTCGCGCCTTGGTCAAGGATGCTGAACTGATTCTGTTCGACGAGCCGCTGGTCAACCTCGATTACAAACTGCGCGAAGAGCTGCGCCAGGAAATGCGCGAGCTGTTCAAGGCTCGGCACACCATCGCCATCTACGCCACCACCGAGCCCAACGAAGCGTTGGCGCTAGGCGGCACCACGACGATTTTGCACGAAGGCCGGGTGATTCAGAGCGGCCCTTCGACCTCGGTGTATCACCAGCCGCAAACCGTGCTGGCCGCCGAGTTGTTCTCCGAACCGCCGATCAACCTGATGCCCGGGCGCATTGCCGGCAACGAAGTCAGCTTCGCCAATTTCGTCCACTTCCCGTTGAACGTTGATCTGCGGCCGGTGGGCGAGGGCGAATACCGTTTCGGCGTGCGCCCCAGCCATATCTCGCTGGTGCCGAGCAACGACGATGACCTGGAACTGGCGGTGACCGTCGAAGTGGCCGAGATCAGTGGCTCGGAAACCTTCCTGCATGTGCGCAACGAGCATTTCCTGCTGGTGCTGCACCTGCCGGGGGTTCACGAATACGACGTCGATGCGCCGATCCGCATTTATATCCCGACCCACAAACTGTTCGTTTTCGATGCGCAGGGCCGTCTGGTGCAAGCACCGGGCCGGCGTGTCGCGAGGGTTGCCTGATGGCCGAAATCCGTTTGCAGCACCTCGCCCACAGCTACAGCAAAACCCCGAGCGGCGCTGAGGACTACGCGATCCGCGAGATGGATCACATCTGGGAGCAGGGCGGCGCCTACGCGTTGCTCGGCCCGTCCGGTTGCGGCAAGTCGACCTTGCTCAACATCATTTCCGGCCTGCTCAGCCCGTCACAAGGCCATGTGCTGTTCGACGGCAAAGCGGTCAACGACCTGACGCCGGAGAAGCGCAACATCGCCCAGGTGTTCCAGTTTCCGGTGGTCTACGACACCATGACCGTGTTCGACAACCTCGCTTTTCCTTTGCGCAATCAGGGCATGGCCGAGGCGAAAGTGCACAGCAAGGTGCAGGAGATCGCCGAAGTCCTCGACCTGCAAAACCTGCTGAGCAAAAAGGCGCGCAACCTCACCGCCGACGAAAAACAGAAAGTCTCGATGGGCCGTGGGCTGGTACGCGACGACGTCTCGGCGATCCTGTTCGACGAACCGCTGACGGTGATCGACCCGCACCTGAAATGGAAACTGCGGCGCAAGCTCAAGCAGATCCACGAACAGTTCAACATCACCATGGTCTACGTCACCCACGATCAGCTCGAAGCCTCAACGTTCGCTGACAAGATCGCGGTGATGTACGGCGGCCAGATCGTCCAGTTCGGCACGCCACGGGAATTGTTCGAGCGGCCAAGCCACACCTTCGTCGGCTATTTCATCGGCAGCCCCGGGATGAACCTGATCGAGGTGCAGCCGCAGCCCGGTGGCGTCGGTTTCGCTTCGACGCACTTGCCGTTGTCCGAAGCCTTGCAGCGCCATATCGAGCACGGCCAGTGGAAAAATCTCAAGGTCGGTATCCGCCCTGAGTTCATTCATGTCTGGGACGAGCCGTTCGATGACGCAATGCAGGCCGACGTCGTACACGTCGAAGACCTCGGCACCTACAAGATCATGACCCTCAACCTCGACGGCGCGCCGTTAAAGGTGCGCCTGACCGAAGACAAACCGGTGCCCCAGGGCACGGCGTACATCAGTTTTCCGGCGCAGTGGCTGATGGTGTATGCCGATGAATTCCTGCTCGAAACCGACGATGAGGTGCAGCCATGAACAAGGTGCAGAACAACAAGGCCTGGTGGCTGGTGTTGCCGGTGTTTCTGCTGGTGGCGTTCAGTGCGGTGATCCCGATGATGACCGTGGTCAACTATTCGGTGCAGGACATCTTCGACCAGTCCAGCCGCTACTTCGTCGGCGCCGACTGGTACAAGCAGGTGCTGCTCGACCCACGTCTGCACGACTCGCTGCTGCGTCAGTTCATCTATTCGGCCTGCGTGCTGCTGATCGAAATCCCACTGGGTATCGCCGTCGCGCTGACCATGCCGACCAAGGGCCGCTGGTCGTCGGTGGTGCTGATCATTCTGGCGATTCCGCTGCTGATTCCGTGGAACGTAGTCGGTACGATCTGGCAGATTTTCGGCCGCGCCGACATCGGTCTGCTCGGTTCCAGCCTCAACGCCATGGGCATCAGCTACAACTATGCGGCCAACACCATGGACGCCTGGGTGACGGTGCTGGTCATGGACGTGTGGCACTGGACCTCACTGGTGGCGCTGCTGTGCTTCTCCGGTTTGCGCGCGATTCCCGACGTCTATTACCAGGCCGCGCGCATCGATCGAGCCTCGGCCTGGGCGGTGTTCAGGCATATTCAACTGCCCAAGCTGAAAAGCGTGCTGCTGATCGCGGTGATGCTGCGCTTCATGGACAGCTTCATGATCTACACCGAGCCGTTCGTGCTCACTGGCGGCGGGCCGGGCAATGCCACGACCTTCCTCAGTCAGACGTTGACGCAGATGGCCGTAGGGCAATTCGACCTCGGTCCGGCAGCGGCGTTTTCGCTGGTGTACTTCCTGATCATTCTGTTGGTGTCGTGGCTGTTCTATACCGCCATGACGCATTCCGACGCCAACCGCTGAGGCCCGGCCATGAGCAAGAGAAAGCTTATTCCGTTGCTGGTGTACATCCTGTTCCTGCTGGTGCCGATCTACTGGCTGCTGAACATGTCGTTCAAGAGCAACACCGAAATCCTCGGCGGCCTGACCCTTTTCCCACAGGCCTTCACGCTGGCGAACTACAAGGTGATCTTCACCGATCCGAGCTGGTACACCGGTTATCTAAACTCGCTGTATTACGTCAGCCTCAACACCGTGATCTCGTTGAGCGTGGCGTTGCCGGCGGCCTACGCGTTTTCACGCTATCGTTTCCTCGGCGACAAGCACCTGTTCTTCTGGCTGCTGACCAACCGCATGGCGCCGCCGGCGGTGTTTTTGCTGCCGTTCTTTCAGTTGTATTCGTCGATCGGCCTGTTCGACACGCACATCGCCGTGGCGCTGGCGCACTGCCTGTTCAACGTGCCGCTGGCGGTGTGGATTCTCGAAGGCTTCATGTCCGGTGTACCCAAGGAGATCGACGAAACCGCCTACATCGACGGCTACAGTTTTCCCAAGTTCTTCGTGAAGATTTTCATCCCGCTGATCGGTTCCGGCATCGGTGTCACGGCGTTTTTCTGCTTCATGTTTTCCTGGGTCGAACTGCTGCTGGCGCGCACGTTGACCTCGGTCAACGCCAAGCCGATCGCGGCGGTGATGACCCGCACCGTGTCGGCATCGGGTATCGACTGGGGCGTGCTGGCGGCGGCGGGCGTGTTGACCATCCTGCCGGGCATGCTGGTGATCTGGTTTGTGCGCAACCACGTGGCCAAGGGCTTTGCCCTCGGTCGAGTCTGAGGAGCTGATGATGGAATGGATGAGCTGGACGACACCGACCGCCGCGTTCTTCATCGGCATCGGTCTGATTCTGGTGGGCATGACCACCTGGGAATTGCGCTCGCCGAGCATCTTGCGGCGAGGGTTTCTGCCGATTGCCACCACCCGTGGCGATCGCTTGTTTATCGGTCTTCTCGGCAGCGCCTACCTGCACTTGCTGGTAATCGGCGTCACCGACTGGAGCATCTGGGTCGCGTCCGCGTTGTCCCTGGTGTGGCTGTTGGCTGTGATGCGTTGGGGCTAGTCGAATCGTTCGGCAACGCGGCTCCACAACTTAAACAGGAGGTCTCTATGTTCGATAAAAACAATAAGCTGCGACATAGCATTTCATTGGCAGCCATGCTGGCACTCAGCGGTTTGAGCGCATCCGCCTGGGCCGACGCCTATGAAGATGCTGCGAAAAAATGGATCGGCAGCGAGTTCAAGCCCTCGACCCTGACGGCCGAACAGCAACTGGAAGAATTGAAGTGGTTCATCAAGGCTGCCGAGCCGTTCCGCGGCATGGACATCAAGGTCGTTTCAGAGACCCTGACCACTCACGAATACGAGTCCAAGGTGCTGGCCAAGGCGTTCAGCGAAATCACCGGGATCAAGCTCACCCACGACTTGCTGCAAGAAGGCGACGTGGTCGAGAAAATGCAGACGGTGATGCAGTCCGACAAGAATATCTATGACGGCTGGGTCAACGACTCCGACCTGATCGGTACGCACTTTCGCTACGGCAAGACCGAATCGATCACCGACCTGATGGCCAACGAAGGCAAGAACTTCACCTCGCCGACCCTCGACATCAAGGATTTCATCGGCATCTCCTTCACCACCGCGCCGGATGGCAAGATCTATCAACTGCCCGACCAGCAGTTCGCCAACCTGTACTGGTTCCGCGCCGACTGGTTCGAACGCGCCGACCTGAAAGCCAAATTCAAGGAAAAGTACGGCTACGAGTTGGGCGTGCCGGTGAACTGGTCGGCCTATGAAGACATCGCCAAATTCTTTAGCGAAGACGTCAAGGAAATCGACGGCAAACGCGTGTACGGGCACATGGACTACGGCAAGAAAGATCCGTCGCTGGGCTGGCGCTTCACCGACGCCTGGTTCTCCATGGCCGGCGGCGGCGACAAGGGCATTCCCAACGGGTTGCCGGTGGACGAGTGGGGCATTCGCGTCGAGGATTGCCACCCGGTCGGCTCCAGCGTGACCCGCGGCGGCGACACCAACGGCCCGGCGGCGGTGTTTGCCACCACCAAATACGTCGACTGGCTGAAGAAATACGCACCACCGGAAGCGGCCGGCATGACCTTCTCCGAGTCCGGCCCGGTGCCGTCGCAGGGCAACATTGCCCAACAGATTTTCTGGTACACCGCGTTCACCGCCGACATGACCAAACCCGGTCTGCCGGTGGTCAACGCCGACGGCACGCCGAAATGGCGCATGGCGCCATCGCCGCGTGGGCCGTATTGGGAAGAGGGCATGAAGCTCGGTTATCAGGACGTGGGTTCGTGGACGTTCATGAAGTCCACGCCTGAGAAACAGAAACTCGCGGCGTGGCTGTACGCGCAATTCGTCACCTCGAAAACCGTGTCGCTGAAGAAAACCATCGTCGGCCTGACGCCGATCCGCGAGTCGGACATCAACTCGCAGGCAATGACTGACATGGCGCCGAAACTCGGTGGTCTGGTCGAGTTCTACCGCAGCCCGGCCCGCGTGCAATGGACCCCGACCGGGACCAACGTGCCGGACTATCCGCGTCTGGCGCAACTGTGGTGGAGCCACATCGCCGAAGCGGCCAGCGGCGAAAAGACTCCGCAACAGGCACTGGATGGCCTGGCAAAGGATCAGGACCGCATCATGGAACGCCTCGAACGCTCCAAGGCCCAGGCCGTGTGCGCACCGAAAATGAACCCGGAACGCGACGCGCAATACTGGTTCGACCAGCCGGGCGCACCGAAGCCGAAACTGGCCAACGAGAAGCCGAAGGGCGAAACCGTGAGCTATAGCGAGCTGCTGAAATCGTGGGCGGATGCGCGTAAATAAGCGCTGAAATACAGGAAGCGAACGGCACCGGAAGGTGCCGTTTTTTTTTGCTGTCTGATCTACCGAAATCGCCAGCAGGCTGGCTCCCACAGTGGGCGGCGGTATGCATACATTTCGCGTACGCCGCAAATTATTGTGGGAGCTTGCCTGCAAGCGATGGGGCCCATCGCCGGGATAGCACCTGTTAGTTCTTACAGTATCGGTAAACCGCAAAAGCGCTCATTCTTCACCAAAGGCGAGAAAGGCCGCTTGCGACCATGAATGTTCATCACGACACCGCCACGCCGACGCTATCGGTCATCGATTCCCGTTCGCTGATGATCCGCAGCGTCGGTTACTGCCGGCGTCCGGACTCGCCCGACATCGACCCGCGCATTACCCGGCCAGTGTTCGATGCAGCGGGGCGTCAGGTGGCATCGTGGGACCCGCGATTGTGGGGAACGGCGCCGAAGCCGAACCTGGCCACCACGTACGGATTGAGCGGGCAGGCATTGCTGACGGACAGCGTCGACGCCGGGTGGCAATTGAGTTTGCCGGATCAGGCTGGCTCACTGCTTTGTTCCTGGGACGCCCGAGGTAGCGAATGCCACCGCGACTATGACGACCTGCAGCGCCCGATTGTTGTGACGGAGCAGGCCCTTGGCGAACAGCCTCGTGTGGTTGAGCGATTGAGCTATGCCGATGCGGATGATGGCTTTGCCCAGCACAATCAGTGCGGTCGCCTGATCCGCCATGATGACCCGGGGGGGACCCGGCTCATCCGCGACTATGGTTTGGCCGGTGCCGAGCTGGTCGAATCGCGGCGCATGCTGACGGACCTCGATCTGCCAGACTGGCCCAGCGACCCTGAACACCGTGATGTTTTGCTGGAGGAGCACTCCTACGCCACCCGCTACGTTTTCTATCCGACGGGCGAATTGAAAGAGCAGACCGATGCGATGGGCAATGCCCAAACGCGCCAATACAACGTGGCGGGACAACTGTCCGCGACATGGCTTCTCCCTGGCGGTGAAGGTAAGCCACCCACACGTCTGGTCAGTGATATCCGTTACAACGCGCACGAGCAGATCGAACATGAGACCGCCGGTAATGGTGTCATGACCCGCGCAGAGTACAGCCCTGAGGATGGTCGGCTGCTGCAGCTCAGCGCAGCCGCCGGCGAACAAACACCCTTGCAGAATTTGCACTACGTCTACGATCCGGTGGGCAATATCGTCAGCCTCGAAGACAAAACCCAGGCCGTGACTTACTTCAATCACCAGCGCATCGAACCGGTCAGCCGCTATCGCTATGACAGCCTGTATCAGTTAGTTGAGGCCAAAGGCTGGGAAGTCAGCCAGCCGAGCCATGGCCCGGCATTACCGAATCTGCTGCCCACACCGCTGGACCCGAAGCAGCGGCGCAACTACACCCAGACATTCGCTTACGACGCGGCGGGCAATCTAATCACCCGCCATCACAGCGGTGCGCCGGTTTTTTCGATGTTCACCTCTGCTTACAGCAATCGAAGTCTGGCCCAGCGCGACGATGGCTCTCTACCGGGAGAACCGCAGATTTCGGAAGGGTTTGATCTCGCTGGCAATCAGTTGGAATTGCAGCGCGGGCAGGCCATGAGCTGGGATGTACGCAATCAATTGAGACGAGTGACGCTGGTGCGACGCCGGGACGAGCCGAATGACGACGAAGGTTATGTCTACGACCGACCCGGCCATCGCTTGCGTAAAACATGCCTCAGCCAGACCTCCGGGCAAACCCTGAAATCAGAAGTGCGTTATCTGCCGGGTGTTGAGGTGCATCGCGAAGCGAACGGAAAAGAGCGGCATGTGATCAGTGTCGAAGCCGGGCGTAATCAGGTGCGAATGCTGCATTGGCCTGAGGGCGTTGAGGGCGATCAACTGCGCTATAGCCTGACTGATCACCTTGGTTCCATCTCTCTGGAATTGGACGATAGCGCAGGAATACTGAGTCAGGAGCACTATTACCCGTTTGGTGGTACGGCGTGCTGGGCGGGTAAAAGTGCCGTGGTGGCGAAGTATAAAACCATCCGTTATTCGGCTAAGGAGAGGGATGCGACCGGGCTTTATTACTATGGGTATCGGTTTTACGCACCGTGGTTGCAGCGGTGGATAAGTGCTGACCCTCTGAAAATATCAGAGGGATTAAATGTCTACGTTTTTGTGGCTTCAAATCCAGTTGTTTATTTGGATCGATTCGGGTTGTTTGGTGAGATAGGGCAATCACGCCCACTGGTAATCGATATAGATGAGTTGTTAAACGGCGATCAGCATTACAACTATGTGGGTGAACAGCAAAATCAGGTTATTGCTGGATCAACGTTTGATGCGAGACCAGGAGCTCTATGGGGTGATTCGGAGGAGCATATGGATAGTATATGGGGGGCATACCAATATGTCCGTCCGCGTTCCTACTTTGATCCTTCGAATATCCAGCGATTTGAGATGCTGAATAAGTTAGGTGGTTCTGGGCCTGTCATTGTTTCAACTATGTTTGAGCATGCCATAGATCCATTGAATAATTACAAGGTCAATTCGAAGCATTGGAACGGTGTGGACGAGTTTTCTAATACTTTTCTTCCAGAGGTTTGGAAGCTTCAATCGAATTTCAAATTAAGTAACACTAAAGATTATTTTGCGAGTCAGGTCGTCGCTTATCAGTACGAGTTGGTTTCAAAGACGATGGGGTTTTACGGAGTGCTACCTTCAGTTGTAGAAAATCAGTACGTTATGAATAAACAAACACTTCAGGCGACGGCGGGTGTTGAAACTCTATCGCCTGAGATGTTAGACGTATTTCTCAATAAAACAGCAATAGGCAAAGGCACTCAAATCGCGTTGAATGCGTTTCAAATGGAAGCTGAATGGGTGAGCCGTCGCCCAGACCCGGTTTTTTCCAACATTGCACACTTTTCTATCGGAGTTGTTCCTCTACGCAATCGAGAGGGTAATTTTGGGGGCGGGTCTATTCACGCAAATCAATAATATGCCGCCATCGCATCAAGTGAATCTAACGCTGTGTTAAAGCGTGTCAGGCTGCGCCGATTTCTGGATTTATGTCTGCTTCTCAACCGAAGCAGGCGGGCTCCCACAGGTTGCAGCGGTGTGCGCAGAGAAGCCGGAGTCACTGTTCTGGTCGGTTTGCGAGCGATGGCCAGCGATTTTTGCCAGGCATGAGTGAACCCAGAAAATTCACTAATCTATTCCCTGATGTCGATTTACGAGCCCCCTCTATGTGGGGATCCACAGACCGTGCAAGGCCTTTGACCATGTCCTTGTCTCTCAACATCAAGAGCGAAAACAGGGCCAGCGTGTCGGCATTCGATGCCAAAAGTTGCTCCGACTCACCAGGGGAAGGGTTTTTCTCTCTTAACTCGGTATGAATTTCGGAGATGTGGATGGGTAAATCCTGGAGTCGTGAGGCAGTTTCACTCTCGGAAGTGCCATAATGAAAAAAACTTTTGGGATACCCGAACGGATCTTCCGTATCCGAAACGAGATGAGACAGTTCGTGGATTAGAATCCTGGCTCTGCCAATGACGTTATTTGACCTGAATAGCTCCGTTACGAAGATGCGTCGATGCGCGTCATCTGTAATGACAAAGGCGTTATCTTCAAGTAGTACGTCGGCTCTACTTTCTAAATACACAATCTGATCACGAAGATCTCCTCCGCGTTGGTACCTTGGTATTGCTTTGTGAATAGCCTTGTAACTCCGCAGCATAGATTGAGCAACTGTCAGTCCAGAATCCAATTTAGCGTTACGGCTGCCTCCCAAAAATGAATCAAGTCCATCTGGATTTGCTGATTCCAGATACTTGATGGTGTCTTTGATTAATTTCGCGCTTAATTTCCAGGCCGCATCATTGGTTTTGGAGAATTCAATTTCGCCGGCAGCTAAAGCCTCGGTATTTCCTCGATACTTTACGGCGTAGTCATATTTACTTTCTATGGCTATTTCTTCGTTCTGGTCGTTCGCCCCTTTATGTAACAACCCTAGGAAGTCATATCCGCTGGACGGATTGTTCTTCACAAACTTGTATGGGTTGAGGCCGTCAACCGTCCCGGCCGGATCCGGATTCAACCAGCGCTGCAACCACGCCACGTAATACCTGAACCCGTAGTAATAAAGCCCCGTCACATCGCGCTCTTTGCCCGAATAGCGCTGTATTTTGTAGCTCGCCTCAACGTCTCCACGCCCGGCAAACCACGCGGTGGTGCCAAACGGGTGATAACGCTCATGACTGATTACCTGGCCCGCACTGTCGAGTTCCAGCATGCAGGAACCCAAATGGTCGTTGAGGTTGTAACGCAGTTGATCGTTGGCGATGCCTTGGGGCGGTTTGGATTCCCAGTGCAGAACCTGCACGCTGCTACGCCCGGCCTGAACACTGATGACCTGTAACGTTTCGCCCGTGCCGCTATGGGTGCGGATTTGCAGATTCGGCAGATAACGGGCTTCAGCGATCAGTGTCCGGGCGTTGGTTTGGATCTGCTGCACTTTGCGCAGGCGCGTGCCGTCGGCACCGTAAACGTATTGCTCGTGATCGCCAGCCGCTCCGTCACGCTCAACAGGTCGGACTTCGCGCAACTGGTTGCGCAGATCCCAATGTAAAGGCTGCCCCGGTTGCAGGGCGAGCAGATTGCCGTTGGCATCGAAGCCGTTACGGAAATCTTCTTCGTCCGGCTCCACGCCAGCCAATACGGGTAGACAGCGGTTGCTTTGGGCGGCGGCGAGCAGGCGATGGCCATGTCTTTGCGCGCCTTCGTGAATCAGTTCCAGCAGGTTGCCATCGCGATCATAGCGATAGGTCTGGGTGTACTGGGTGACTGCGGCCGGATCGTTGAATGCCGAAAACGACGGGCCCTGATTGGCGCCACCAGCCTCCCATCCCGTTGCTTTGAGCAACTGATAGAGGCTGTCATACCCATAGCGGTTGATCGGCTCGATGCGCTGGTTGGCGAAGTAGCGAATCGGCAGTGCGGCGTCGTCGATGCTGATGACATTGCCGACCGGGTCATAGGCATAGTGCAAGTCTTGCAGGAGTTCGTCGTTGCGTCTGGCTTGCAGTCGGGTCAGGCGACCATCTTCGGACGCATAGTGCAATGCGGTGATCACGCCGTTGCCGGCGGTTTCCTGCTCGGTCTGGCCTTGTGCGTTGTACTGGATGGCGTTGACCAGAGTTTTCGGTTGGGGTTGTTTATCCAGTTGCAGGCGTACTTCGTGCAGCTGTCCATCGCAGGTCTGACTGAAAAACTGCCGGTTACCTTTGGCGTCGGTCTGCTCAATCACTTCACCCGGCGCATTGTAGAGCGAGCGGCTTATTGCTCCGGCGCCGGTCTCAAGCAACGTGTCGCGTTCGCTTTCAAGCGCTGGCCAGTCGGGGCCGTCCAGCGCACGCAGAAAATGCCGAGTCTGCTGCACAACCCCACCTGTCAATCCGAACTGTTCGAACAACTGCGTGCCGGCCGGATCATCGTGCCGAATCAGTTGCCCGCACTGATTACGTGCGGTGAGCGTCGGATCGCTGCCGCCATAACCATAACGCTCGGCGCACAAAGGCTCGCCATCGTGCGCGTGTTCGAACACTGCCAGTGGCCGCAGCTGTTCGTCGTACGCGATGCTGCGTTGGCTGCCCCGGCCATCCCAACCGTGTAGCGGTTGACGTGCTTCGCCCGGCAGGCTGACGCGCCAGCCGGCGTCGACACTGAGCGTCGTCAGCGCCTGTCCCGTCAGTGAATACACCGTGGCGAGGTTGGCTGGGGCTGACGCGTCGGCGAACAAGCGCGGGTCTCGCTGTGCCACCAGCCGCCCGGCAGCGTCATGGTGACGGGATGTGATGCGCGCCTCGGGTTCGCTGGCGTCCTCGCGCCAATAGGCCACCTGCCGCACTGGTAAGCCACGGTTGTCGGTGACGCTCAGGTTAGGCGTCAGTGCGTGGATGCCCGGATTCATGACCACCAGTTGCGCCGCCGTTGTTCCGGTGGAGGCTCGAACAAATCATTTTCGTCGAAGGCCACGTTGCACCAGATCCAGTACCAGACTTGCCGGCGCAGATGTTTCATCGTCGGCGGATTGCCCTGCAGCATTTGTTTCGCCAGCACGGTTTCGGTCGGACGTCCTGCGGCGTCGTAGAACTGCTGATCATGAAAGGCATGCGCGCGCATTGAACGGTCATTGATGTAGCGCGGCTGATCGGCGAAGTAGGGCCGGTAGATCCGCACTTTTTCACCTTTGTTGTTGTATTCCACCGGTTCGCTGACGCGCCAGCGTCGCGTTACCTCGGCTTCTATCGGTTGGCCGTCGGCGTTGAGAATCAACTCGCCGTTTTCACCGACCTGCCAGGATTTGCCCGGTTCTACTTCCTGCTTGGTCTGCAACGAGCGGCCGAAGCCGTCGAGGCAGGCGATACTGACCCGCACTTGCATCTCGGGGTCGCCGGGGTATCGGTCCGCCAGCAGCGCGACGGAGTACACGGGTTCGCGTTGCGCTGCATCGATCTGCTGTTGCAGCAGCATCTCATTGGCGTCGGGATTTTCCAGGCCGGTGAGGTGTTGTCGGGCGTGATCGCAAAGGTGCCCGCTGGGCAGTATGAAACCGTGATTCTTTGCCCACTCCAACCAGTCCGGTGCGGGTGGCGGGTTGCGTGAGACGCGGCCCATCCAGCTGAAGGTGTCCCAGAAACTGGCGCTGGCGAACCGGCCAATGGCGTTTTTCGGGTCGGCAATGGCACCCATCGGATCGCGATCCGGCGGCGGCACGTAGCTGCTCAATGGGTCGAAGCCCACCGGCTTGCCCAGTTCGGTGCCATGGAAACTGGTGACCAACGGCTCGCCGAACGCGTTGTAGCGCGCTTCCTGGATATTGCGGTTGGCGTCTTCGATGGACGCTGGCAGAAAGGTGCGGTAATCCACATCGAGGCTGCGGGTGGTGCAACCGTCGGGCAAGGTCACGGCGGTGGTCAGACACCCGTACGCGTCATAGATGATCAGGGTTTCGCCGTGACTACGGGTTTCGCGGTATTTCTCCAGGTTATAAAAGCTGTCGAACCCGTGGTAAGTGGGGAAGCCTCGGTGCACCGACCACAAATAGTTCTTCGCATCGTCCGGATCGGCGATTGCGGTCTCTGCGGCTGCCGGCAAAAACAGCGGCATGATGTGATAGCCGACTTCTGGCGATTCGAGTTTTTCTTTCAGGTTGAAGGGCATTTCGCCGTCGGTATTCTTGAGTTTGTCGTAAGCGCTCAGGGCGATGGCATCCAGTTCTGCCCTTTCCACATACCCCGGCAGACCCGCGAAGGTGGCCTCACCGGGTTCAAGGGTCTGAGCATTCTGCGGGTTGATATAGCGCTGCAATGACAGGCTGGCCAGCACCGCCTGTTTCGCCCACTCGCCGTCGTCGCCGCTCATCTGCAAGAAGTGTTCGTGGTTGATCTGCTGCGGGCTCAGCGCGGCTTTTTCCACCACCAGCGCATTGCTGCGCTGTTGGAAGGGCAGGTCCAGGCGCCATGCCTCGATATCCGGCAGGTGGATCGGTTGCGCTCTGGTTTGGCTCAGATACCATTTCTGTTGCGCATCGTCATGGGCGTCGCGCCACCAGTTCTGCTGATGTTCATCGCTGAACGGCGGCATGTCGGCGAGGGTCCGGCGTCGCGCATAATTCACCGTGAAACCATGCAGGCTGCTGCCGTAGGCGTCCCACTCAAGACTCAGTTGGTGCTGACACAACGGATCGTCAGCGAGCGATGGCTCGTATTGGTAGCTCAGCGATTCGACATCCAGCGGCAAGATCACCGCGTACGGTTGATATTTGCTTTTAGGCCGTAATATCCGCACGCCGTAGCGATGCTCTTGTGCCACATAGGGCACGGCGGTATCCGGGTTATCGTCCGCCGAGTAGACCTCCGAGCGCAGCACCCTGCCGCTCAACGTACGGGCGATCTCTCGGGCGCTGTCGTCATCGGTCACCGTGAACGCTTGCGCCGCGCCGTCATTGAAGTGGTAGTTCTGCAGCAACGTCGGCTTGAGCTCGACCGCTTCCACGTCGCCGGCGTAATAACCGGTTCTCGGCGGATCGATGGCCTCGCCAGTGTGGAACCAAGTCTTGCTGAGGATGGGCGCGGTGAAGCCGGCGGCCGCACGCTCGGCTGGCGATGCTTCGGTGTCGTTTTGCAGCAAAAGACGAAAACCGCGGAATTCGCGCTCGAAGCGGTCGTAGTAACCGCCGCGATAGCTGAAGATTTGCGTCAGCCTGTTGCCGGTGATTTCATCGCATTGGGTTTGCCGACTAACCAAATGCATGGCCATCGGCAGTGCTGAAACCGGGTTGTCGACCCCGGCGGCGATCTGCTCACGTTTTTCATCCAGCCATTCCTGCGCCGAGCTGCGGTAAGTCACGCCGCTGCCGGCGCCCATGTTGTTGCAACTTCTGTTCAACAGATACGGCTTGGCGTTGACGAAGTCGTAATGCCAGTGGCGGGGCGACATGTGCGGCAGCGTCACGATCAGGCTGGAACAGCCGAGGCCTTGCAGGTCGGCGCTGCTGACCTGCCAGAGCCGGTCGTAGGCGAGGCCCTCCGGCCAGGGCAGATCGACTGAGTTCTGCGCAAAGCCGCTGCCAGCTTGATTCATGAACACCCGCAGGCGCGCGGTTTCCAGGTAGATCAGATCAGCCGCACCCGAACCGTCGAGGTCGGCGAGCAGCACTTGGGAGGCATTGAATTCGCTGTAGGCGAAGGGCAGGTCGCACAGCACAAAACCCTTGCCGAAACGCCCACGGCCCAGATTCGGCCAGCATTTGACTTCGTTGTGACGGATGCGCACCAGATGTTGCTGACCACTGCCAATGACATCGGCGAACGCAACGACTTCGGTCGGGCTGTTGCTGAGCACGGGCAGGTAATCGTCGTCGCCCGCGGCGGTTTTTTCTCGATGAGGTACATCGAGGGCGTCGGTGAATCCTGCTGCGCGACGGTTGGCATACAGACGCACGCTGCGCGGGCCGATCAGTGTCAGGTCGCTCAGGCCGTCACCCACCAGGTCTGCAGTCTGTGCCATCGGGTGGAAAAACTCGCCGGGAAACGCATCGAACGGCACAAATCCCGACCAGTTGCGGTCCGGGCCGAGGGTGAAATATCCGCACATGCCCGGCGTGGCGAGGACCCAGTCGAGCTTGCCATCGCCGGTCAGGTCGGTGAGGGACTGACGAATCGGTTTGCCAGAGTCAGCCGTCGGCACATGTTCGAGGCGTTTCCACTCGCTGTAGACGACTTCGTCGCCGCCGGCCTCTGCGCGCAATGGCTCGCGGTAATACCAGGCCCGGTCATAGCGACACAGCACACCCGACAGGCCTTCACCATACAGGTCGACCATCTGATACTGCTGACCGTCGTTGAGGCCGGGCATGTCGAGAAATTTTTTCCAGCCCTGGGGTGTCGGGGCGAGGTCGAACGCGTTGTAGCTGAACTCCATGGGCGGCCGGCTTTCGATCTGGCCGAGCCCGTCGTAAGCCTGCTGGTGAGCGGCAATCAAATGGTTGTAGCCAAGCGGATCGGAGCGATATTGCAGGAGCAGGCGCTGCACCAGCACCGGGTCATCGCCCAGCTCTTCGGGGAAATGATGAAACATCAGCACTTGTCGACACAGGCGTCGGTTACCTAATTCGAAACCATAGGCGTAGATCCAGTAAGGGTCGCTGCGCTCGGGCCAAGGCTGCTGCTCGGCAAAGGTCGGCACTGTTTCAAGATCGCTGCTGCGCTCGCCATAGTCGAACAGCAGCTGAAAGTGCCACAGCTGGTTTTCCCAACTGCCGGTGTCCCAGGCGTACAGATGCGCAGAAGCCTTTTCGTTGCCGTAACACACGCGTTTGAGATAGCGCTGAGCTCGGTAGTCACGATACTGCGGGGCAGCGGGGAGGTCTGTTTCGGCCTTGTACTCGTAGACGATGTGTTCACCACGGGTATTGAGGCTTTCCTCGATCATCCACACGCCGACACGCTGCGGGTCGTTCGGATCGGCCCGGCGCGAATTGGCGGTGCTGCCATAAATGTGCAGGCTGCCGTCGGCGCCGTGAAGCAGCCACAAACCGGGCTTGTCCACCAGGGTCGACCAGTGCTCGATCAGGGTGAAGGCACCCTCGACCCGCGGCCAGTGACGCACGACGGTATAGGTGGTGGGCAGGGCAACGCCGTTGTAGGTGCTGGCGCTGCGGGAAATCAGCTCGCCGTCGCTTTCATTGCGCTCGGGCATCCACACATCGCCGTCAGGGCCCACCACCTGGTCGCTGCCGTCATACGCCGGCACGCCCTTGACCGTGCGCAGGGTTACCGCGTCGACCGTCAGTTGCCAGCCGATGCCGCAGGGGCTGTTGCCGGTGCTGCTGCTGTAACCCAGCCCCAGCGCAGGGGCAAAACCACGCCCGGCTGAAATCGGCAAAGGCAGTTCGAGCGACGCCGTACCCTTGGTGCCTACGCCGGCCGAACCCTTGCCGATGCTTTGAATGGCGCCGCCACCCTTGGGCAGGGCCGGGGTGTTGATTTGCATCGTCGATTGTTGCGGCGGCTGCGGGTGTTCATTCATAGCGAACCACCTTCGCAGCGGGCGGTGTAGCTGATGTGCACGATGATGTCTGGGAGAGATTGGAGCATCGCCAACTGGGCAGTCGGGTTGGGGAAGGTCAGGCTCCAGTGTGATTTCGCATCGGCATTGGCATCGCTGTACCGGGCCAATTGACGAGCGGAGGCGGACCTGGGCAGGCGCACGATATCGAAGACTGAGGTGAAGCCCATTTTCTGCATGGCGGCTGCGAAGTCGCGGCGGCCTCTTTTTAACGGGGCGTCGGACTTGATGAGGGCGTTCATCAGCGAGGGGATGTCGTCGGCCATGAGTGTGCAGCTCCTACCAGATGAGGTGGCATCAGGGGAATGCCTAGTAGGGTCACGCTAACGAAAAATGGGAGAGTCGTAACCTGTCAGACCTGACAGGTTGGTCGTGTTTCTTTATACCTTTTCATACTTTTTTATCTTTTTTTGGCTTTTGAGTAATAAGTCTATATGCGCTTTATCGTGGGGACGTGAATTGATCTATCGCCGGTTGGCGTCTATGAGGTGAAAAAATGGTCAATTTAAGTGCCGACTCCTCATGGTTGCGGCGAAAAACGTAGATGGCTCCCATCTGGCAGATGTCTACGTCAATGGTGAAGAGTGGGCATTGAATCACGCTTGGCGAATCGGCAAGCACCAAATTCGAGTTGTTCAGACAGTTAACGATGTACCGTCTACTGTAAAGCCCTGATTAAACTTCTGGACGGGCTCAACGCCCTTTCTTGTCGAGCAAGGGCGTTTTTTATTCCACCAGACAGGTGGATTGAGCCTTCAATTTCAGCTCAGGGCCGCCAGCTGTTCGATCGTCTGCGGAAAACGCTCGACCAGACGAATCAATGTCGTCGCTTGGGCATTGGGCGTAGCTCGACCTTGTTCCCAGTTCTCGAGCGTGCGGGTGTTGGTGCGCAGATACATCGCGAACACCGATCGGGAGAGCTTGAGCTGTTGACGGATGGCGACCACTTCTTCGGCGGTAATCGGCACCAGTTTGGGCAACTGGACCTTGTGGGTGCGCAGCGTGATCTTGCCTTGGCGCTCATCGGTCAGGGCGTCGAGGCCATCCATCAGTTCGGAAAAAATGTCACGTTTCATAGTGGGTTCTCGTGTTGAGTTCTCGATCCAGCGTTTGCCTGAACAGTTTTCTCTGCGCCGGCGTCAGGTCGTCTTGATCGCTTTTGCTGTAGACGGTGAACAGCCAGAACTGATCGAAGCCTGACCACCAGTAATAAATGATGCGTAATCCGCTACGCTTGCCTTTGCCTCTTCGTTGATCGCAAAAGCGGATTTTTCGTAGCCCTCCGGTTTCCTCGATGAGATCGCCTGCTTCGGGGTTTTTCAGCAATTCCAACTAAAAACTGAGGAACAGGTACTCGTCCAGGTAATCGTCGCGGTGCCTCTGAAACGCAGGAAGTTCGATAAAAAGAGCATCCATGTTTTGTACGCTTCCTGCGTATAGTTTTGTCCTGAAAAAGCGAATCGGTCAAGGCTTCCGAGCCGTCCATTTCGCTGCTTATTCAACGCTAGACTCCGGTCGCAAAAACACCTGTAGGAAGCGTCAACAGGTGGGGTGAGAAGGTTCGATAGAGGGGAGGGAAGACGTCGCGACTGGCGTGTCGGAAAAAGACCTCGACTCCGTAAGCCGGACCGGACGCGGCGCTCGCCACGTACTGTTTGTTGCGGAGAAATCCCACGCAAAAAAAAAACGGCACCCGAAAGGTGCCGTTTTTTTGTTTCCAGTTCTAACGGAGCAATCAGCCCGCCAGTCCCGCCTGTTGTACCAGCACCAGCAATGGCTGCGGATAGACACCCAGGAAGAACGCGACCAGGGCGATGGCCAGCAGCATCACGCCGCCTGCCTTCTGTTCCCAGTGCAGCTGGGCGTCGTGGCGACGCAGGTTTGGCTCGATCAGGTACAGGGTGACCATCACGCGCAGGTAGTAGAACACGCCGATGGCGCTGCCCAGTACCAGCGCACCGACCAGCCACCATTGGTGCGATTCGACACCGCTGGCAATGATGTAGAACTTGCCGATGAAGCCTGCGGTCAGCGGGATACCGGCCAGCGACAACATCATTACGGTCAGCACGGCGGTCAGGTACGGACGGCGCCAGAACAGGCCGCGGTATTCGTACAAAGCATCCGCGTCACGGCCGTTGTACGGCGAGGACATCAGGGTGATCACACCGAAGGCGCCGAGGCTGGTGATCACGTAGGTGACCAGGTACACGCCGATGGCTTCCACCGCCAGGCCCTTGCTCGCCACCAACGCGATCAGCAAGTAGCCGAAGTGCGCGATGGACGAGTAACCGAGCAGCCGCTTGAGGTTGCTTTGGGTCAGTGCCAGCAGGTTACCGAACAGGATCGACGCAACAGCGATGGCACTGAGCACGTCGCTCAGCACACCGCTGCTGGCGGCAGGGGAGATCTGGAACAGACGCACCATCACCGCAAACACGGCCACCTTCGACGCGGTAGCCAGGAATGCCGCCACCGGTGCCGGAGCACCTTCGTAAACGTCCGGCGTCCACAGGTGGAACGGTACCAGCGACAGCTTGAACGCCAGACCGATCAGCATCATGCCCAGGCCCAGTTGTGCCAGCGAACTCGGCAGACCCGTTGCAGCCAGCGCCTGACCGATGCCGACGAAGCTCAGCGAGCCTGCGTCCGCATACAGCAGCGCCATACCGAACAGCAGGAACGCGGAACCGGCCGCCGACAGCACCATGTACTTGATGCCGGCTTCCAGCGAACGCTTGTTGAAGAAGGCGTAAGCCACCAGACCGTAAACCGGTACCGACAGCAGTTCCAGGCCGATGAACAAACCGGCCAGGTGCTGCGCGCTGACCAGCACCAGACCACCGGCGGCGGCCATCAGGATCAGCAGGTACAGTTCTTCGCGGTTGCCCGGGTAGCCCGAACCGCCATCACCCAGGTAGGCGTGGGCGAGGGTGACGCATGCGAGGGTGGCGACCAGGATCAGCGCCATGTACAGGCAAGCGAAGGTGTCGATCTGCAGCAACGGGGTCACGGCCAGCGGCGCGACTTTCAGCGCCGGCAGGATCGACAGCAAGGCCAGGTTCAGACCAGCGACCGAGATCAGGAAGGTCTGCGAGTGGTTGCGGCGCCAGGCGATTGCCAGCATCACCACGATAATGGTGAGGCTGGTGATCAACAGTGGCGCAAGCGCAATAAAGTGTTGAATCGTGAATTCCATAGCGCTCTTACCGGGCCGAAGCGAGTTGAGTGAAGGCGGTGCCGAGCCACTGCTGCACGCCATGCATCGTGGCGGCAGAGGTGTCGAGGAACGGTTGCGGGTAGACGCCGAGGTAAATCAGCAGCACCGCAAGGCCGAGCACCATGATCAGTTCGCGTGCGTCCATACCGTGCAGCACGGTGTCGGATTTCGACGGGCCGAAGTAGGCACGGTGGATCATGATCAGCGAATACACCGAACCGAACACCAGACCGGACGTTGCAATGGCTGTGACCCATGGAGCGCTGGCGAAGGAACCGATCAGGATCAGGAACTCGCCGACAAAGTTACCGGTACCCGGCAGACCGAGCGACGCCGCCGCAAAGAACAGGCTGATCGCCGGCAGGTATGCAATACGCGACCACAGGCCGCCCATCTCACGCATGTCACGCGTGTGCAGACGCTCGTACAACTGACCGCTGAGGATAAACAGGGCCGCCGCCGACAGACCGTGCGCCAACATCTGGATCACTGCGCCCTGCAGGGCCAGTTGGCTGCCGGAGTAAATACCGATCAACACGAAACCCATGTGGGAAACGGAGGAGAAGGCGATCAGACGCTTGATGTCGGTTTGGGCGAAGGCCAGGAACGCACCGTAGAAAATCCCGATCAGACCGAGGGTCATGGCGATCGGCGCAAACTCGGCCGAGGCATTCGGGAACAGCGGCAGGGCGAAACGCAGCAGGCCGTAGGCCGCGGTTTTCAGCAGGATACCGGCGAGGTCGACGGAACCGGCCGTCGGCGCCTGGGCGTGGGCATCAGGCAACCACGAGTGGAACGGTACGACCGGCAGCTTGACCGCGAAGGCGATGAAGAAACCGAGCATCAGAATGTACTCGGTGGTCATCGACATCTTGGTTTTCAACAGATCGGCGTAGTTGAAGGTAATCACGCCAGTGTTGTTGAAGTTGACCAGCACCAGACCGAGGATCGCCACCAGCATGATCAGGCCGGAAGCCTGAGTGAAGATGAAGAACTTGGTCGCTGCGTAGATCCGGGTTTTCTTGCCGTCCGAAGAACTGTGACCCCAGAGCGCGATGAGGAAGTACATCGGCACCAGCATCATTTCCCAGAAGAAGAAGAACATGAACAGGTCGAGGGCGAGGAACACGCCGACCACACCGCCCAGGATCCACATCAGGTTCAGGTGGAAGAAGCCAACGTGACGTTGAATCTCTTTCCACGAGCAGAGTACCGAGAGGATACCCAGCAGGCCGGTCAGCAGGATCATCAACAGCGACAGGCCGTCGAGGGCCAGGTGCACGTTGATGCCGAAGCGCTGGATCCAGACGTGCTTGAACTCAAGCGCCCAGGTCGGGTCGGCGCCCGGCGCCGGTGCAAATGAATAGTCACCGTGGGCCCACAGCCAGAGGCCGAGGGCGAGTTCCAGGGTCATGGTCAACAGCGCAATCCAGCGCGGGAGGGTAGCGCCGAAGCGCTCACCCATCCAGCACAGCAGGCCGCCGATGAAGGGGATCAGGATTAGCCAAGGCAGAATCATGACGGGCTCGTTTCCTTTCGCAAATTCGCAAGGTTCATATCAGACCGCTACCAGCACGATGGCGCCGATTACCAGCACGGCACCAGCAGCCATCGAGGCGGCATACCAACGCAGTTGACCGGTCTCGGTACGGCTCAGGGCAGTGTGACCCCCCTTGGCCATACGCGGGATCAGACCGATGGTCTGGTCGAGCGGGTCTTTGCGCAGTACATGGCTGATCGCAAGGTACGGCTTGACGAACAGTTTGTCGTAGATCCAGTCGAAGCCCCAGGCAGCGAACCACCAGGCCGAAAGGAAACGGCCGATGCCGCTGTTGGCGATCGCCGTGACGAAACGACGCTTGCCAAGGAACAGCAGGGCCGCCAGCAGGATACCGGCCAGGGCGATGGCGCCCGAGGCGATTTCCAGACTGTGCTTGGCTTCGCCACCGGCATGCCCGACGCTTTCTGGCAGAACGCCGTGCAGCGGCGGCACGATCATCGCGCCGACGAAAGTCGACAGAACGATCAGCACCGACAGCGGCAGCCAGTGTGCGATGCCGTGACCAGCGTGGGCTTCGGTCTTGGCTTCACCATGGAACGTGATGAAGATCAGGCGGAAGGTGTACAGCGACGTCATGAACGCACCGACCAGACCGGCGTAGAGCAGACCGTGGTTGCCGCTGGCGAACGCTTCCCAAAGGATTTCGTCCTTGGAGTAGAAGCCCGCGGTGACCAGTGGCAGAGCGGCCAGTGCAGCACCACCCACGATGAAACTGGCGTAGGCCAGTGGCAGCTTTTTCCACAGACCGCCCATCTTGAAGATGTTCTGCTCGTGATGGCAGGCAACGATCACCGCACCGGAAGCAAGGAACAGCAGAGCCTTGAAGAAGGCGTGGGTCATCAGGTGGAAAATCGCGCCATCCCAGGCACCGACGCCCAGCGCCAGGAACATGTAGCCGATCTGGCTCATGGTCGAGTAGGCGAGGATACGTTTGATGTCGGTTTGAACCAGAGCGGCGAAACCAGCGAGCACCAGCGTCACACCACCGACGATCCCGACCAGGTGCAGGATGTCCGGCGCCAGGGTGAACAGACCGTGGGTACGGGCGATCAGGTAGACACCGGCGGTTACCATGGTCGCAGCGTGAATCAGTGCCGACACCGGGGTAGGGCCGGCCATCGCATCGGCCAGCCAGGTTTGCAGCGGCAGTTGTGCCGATTTACCGACCGCACCACCCAGCAGCATCAGGGTGGCCAGGGTGATCCAGAAGTCGCCGACCTGGAATTTCTGCGGTGCCAGCACCAGCAGCTCCTGGATGTTCAACGTGCCCACTTGCTGGAACAGGATGAACAGGCCGATGGCCATGAACACGTCACCGATCCGGGTCACGATGAAGGCCTTGAGCGCGGCATTACCGTTGTTGCGGTTGCTGTAGTAGAAACCGATCAACAGGTACGAGCACAGGCCCACGCCTTCCCAGCCGAAGTACAGGAACAACAGGTTATCGCCGAGCACCAGGAACAGCATGCTGGCGATAAACAGGTTGGTGTACGAGAAGAAGCGCGAGTAGCCCGCTTCGCCGCGCATGTACCAGGACGCGAACAGGTGGATCAGGAAACCGACGCCGACCACCACGCCGAGCATGGTGATCGACAGGCCGTCGATGTAGAGGGCGAAATCAGGCTTGAAGCCTTCCACCGCCATCCACTGCCACAGCACCAACGTGTAGTGACCGCTTTCGGGAGGCGCGACGTTGAATTGCCAGATGACGTAAGCGGTGACGATCGCCGACAAGCCAATGGAACCCACGCCGACCAGCGCCGAGAGGTTTTCCGACCAGCGTCCACGGGAGAACGACAGCAGCAGGAAACCGATTAAAGGAAATACGAAAGTCAGAAAGATCAGGTTCATCCGCGCATCTCACTGGCAGCGTCGATATCGAGCGTGTGGAAGCGGCGATACAGTTGCAGCAGGATCGCCAGGCCAATACTGGCCTCGGCGGCTGCCAGGCTGATCACCAGGATGAACATGATTTGTCCATCCGGCTGCGCCCAGCGGGCGCCCGCAACGATGAAGGCCAGAGCAGAGGCGTTCATCATCACTTCCAGACTCATCAACACGAACAAAATGTTGCGGCGGACCATCAGGCCGACCAGACCAAGGCAGAACAGGATGCCGGCAACCGCCAGTCCATGCTCGAGAGGGATAGCAGGCATGTCTTACTCCTTCGCCTCGTTACGGCCCAAATGGAACGCCGTGACGGCTGCGGCGAGCAGCAGCATCGAGGCGAGTTCGACCACCAGCAGATACGGGCCGAACAGGCTGATGCCCACGGCTTTGGCGTCTACGGTGGTGTGGCCGATGGCCTGACCGCTCTGGTGAGCGAACAGCACATACAGCAGTTCGGCCAGCAGCAGCCCGGCAAGAATCACCGGTCCTGCCCAGATGCCGGGCTTGAGCCAGGTGCGTTCCTGCTGAACCGAGGCCGGGCCCAGGTTCAGCATCATCACCACGAACACGAACAGCACCATGATGGCGCCGGCGTAGGCGATCACTTCCAGTACACCGGCAAACGGTGCGCCGAGGGCGAAGAAGGTCATGGCCACGGCGATCAACGAGATGATCAGGTAGAGCAGGGCGTGCACAGGGTTGGTGTTGGTGACCACACGAAGCGTGGACACCACCGCGATACCCGATGCGAAATAGAAAGCGAATTCCATCGTTCTTCCTTAAGGCAGCAAGCTCTTCACGTTGATCGGTTCGGCTTCGTTCTGCGCAGCGCCTTTCGGCTTGCCAGCGATTGCCATACCTGCAACACGATAGAAGTTGTAATCAGGGTTTTTGCCGGGGCCGGAGATCAACAGATCTTCTTTCTCGTACACCAGGTCCTGACGTTTGAACTCGGCCATCTCGAAATCCGGGGTCAGCTGGATCGCGGTGGTCGGGCAGGCTTCCTCGCAGAGACCGCAGAAAATGCAGCGCGAGAAGTTGATACGGAAGAAGTCCGGGTACCAGCGACCGTCTTCGGTTTCAGCTTTCTGCAGCGAGATGCAACCCACCGGGCACGCCACGGCGCACAGATTGCAGGCTACGCAGCGTTCTTCGCCATCGGGGTCGCGGGTCAGGACGATGCGGCCACGGTAGCGCGGCGGCAGGTAGACCTGTTCTTCCGGGTATTGCAGGGTGTCGCGCTTGCGAAAGCCATGGCCGAAGACCATGACCAGGCTGCGCAACTGGGTACCGGTACCCTTAACGATGTCGCCAATATATTTGAACATGGGTCAAATCCTCACTGAACCGCAACCGCAGGCGTGTTCCACAACACAACCGCAGCGGTCACCAGCAAATTGATCAGGGTCAGTGGCAGGCAGAATTTCCAGCTGAAATCCATCACCTGGTCATAACGCGGACGCGGGATGGACGCGCGCAGCAGGATGAACAGCATGATGAAGAACGCGGTCTTCAGTGCGAACCAGACGAAGGACAGTTGCGGCAGGATGCCGAACGGACCGTGCCAGCCACCGAAGAACAGGGTGACCAGCAGCGCCGAGATCAGGATGATGCCGATGTATTCACCGACGAAGAACATGCCCCATTTCATACCGGCGTATTCAATGTGGTAACCGTCAGCCAGTTCCTGTTCCGCTTCCGGCTGGTCGAACGGGTGACGGTGAGTCACGGCGACGCCAGCGATGAAGAAGGTACAGAAGCCGAAGAACTGCGGAATGATGAACCACAGGTTCTGCGCCTGGTACTCGACGATGTCGCGCATGTTGAACGAGCCGACCTGCACCACGATGCCCATCAGGGCCAGGCCCATGAACACTTCGTAGGACACGGTCTGCGCCGAGGCACGCAAGCTGCCCAGCAGGGCGAACTTGTTGTTGCTCGACCAGCCGGCGAACAGCACCGCGTAGACCGACAGACCGGCCATGGCGAAGAAGAACAGCAGGCCGATGTTCAGATCCGCCACGCCCCAGGTCGGGGTGATCGGGATGATTGCGAAGGCGATCAGCAGGGCCGACATGGCCACCACCGGTGCCAGGGTGAAGATCACCTTGTCGGCAAACGGCGGGGTCCAGTCTTCCTTGAAGAACATCTTCAGCATGTCGGCGGCGATCTGGAACATGCCGAACGGGCCGACGCGGTTCGGACCGTAACGGTCCTGCCACCAGCCCAGCAGGCGACGTTCGACAAAGCTCAGCAAGGCGCCCGCGACCACCACGGCCAGCAGAATCACGATGGCTTTGACGACCGTCAGGATCACATCGATCACTTCGGGGGTGAACCAGGTCATTGCGCTGCCTCCTGCAGACCGTCGACGGACACGCCAGCGAATGCCGGTGGAATGCCGGCGATGCCCGCAGGCAATGCCACCAGACCGGCGCCCAGTTCTTCATTGATGCGCAGCGGCAGACGCAGGGTCTGGCCGGCCACGTTCAGGCTCAGCAGGGCACCGTCGTTGACGCCCAGGCGATCCGCTTCGGATTTCGCCAGTGCCACGTAAGGTGCCGGAATGCGCTCTTGTACCGGTGCGGCTTTCGAAGAGTTTTCTTCGCTGCCGAACAGGTGGAAGAACGGCACGGCTTGCCAGGTACCCGGCGCCGGGTTGAAGGCACGCGGCGCGGCGGCGAACCAGTTCAGCGAGTCGCCGGTGCTTTCGATCAGGCGGGTGCCCGGATCGCCAGCACGCAGGTGACCACCGACTTCGTCCTGGAACTTGTTCCACGCTTGTGGCGAGTTCCAGCCCGGCGACCAGGCAAACGGCACCTGCTGACGCGGTTCGGCAGAGCCCGAGTAACCTTCCATGGAGAAGGCAAACGCGGTGTCGTGGTCTTGCGGCATGCGTGGTTCGTGGACGCTGATGTCGGCGCGCATCGCGGTGCGACCGGAATAGCGCAGCGGCTCACGCGCCAGTTTCAGACCCTTGATGCGGAACGCCGCCGACGGCGCGGCATCGACGATACGCGCCAGCTGTTCGGTGCTCGAAGCCACGGCAGCGGTGACGTGGTCGAGTTGCGTCCAGTCGATCGGCTGGTTCAGCAGGGTTGCGCGCAGGGCGTGCAACCAGCGCCAGCCTTCGTGAACGAGGATGCTCGCGTCCAGGTATTGCGGATCGAAAACCTGGAAGAAGCGCTGGGCGCGGCCTTCCTGGCTGACCAGCGTACCGTCGCCTTCGGCGAAGCTTGCCGCTGGCAGAACCAGTTGCGCGCGGTCGGTCGTGGCGGTTTTCTGGTGGTCGGCAACGATCACCACTTTCGCAGCGTTCAGTGCAGCGTCGACCTTGGCCTTGGCGGTGCGGGTGTACAGATCGTTTTCCAGCACGACGATCGCATCAGCCTGGCCATCGATGACCGCTTGCAGCGCGGCGTCGACCGATTCGCCACCGAGCATGGCCAGGCCGAGGCTGTTGGCTTCCGGCACGATCAGGCTGATCGAACCGTTCTTCTCGCGCAGCTTCAAGGCTTTGGCGATGTTTGCCGCGGCTTCGATCAGCGCTTTCGAACCGAGCGAAGTGCCGGCAATGATCAGCGGACGTTTGGCCGCGAGCAGGGCGTCGGCGATGCGCTGGGCCAGTTCCAGAGCTTCAGCGTCCAGACCTTCAACGGCCGGGGCGCTGGCATCCAGCGCGTGAGCAACGGCGAAACCGATGCGTGCCAGATCATCGGGAGCGGCGTGTACGCATTCTTCGGCGACGTCGTCGAGCTTGGTTTCAGCGAGGCTGGCGATGAACAGCGGGTTCAGCGCGTGCTGACCGATGTTCTTCACCGCCGCGTCGAGCCAAGGCTGCACGCGCATGGCTTCAGCCATGTCTTCAGCCTTGCCCTTGACCGATTGACGCAGGGCCAGTGCCATGCGCGCGGCGGTCTGGGTCAGGTCTTCGCCGAGGACGAAGATCGCATCGTGATCTTCGATGTCGCGCATGTTCGGCACGGGCAGCGGGCTGTCTTTGAGCACCTGCAGGACCAGACGGATGCGCTCCAGCTCGGAAGCTTCGATACCGGAGTAGAAATGCTCGGCGCCGACCAGTTCGCGCAACGCGTAGTTGCTTTCGAGGCTGGCACGCGGCGAACCGATCCCGACAATGTTACGGCCGCGCAGCAGGTCGGCGGCTTTATCCAGCGCGTCGTCAAGGCTCAGCTTGGTGCCGTCGGCCAGCAGCGGCTGACGTGGGCGGTCGGTGCGGTTGACGTAGCCATAACCGAAACGGCCACGGTCGCAGAGAAAATACTGGTTCACCGAACCGTTGAAACGGTTTTCGATGCGACGCAGTTCACCGTAACGCTCGCCCGGCGAGATGTTGCAACCGCTCGAGCAGCCATGGCAGATGCTCGGGGCGAACTGCATGTCCCACTTGCGGTTGTAGCGCTCGGAGTGGGTCTTGTCGGTGAACACACCAGTCGGGCAGACCTCGGTGAGGTTGCCGGAGAACTCGCTTTCGAGGGTGCCGTCTTCAACGCGACCGAAGTACACGTTGTCGTGGGCGCCGAATACACCGAGGTCGGTGCCGCCAGCATAGTCCTTGTAGAAACGCACGCAGCGGTAGCAGGCGATGCAGCGGTTCATTTCGTGGGAAATGAACGGGCCCAGTTGCTGGTTCTGGTGGGTGCGTTTGCTGAAGCGATAACGGCGCTCGTTGTGGCCGGTCATCACGGTCATGTCTTGCAGGTGGCAGTGACCACCTTCCTCGCACACCGGGCAGTCGTGCGGGTGGTTGGTCATCAGCCATTCGACAACGCTGGCGCGGAACGCCTTGGATTCTTCATCGTCGATGGAGATCCAGGTGTTGTCGGTGGCGGGCGTCATGCAGGACATGACGATGCGACCACGGGTGTCGTTCTCGTCGGTGTACTGCTTGACCGCGCACTGGCGGCAGGCCCCGACGCTACCTAGCGCGGGATGCCAGCAGAAATATGGAATGTCGAGGCCCAGCGACAGACATGCCTGTAACAGGTTGTCTGCCCCGTCGACTTCGAGCGCTTTGCCGTCTACGTGGATAGTGGCCATGGTTCAAAGGTCTTCGTTGGCCCGGTGTCAGCGGGCGTGGCTAATGGAATCTTGTTATGCGTCCGAATCCAGTCAGCCCCGAAAGGCGTCATCGGACGAAAGGCGAAGGGCACGGACCCTTCGCCTTTTTAAGCGTTTACGCGCCGACTACGATCGGCCTTGCCAGAGGCGGGACGGCGGCGCTGACAGGCGCGATACCGGCTTCGAACTCTGGACGGAAGTATTTGATGGCACTGCCCAATGGCTCCACGGCACCCGGTGCGTGAGCACAGAAGGTCTTGCCAGGGCCGAGGAAACCGACCAGACCCAGCAGGGTCTCGATGTCGCCTGGCTGGCCCTTGCCCTGTTCGATGGCCATCAGCAGCTTGACGCTCCATGGCAGGCCATCGCGGCACGGGGTGCAGAAACCGCAGGATTCGCGCGCGAAGAACTGCTCCATGTTGCGCAGCAGCGAGACCATGTTGACGCTGTCGTCCACCGCCATCGCCAGACCGGTACCCATACGGGTGCCGACTTTGGCGATGCCGCCGGCATACATTTGTGCGTCGAGGTGTTCTGGCAGAAGGAAACCGGTACCGGCGCCACCTGGCTGCCAGGCCTTGAGCTTGAAGCCGTCGCGCATGCCGCCGGCGTAATCTTCGAACAGCTCGCGACCGGTGACGCCGAACGGCAGTTCCCACAGGCCCGGGTTCTTGACCTTGCCGGAGAAGCCCATGAGCTTGGTGCCCATGTCTTCGGAGCCTTCGCGAGCCAACGATTTGTACCAGTCAACGCCGTCGGCGATGATCGCCGGCACGTTGCACAGGGTTTCGACGTTGTTCACGCAGGTCGGCTTGCCCCACACGCCGACGGCGGCAGGGAAGGGCGGCTTGGAGCGCGGGTTGGCGCGGCGACCTTCGAGGGAGTTGATCAGTGCGGTTTCTTCACCGCAGATGTAACGCCCGGCGCCGGTGTGGACGAACAGCTCGAAATCGAAACCGCTGCCCAGAATGTTCTTGCCCAGCAGGCCGGCAGCCTTGGCTTCTTCCACGGCACGGTTGAGGTGCCTGGCGGCGGTGGTGTATTCGCCGCGCAGGAAGATATAGCCACGGTAGGTTTTCAGCGCGCGGGCACTGATCAGCATGCCTTCGATCAGCAGATGGGGCAGTTGCTCCATCAGCATGCGGTCTTTCCAGGTGTTTGGCTCCATCTCGTCCGCGTTGCACAGCAGGTAGCGGATGTTGATGGATTCGTCCTTGGGCATCAGGCCCCACTTCACGCCAGTGGGGAAGCCTGCACCGCCGCGACCCTTGAGGCCGGCGTCTTTCACGGTCTGGACGATCGCGTCCTGATCCATGTCGGCGAAGGCTTTGCGCGCAGCAGCGTAACCGTTCTTGGCCTGGTACTCGTCGAGCCACACGGCTTCGCCGTCATCGCGCAGACGCCAGGTCAGCGGGTGAGTCTCGGCCGAGCGCTGAATGCGGTTGGCAGGACCAAAAGATGTCAGCGTCATACGTAGCCCTCGAGCAGTTTGGCCACGCCAGCAGGCTGCACGTCGCCAAAGGTGTCGTCGTCGATCATCAGCGCCGGTGCCTTGTCGCAGTTGCCGAGGCAGCAGACAGGCAGCAGGGTGAAACGACCGTCGGCGGTGGTCTGACCCAGGCCGATGCCCAGATTGTTCTGGATTTCGCTGACCACCGATTCGTGGCCGCCGATGTAGCAGACCATGCTGTCGCAGACGCGAATGATGTGGCGGCCGACCGGTTGACGGAAGATCTGGCTGTAGAACGTCGCCACGCCTTCAACGTCGCTGGCCGGAATGCCGAGGATCTCGCCGATCGCGTACAAGGCACCGTCCGGCACCCAGCCGCGTTCCTTCTGAACGATCTTCAGGGCTTCGATCGACGCCGCGCGCGGGTCTTCGTAGTGATGCAGCTCGTGCTCGATGGCCGAGCGCTCGGTTTCACTCAAGGTGAAACGGTCTGTCTGGATAAGCGTGCTGTTCATGCTTAGCGGTCCACGTCGGCCATAACGAAGTCGATACTACCCAGGTACGCAATCAAGTCCGCGACCATGCTGCCTTTGATCACCGAAGGGATCTGCTGCAGGTGCGGGAAGCTCGGAGTGCGGATCCGGGTACGGTAGCTCATGGTGCCGCCGTCGCTCGTCAGGTAATAACTGTTGATGCCCTTGGTCGCTTCGATCATCTGGAAGGATTCGTTGGCCGGCATGACCGGGCCCCACGAAACCTGCAGGAAGTGCGTGATCAGGGTTTCGATGTGCTGCAGCGTGCGCTCTTTGGGCGGCGGCGTGGTCAGCGGGTGATCCGCCTTGTACGGGCCTTCCGGCATGTTGCGCATGCACTGGTCGATGATCTTGATGCTCTGGCGCATCTCTTCGACGCGGACCATGCAGCGGTCGTAGGCATCGCCGTTGACGGCCAGCGGCACTTCGAATTCGAAGTTTTCGTAGCCCGAGTACGGACGCGCTTTACGCAGGTCGAAATCGCAACCGGTCGAACGCAGGCCGGCACCGGTGACGCCCCATTCCAGGGCCTCTTTGGTGTTGTAGGCAGCGACGCCGACGGTACGACCCTTGAGGATGCTGTTCTGCAGCGCAGCCTTGGTGTATTCGTCCAGACGCTTGGGCATCCACTCGACGAAATCCTTGACCAGTTTTTCCCAGCCGCGCGGCAGGTCGTGGGCAACGCCGCCGATGCGGTACCAGGCCGGGTGCAGACGGAAACCGGTGATCGCTTCGATCACTGTGTACGCTTTCTGGCGGTCGGTGAAGGTGAAGAACACCGGCGTCATGGCGCCGACGTCCTGGATGTAGGTACCCAGGAACAGCAGGTGGCTGGTGATCCGGAAGAACTCGGCCATCATGATGCGGATGACGTCGACCTTCTGCGGCACCTTGATGCCGGCCAGCTTCTCGACCGAGAGCACGTACGGCAGGTTGTTCATCACGCCGCCGAGGTAGTCGATGCGGTCGGTGTACGGAATGTAGCTGTGCCAGGACTGACGCTCGCCCATCTTCTCGGCGCCACGGTGGTGATAACCGATGTCCGGGACGCAATCGACGATCTCTTCACCGTCCAGCTGCAGAATGATGCGGAACGCACCGTGCGCGGAAGGGTGGTTCGGGCCGAGGTTGAGGAACATGTAATCCTCGTTGGCGCCGGAACGCTTCATGCCCCAGTCTTCAGGGCGGAAACGCGCGGCTTCTTCCTCAAGCTGCTGCTTGGCGAGGTTGAGGCTGAACGGATCGAATTCGGTGGCGCGCGCCGGGAAGTCCTTGCGCAGCGGGTGACCTTCCCAGGTCGGCGGCATCATGATGCGCGACAGGTGCGGGTGGCCTTTGAAGTCGATACCGAACATGTCCCAGACTTCGCGCTCGTACCAGTTGGCGTTCGGCCAGATGCTGGTGACGGAAGGCATGCTGAGGTCGCCTTCGGACAAGGCGACCTTGATCATCACGTCACTATTACGCTCCAGCGACATGAGGTGATAGAACACGGTGAAATCGGCGCCGGTCGGCAGCCCTTGACGCTTGGTGCGCAGACGCTCGTCCACGCCGTGCAGGTCATAGAGCATGACGTACGGCTTGGGCAGGTTGCGCAGGAAAGTCAGGACTTCAACCAGCTTGGCGCGGGCCACCCACAGCACCGGCATGCCGGTGCGGGTTGCCTGAGCGGTGAACGCTTCGGCGCCAAAGCGGTTGTTCAATTCGACGACCACATCCTGGTCGTCTGCCTTGTAAGGCGGGATGTACAGAGCACTGCCTGTAGTCATGGTTATTTTTTCGCTTTCGGTCAACGTAAAGAATGAAGCCAGCTTCTCGTTACTAAGAACAGATCTGGATCAGACTTCGTCAGGGCTGCGCAGATTGGTGACTGCGATTCGCTGTTCGCGGCGCTGTTCCTTTTGCGAAGGCATGTCGGCGCGATACACGCCTTGATCACCAACGACCCAGGAAAGCGGACGACGCTCCTGTCCAATCGATTCCTGCAACAGCATCAAGCCTTGCAGAAATGCTTCCGGACGGGGCGGGCAGCCAGGTACGTAGACGTCCACGGGCAGGAACTTGTCCACGCCTTGAACCACGGAGTAGATGTCGTACATGCCACCGGAGTTGGCGCACGAACCCATGGAGATAACCCACTTGGGTTCGAGCATCTGCTCGTAGAGACGCTGAATGATCGGCGCCATCTTGATGAAGCAGGTACCGGCGATAACCATGAAGTCGGCCTGACGCGGCGAGGCCCGGATCACTTCGGCGCCAAAGCGCGCGATGTCGTGGGGCGCCGTGAAGGCGGTGGTCATTTCCACGTAGCAGCACGACAGGCCGAAGTTGTACGGCCACAGGGAGTTTTTACGCCCCCAGTTGACCGCGCCACTCAGCACGTCTTCGAGCTTGCCCATGAAAATGTTTTTGTGGACTTGATCTTCTAACGGATCGGCAACGGTTTCCCGCTGGCCAATCGGATACTGCTCGTTAGGAGCATCGGGGTCGATCCTGGTGAGATTGTATTGCATTGCCAAAGCCTCATTGTTTCAGCTTCGCCTGCCGCTTGCGACGAGCTTCCGGAGCCCAGTCAAGGGCGCCCACTCGGAACAGGTAGACAAGACCTGCCAACAGAATTGCTATGAAAACGAGAGCTTCGACGAATCCGGTCCAGCCGCTTTCGCGGACGGACACAGACCATGCAAAGAGAAAGAGGGCTTCGATATCGAAGATCACGAAGAGCATCGCGACCAGATAGAATTTGGCTGAGAGCCGCAAGCGGGCGCCACCGGTAGGTAGCATGCCCGACTCGAACGGTTCGTTTTTGCTGCGACCCCAGGCTTTTGACCCAAGGAGGCTGGAGACGCCAAGCATGAAGGCGCAGAGGCCGACGACACCCAGAAGGAAAATGGCAAAGCCCCAGTTGTGGGCCATGAGTCCTGTCGCTTCGGGCATGCTGGTAATCCTTAACAGAGAGCAAAGGTCTCTGAGCTTGATAAAGAAATAAGGCAGTGACGATATGTCGCAGCAATCAATCGGGCTGATTTTATGGCTAAACACCCGGCAAGTAAAATTCCAATGGCGAAATTATTTATTGGAATAAGGACATAGCCGTCCTCGAAACCCTTTCGGCCCAGGCTTTCCGGGCATCAGGCGGTTTTCCACGAATAATGTTTTGCTTGCGCTGTAATGATCATAGTTGCGGCTAAATGATAATTGATATCGTTTGAGTGGGATTTGTAACTGTTTATCGGGTGAGGGACTGGGAAGTTGTCTTACTTGCGCGTTACTGCAAGTAGCAAAGCCTACCGTTGTAGCGGAAATTTCCGACGCTTGTGGCGCGTCAGATCAATGTTTGTGCTGACACCGCAAAACCCTTGTAGGAGTGAGCCTGCTCGCGATAGCGGTGTCAGCCAGCACATGCGTTAACTGACACACCGCTATCGCGAGCAGGCTCACTCCTACAGGGGATCGGCGGTGTTGAGGAATCGCAGACAAAAAAACGCCCCGAACCAGTCGGGGCGTCAGTCTTGCGGCTCTGCGGTTAGCTTTTTATTCGATCCGCAAAGGCCGTTTGCTCAGCGAAGCGCTATCAGTGGAACTGTTCTTCTTCGGTCGAACCGGTCAGCGCGGTCACCGACGACGAGCCACCCTGGATCACGGTGGTCATGTCGTCGAAGTAGCCGGTGCCCACTTCCTGCTGGTGCGCCACGAAGGTGTAGCCCTTGGCGGCGTCAGCGAATTCCTGCTCTTGCAGCTTCACGTAGGCAGTCATGTCGTTGCGGGCGTAGTCGTGCGCCAGGTTGAACATGCTGTGCCACATGTTGTGAATGCCGGCCAGGGTGATGAACTGGTGTTTGTAGCCCATGGCGGACAGTTCGCGCTGGAATTTGGCGATGGTCGCGTCGTCCAGGTTTTTCTTCCAGTTGAAGGAAGGCGAGCAGTTGTACGACAGCAGTTGGTCCGGGTATTCCTTCTTGATCGCTTCAGCGAAGCGACGGGCTTCTTCCAGATCCGGCTTGGCGGTTTCGCACCAGATCAGGTCGGCGTATGGCGCGTAAGCCAGACCACGGGCGATGGCTTGGTCCAGGCCGGCACGAACCTTATAGAAACCTTCCTGGGTGCGCTCGCCAGTCACGAACGGCTGGTCGTACGGGTCGCAGTCGGAAGTCAGCAGGTCCGCGGCGTTGGCATCGGTACGCGCCAGGATGATGGTCGGCGTGCCAGCAACGTCAGCCGCCAGGCGCGCAGCGGTCAGCTTCTGTACGGCTTCTTGAGTCGGAACCAGTACCTTGCCGCCCATGTGGCCGCATTTTTTAACCGACGCCAGCTGGTCTTCGAAGTGAACGCCGGCGGCGCCTGCTTCGATCATGCTCTTCATCAGCTCGTAGGCGTTCAGTACACCGCCGAAACCGGCTTCAGCGTCAGCCACGATTGGCGCGAAGTAGTCGATGTAGCCTTCGTCGCCCGGGTTCTTGCCGGCTTTCCACTGGATCTGGTCGGCACGACGGAACGAGTTGTTGATGCGCTTGACCACGGTTGGCACAGAGTCCACCGGGTACAGCGACTGGTCCGGGTACATCGATTCTGCGGAGTTGTTGTCCGCAGCCACTTGCCAGCCTGACAGGTAGATCGCCTGGATACCGGCTTTTACCTGCTGAACAGCCTGGCCACCGGTCAGGGCGCCCATGCAGTTGACGAAATCTTTCTCAGGACGGAAGGACGGCTTGGCACCCTGGGTGACCAGGTTCCACAGCTTCTCGGCGCCCATCTTCGCAAAAGTGTGCTCAGGCTGGACCGAGCCACGCAGACGAACCACGTCAGCAGCGGAGTAAGTGCGTGTCACGCCTTTCCAGCGCGGGTTCTCAGCCCAGTCTTTTTCGAGGGCTGCAATTTGCTGTTCGCGTGTCAGTGCCATGGAGATAAACCTCGTCGCGTCTTTATTGAAAAGTTGTTCTGCGGTGGAAAATTCCTGCGCTCGCTGACCAGAAGCTTAGGTGGTCAAGTCGGATTCGGCGGGGTAGGCGACGGGATGAACGATGGGCTCGAGGGGAAGTGAGCAGGTAGTGGCGCGGTGCGGGCGCATTCCGGCGTCGTGGGCCTTTATGCGGTCTGCAGCGTGAAGCCGGGTTACCTAAATACGCTTCCGTCCCTCGGGACAACTTCGTTCCAGTCGGCAACCTCGTCAAACACGCCTTGTGGGCGGTACAGACACGAAACGGCTCGCGGGGTAGGTGCGGGCGGCGCTTCGAAGGCCCTTGCCAGGGCCCCTGATTAGCGGGAGCGAGGCCATCATGCCTTCGCTTTTTTTTCGCGTCAAACGTTTTGTAGTGCTTTTTTTAGAGCACTACATCTTTCGTCCAATACGACTAATCAGTCAGTTTTCGGTGCTTTAGTCCAGTGCGTCGACTTTCACCCGCAAGGTCATGTCATCGCGGCCTTGAGTCGAGTAGCTGCGGGCCAGGCCCTGTTTATCGGCCTGAGTCTGGCTGTTGACGCCCGCCAGAGTGATCCACTCACCGAGGCGCCCGGTGACGGTTGTGTCGGTACTTTGCACGTTCACTACATCGGGACGTTCCTGGCTCATGCGGTCACGGTTGGTGCTGATCGCCAGATGAACGGTGTCGCCGGTGACGCTGGCGGTGACGTAGAAACCCTGGGTGACGTTGCGGTATTGGGTCTCGCTGCTGTAGCCGCCGTAGGAATCGCTCTGGGTGTTGGTGATCGGCACGCTCTGGCCAACCTGGATCAGCGCCGGCGTGCCTTCACTGGTCTGGACCTGCTGGACGCCGCCGTTACGGCTGGTGGTGCTGCGGCTGATGATGCGGGTCTGATTCGGCTGCGCGCCGTTGACTGAATAGCCTTCGTCGCCACGGCCGTTGTTTTCATTGGTATCGACGGTGATCAGCAAGCGCTTGGGCGCGGTGTCGAGTTGCCCGATCAGCGCCTTGAGTTCCTGGATCTTGTCCGGGTCGGCCTTGATGATCAGCTGATTGCCATAGGCGCTGACCTGGCCGTCCTTGCCGAGGAAGTCTTGCGCCATCGGCAGCATGTCGGCGCTGGTGCGGTAATTGAGGGGCACGATTTCTGTGGCTGCCAGCACCGAAAAGCTGCAGCCGAGCAGCAGTGTGGTGAGCAGGGTGCGTAGGGACATGTCCGTTATCTCCGCGTTCGAAAGGCTTGATATTGCCAGTTTGTCGGCCCGGGGTGGGGCAAGTTGAATCGTAGACAGCAAAGCGCCCCGGCATCGTGAGATGGCGGGGCGGTTTTTTGGGGGGGGCTTGCCTGATCGTTCCCACGCGCAGCAAAGGAATGCAGCCCGTGACGCTCTGCGTCACATGCCGCAAGGGACGCGGAGCGTCCCGAGAGGCATTTCCAGGCAGAGCGTGGGAACGATCAGTGCAGTGCTCAGGCCGAATGCCGAACCATGTCGACATGCGGAATCCCGGCCTCGAGGAATTCCTCGCTGACCAGGCTGAAACCCAGGCGCTCGTAGAACGCCGTGGCCTGCACCTGTGCGCTGAGCATTTGCTGCTTCAGGCCGCGCGCTTCCGCTTCGGCGATGACCGCTTGCATCAGCGCGTCGCCGACTTTCATTCCGCGCCAGTCTTTCAGCACCGAGACCCGGCCGATGTGTCCATCGGGCAGCAAACGCGCGGTGCCGATCGGGTAGTCGCCTTCAAACGCCAGAAAATGCACGGCGGTCGCGTCGTCCGCGTCCCACTCAAGCTCGGGTGGCACCGATTGTTCGGCGATGAACACCGTTTCACGAATGCGCCGGATCTCGGCGATGTCCTTCTGCCAGTCTGCGACACGAACGCGAATTTTATTCATCGGCGAACCCCAGGCTACCTTGCTTGACCAGTTCGCAGAGCAGGCTGCGACCGTCTTCGTCGTTCAGCCAGTCGCCGACGTTATCGGCGTGCAGGGCGTCAGCGGCGCAGATCAGCTTCAGCAGTTCGCGCAGTTTGCCCGGCAGATAACGGCTCTGGCCGCTGGCGAACAGCAGCAGGTCGTCATCGACTTCCGACCAGGCCAGACGCGCGCTCGGGTTGCGAATCAGCACGGCGCCGTCCTGCAGGGCAGCGAGGAAATCTTCCTCCTCGACGTCTTCCGGGCCGACCACCAGTTCCGGGTAGCGCGGCTCGGTCATGTACTGGCCGAACCACGTCAGCAGCAGACGCTCGTCGCTCATGTGCTCGGCAAGCAAGCTCTTCAGGCGGTCCAGCGCATCGTGCTGGATCTGATGCGGGTCGGCCGCCGGCTTGGCATCGGCGTCGGTGTAGCGCTCTTCGTCAGTCAGGAACTGGCTGAGGAAGTCGGTGAAGTGGGTGAGTACTTCAGCAGCGCTCGGCGCGCGGAAGCCGACCGAGTAGGTCATGCAGTTGTCGACCGCGACACCGCAATGAGCCAGGCGCGGCGGCAGGTAAAGCATGTCGCCCGGTTCCAGGACCCATTCTTCGGTCTGTTCGAATTCGGCGAGGATGCGCAGGTCGGCGTGTTGCAGCAGCGGGCTCTCGGAATTGCACATCTGGCCGATTTTCCAGTTGCGCTTACCGTGGCCTTGCAGCAGGAACACGTCGTAGTTATCGAAGTGCGGGCCAACGCTGCCACCGGGAGCGGCGAAGCTGATCATCACGTCGTCGACGCGCCAGCTCGGCAGAAAACGGAAGTTTTCCAGCAGCTCGCTGACTTCCGGGACGAACTGGTCGACCGCTTGTACCAGCAGGGTCCACTCTTTTTCCGGCAATTTGCTGAACTCGTCTTCGGCGAACGGGCCGCGACGCAGTTCCCATGGGCGCTCGCCGTGCTCGATGACCAGGCGCGATTCGACTTCTTCTTCCAGGGCCAGGCCGGCCAGCTCGTCGGCGTCGATCGGGCTTTCGAAGTCAGGAATCGCCTGACGGATCAGCAGAGGTTTTTTCTGCCAGTAGTCACGCAGGAATTCGCGTGCCGTGAGGCCGCCCAGAAGTTGAAGAGGAATATCGGAATTCATATGTAACCTATTGAAAAAAAGCACTTTTCAGACGGGAATAAAAACGCCCGGCGCGGCCGGGCGTCTTGAACGGGGCAAACGGTCGATCAGATGCGTTTGGCTTGTGCCACAGCGTTGCCGATGTAGTTGGCCGGGGTCAGTTGCTTGAGCTCGGCTTTCGCTTCGGCTGGCATGTCCAGGCCATCGATGAAAGTCTGCAGCGCTTCAGGGCTGATGCCCTTGCCGCGGGTCAGTTCTTTCAGCTTTTCGTACGGGTTTTCGATGTTGTAGCGGCGCATCACGGTCTGGATCGGCTCGGCCAGCACTTCCCAGCACGCGTCGAGGTCAGCGGCAATCTTCTGCTCGTTGAGTTCGAGCTTGCTGATGCCTTTGAGGCTGGCTTCGTAAGCGATCACGCTGTGGGCGAAGCCGACACCGAGGTTGCGCAGAACGGTGGAGTCGGTCAGGTCGCGCTGCCAGCGGGAGATCGGCAGTTTGCTCGCCAGGTGCTGGAACAATGCGTTGGCGATGCCCAGGTTGCCTTCGGAGTTTTCGAAGTCGATCGGGTTGACCTTGTGCGGCATGGTCGACGAACCGATTTCGCCAGCAATGGTGCGCTGCTTGAAATAACCCAGGGAGATGTAGCCCCAGATGTCACGGTCGAAGTCGATCAGGATGGTGTTGAATCGCGCGATCGCGTCGAACAGCTCAGCGATGTAGTCGTGCGGTTCGATCTGCGTGGTGTACGGGTTGAAGCCCAGGCCCAGCTCGTCTTCGATGAAGGCGCGGGCGTTGGCTTCCCAGTCGATCTGCGGGTAGGCCGACAGGTGCGCGTTGTAGTTGCCGACGGCGCCGTTGATCTTGCCCAGCAGCGGTACGGCAGCGACTTGCGCGATCTGCCGCTCGAGACGGTAAACCACGTTCGCCAGCTCTTTGCCCAACGTGGTTGGCGAGGCTGGTTGGCCGTGGGTGCGCGACAGCATCGGCACGTCAGCGAAACGGATGGCCAGTTCGCGGATGGCGTTGGCGGTCTGGCGCATCAGCGGCAGCATCACGTCGTCACGGCCTTCGCGCAGCATCAGCGCGTGCGACAGGTTGTTGATGTCTTCGCTGGTGCAGGCAAAGTGGATGAACTCGCTGACCTTGGCCAGCTCCGGCAGCTTGGCCGCCTGCTCCTTGAGCAGGTATTCGATCGCCTTGACGTCGTGGTTGGTGGTGCGCTCGATCTCTTTGACGCGCTCGGCGTGCTCCAGCGAGAAGTTTTCAGCCAGTTCATTGAGAACGGCGTTGGCCTCGGCGGAGAAGGCCGGCACTTCAGGGATACCGGCGTGGGCGGCGAGGCGCTGGAGCCAGCGTACTTCAACCAGAACGCGGGCACGGATCAGGCCGTACTCGCTGAAAATCGGGCGCAGGGCCTGGGTTTTGCCGGCGTAGCGGCCGTCAACAGGGGAAACCGCAGTGAGCGAAGAGAGCTGCATGGGGTGTTCTCGGACAGTCGGGCAACGAAATGGGGCGCGTATCATACATGAAAAAATCCGCCGGTCCGTCGCCAACTGACCGGCGTATTACGCGTTACAGACTACAAAACCGGTATTGCGCCGCGTTTACTCGCTGCGCATCAGCGGATACAGCTCTTTGAGCAGCTTGCGGCGGCTGATCACCAACTGCCAGCGATGCCCGCCGAGCTGGCGCCACAAGCGCGCCGAACGAATCCCGGCCAGCAGCAGGGCGCGAATCTTCGAGGCATTGCTCGGTTGTTGCAGGTTGCGCATGTCGCCGTGCACCTGAATGCGCTGGCGCAAGGTGCTCAGGGTGTCCTGATACAGCGCGCCGCAAGCCGCCACCACGTTTTCGTGGGCCGGGCCGAAGTGCTCGACCTGCGACTGGATCTGCGGCAAACGCTTGCTGATGGTGTCGAGCATGTCGTCGCGTTTGGCCAGTTGACGTTCCAGGCCTAGCATCGATAGCGCATAACGCAGCGGCTCGCGCTGCAAGGTGCTCGGATCGCGCTCCAAAGCGCCAATCAGCGCCCGATAACCTTCGCGCAGATTGATGTCATCGCCGCCGTACACGTCCAGCGTGTCTTTCGGGTCGCGCACCAGCAGGCTGCCGAGCATGCAGCTCAGGCCAGCTTCGTTGGTCTGGCCGGTCTTGGCGATGCGGTCGACCAGCACGGCGGCCAGAAACACACCGCCCAGCGCCGTCAGTTGCTCCTGAGTCGGGCTCATGCCTGGCCGCTCCACGGCTCGGCGACTTCGATCACGCCGCCGCCGAGGCAGATTTCACCGTCATAGAACACCACCGATTGGCCCGGCGTCACCGCGCGTTGCGGTTCGTCGAACACGGCGCGATAGCCGCTGGCGGTTTTCTCCAGGGTGCAGGCCTGATCGCTCTGGCGATAACGCACTTTGGCAGTCAGGCGCAGCGGCTGGCTCAGGTCGATCGGGTTGACCCAATAGATGTCCGAAGCGAGCAGGGCGCCGGAGAACAGCCACGGATGGTTGTTGCCCTGGCCGACGATCAGTTCGTTGACGTCCAGATCCTTGCGCAGCACGTACCACGGTTCATCGCCGGCGTCTTTCAAGCCACCGATGCCAAGGCCCTGGCGCTGACCGATAGTGTGGTACATCAAGCCGTGGTGACGGCCGATGACTTCGCCTTCGGTGGTTTTGATCTCGCCCGGTTGCGCCGGCAGGTATTGCTTGAGGAAGTCGCTGAAGCGCCGCTCGCCGATGAAGCAGATCCCGGTGGAATCCTTCTTCTTGGCGGTCGCCAGCTCATATTTCTCGGCAATCGCGCGCACTTCCGGCTTTTCCAGTTCGCCGACCGGGAACAGGGTCTTGGCGATTTGTTCACCGCCAACGGCGTGCAGGAAGTAGCTCTGATCCTTGTTCGGATCCAGGCCCTTGAGCAGTTCGGTGCGGCCATCGATGTCGCGGCGGCGCACGTAGTGGCCGGTGGCGATCAGGTCGGCGCCAAGCATCATCGCGTAGTCGAGGAACGCCTTGAACTTGATCTCGCGGTTACACAGGATGTCCGGGTTCGGCGTGCGTCCGGCCTTGTATTCGGCCAGGAAGTGCTCGAACACGTTGTCCCAGTACTCGGCGGCGAAGTTGGCGGTGTGCAGTTTGATACCGATCTTGTCGCAGACAGCCTGAGCATCCGCCAGGTCGTCCATGGCGGTGCAGTATTCCGTTCCGTCGTCTTCTTCCCAGTTCTTCATGAACAGGCCTTCCACCTCATACCCCTGTTCGATCAGCAGGAGAGCGGAAACGGAAGAGTCCACGCCGCCGGACATGCCGACAATGACGCGCTTCTTGGATGTGTCAGAAGGGGCTGGATCACGCATAGGGATTCAATGAGTGTCTTGGAAAAGGGCGCGATTCTATCAGGCTCGCGGCCGCAAGGCTAAAGGGAAGGGCGGATCAGTTCGAGGCTGAAGTGATGGCCGGCCAGGTAATCGTCGATGCAGCGCATGATCAGCTCGCTGCGCCAGTTGTCCCGTTGAGCCAATAATTCGTCGCGGGTCAGCCACTTGGCGCCGAGGATGCCGTCGTCGAGCTGATAGTCCGGGTGGTGTTTGACGGCTTTGGCGCTGAAGCACACACGCTGGTAAGTCACGCCGTTGCTCGGCGCGGTGTACAGGTAAATGCCGATGACGCCGGTGGGCTCGACGTCCCAGCCGGTTTCTTCGAGGGTTTCGCGCACGGCGGCTTCGATCAGGGTTTCATCCGGCTCGAGATGCCCGGCGGGCTGATTGAACACATTGCGCCCGGCCTTGTGTTCTTCGACCATCAGGAAGCGACCGTTTTTTTCGACAATGGTGGCGACGGTGATGTGGGGCAGCCATTCCATAAATCATCCTCAATTCTGAAGTGTGAAACCCAATCCCCTGTAGGAGTGAGCCTGCTCGCGATAGCGGTGCATCAGTTGCCATTTATGGTGAATGGTATACCGCTATCGCGAGCAGGCTCACTCCTGCAAGGGTTTTGTGCTGATCACAAAGTCTGAAAACACAAACCCCGGCACAGGGCCGGGGTTTGTTTACCGCACTACAACCTTAAACCAGCGCAGCAATCGCCGCGTTGAAGGTTGCGCTTGGGCGCATGGCCTGGCTGATCAGCTCGGCGTCGGCGTGGTAGTAACCGCCGATGTCGACTGGCTTGCCCTGAACGGCGTTGAGCTCGGCAACGATGGTCGCCTCGTTCTCGGTCAGGGTTTTGGCCAGCGTCGCGAACTGCGCTTGCAGTGCAGCGTCTTCGGTCTGGGCAGCCAGGGCCTGAGCCCAGTACATCGCCAGATAGAAGTGGCTGCCGCGGTTGTCGA